>NZ_DBGB01000016.1:0-69637 GCF_002295765.1 Sphingobacterium sp. UBA865 | reverse complement strand
TTTTTGAGACAGCCTCTTTTTTATTGATCTTGATTTTCAGGCTAGTTAAGTTACCAGGGATACTTGCCAGCATCTGGCTAAATCGATATTACGAATGGACTATTATGTTAAGAATTAAACTGTAATAAAAAAGTTATAGTGTCAAAGTGTAAAGTATACACCTTATTTTATATTTTAGTCTTTAATTACAAACCTAAATATGTTAAAAAGAATCTTTATTCCTGTTTTGTTATTTGCCGGCGTGCACGCTATGGCTCAGAAAGCTTTCGAACCTTATGAGCAACCTATTGAAGGGACTAATCTGACGTTCAAAATGCTGGCAATCCCTGGCGGTAGTTTTAAAATGGGAACTACAAGCGGTGGGAAAGAGGATGAAAAACCTGCACACGAGGTGAAGTTGGATCCATTTTGGATGGGCCAGTATGAAGTAACCTGGGATCTGTTTGAGCCATTTCTGTATAAAGATTATGAGATCGCAAAGAGTAAGGACGGTAAAGTATCGAAAGAGATTGATGCCGTTACGCGACCGACCAAACCTTATTTGGATATGACTTTTGGTTTTGGAAAGGAAGGGCACCCGGCCCTAGCGATGACCCATTACAATGCTATTCAATTCTGTAAGTGGCTGTATGTCCGTACCGGTGTATTTTACCGTTTACCAACAGAGGCCGAGTGGGAATATGCAGCTCGGGCAGGTTCAAAGACGACTTATTTTTTCGGTGATCAAGCAACGCCATTAGCAGATTATGCCTGGTTTAAAGATAATGCTGAACAGAAAACACATATTGTAGGACAGAAGAAACCGAATCCTTGGGGCCTTTATGATATTTATGGCAATGTTGCCGAATGGACTTATGATCAATATAAGGCCGATAGTTACAATGAAGGTAAAGGCAAGGTATTGACTAATCCTGTAGTCGTTCCGACAACCCTGTATCCACATGTTGTACGTGGTGGTGCTTTTGACAGTGGTGCCGAGGACATGCGCTCTGCAGCGCGTGGTGCCTCAGATCCCGTATGGAAACAGTTGGATCCACAAATTCCAAAAAGTAACTGGTGGTTTCCAGAAGCCCCATTCGTGGGCATGAGACTAGTCAGACCCCTCAACCCACCTAGTCACGAAGAGATTATGGCTTATTACGACAAACAGCCAATCAAAGACTTTTAATATAAAATAATCAATATAAAACTGTTATGGAAAATCTAGAAAGAAGAGATTTTATTAAAACTTCTGCTGTAGTTGCTGGAGGCGCTGTGCTGAGCTCAATGCCTTTATCAGGTGCATATGCCGCTGGTTCGGATGTTATCAAAGTTGCCTTAGTGGGCTGTGGGGGCCGCGGAACTGGAGCTACATTTGATGCGCTAAGTTCGGGCATGAACATTAAAGTGGTGGCTCTTGCAGATGCTTTTAAAGATAATTTAGAGAGTACTTATAAAACGCTGAAGGAAAAATGGCAAGATAAGATCGATGTAAGTGACAATCACAAATTTGTGGGGTTCGATGCATATAAAGATGCAATTCAATTGGCCGATGTTGTTATTTTAGCGACTCCTCCAGGATTTAGACCAATGCATTTTGAGGAAGCGATCCGTCAAGGTAAACATGTTTTCATGGAGAAACCGGTCGCTGTTGATATCCCTGGTGTACAGCAGGTCTTACGTGTGGCTGCAGAAGCTAAACGTAAAAAATTGAATGTTGTAGTCGGTTTACAACGCCGTTATCAAACGAATTACCGTGAGGCGATCAAACGTATCCACGAGGGTGCAATCGGTGATGTTACTTCGGGACAAGTTTATTGGAACTCAGGTGGCGTATGGGTGCGTCCGCGTAAGCCAGAGCAAACTGAAATGGAGTACCAAATGCGTAACTGGTATTATTTCAACTGGTTGTGTGGCGATCATATCGTAGAGCAGCACGTACACAATATTGATATCGCCAATTGGGTGAAAGGTGCTTACCCGGTATCGATCCAAGGTACAGGTAGCAGGGCACACCGCACCGGCAAAGAGTATGGTGAAATCTATGATAATTTTGCATTAGAATTGACCTATGCCGACAACAGCGTTGTTTATAGTCAATGTAGACACTTCGAAGGTATACATAACCGTGTAGACGAGCAATTCCAGGCAACAAAAGGACGTGCTTATCTTTCTGCAGGTGGACAGGCTGTATTGTACGACTGGAAGGGAAAGGAAATCTATCGCCATGATGCGAAGGGTAATCCAAACCCGTATCAGCAAGAACATAAAGAACTATTTACGGCAATTTCGAAAGGCGAATATAAATTTGATAATGCAGAATATGGTGCTTACAGTACGTTAACAGGTATTATCGGACGTATCGCTTGTTATACCGGTAAGGTAATCAAGTGGGATGAAGCCTTGAAATCGACCATCAAATTGGGACCAGATGTACTTGCTTGGGATGCTAAACCAAAATTACTTCCGGATGCAGAAGGTTTTTACCCAGTAGCGATGCCTGGTCAAAACACCAACTTATATATTTAAGCAATTGGGCCGATGGGATTAAAGTGGAATTTGTGCCTTCTATTTTTTGCTACGATTTGTTGCATTGATGCACAGGCGCAGATACCGGCAACGAAACCCCATAAAATTCGGCTGGAGGGACCCGCGCAGGGTACCCAATTCCATATCACTTACTTCGCTTCCGACAGTCTTGTTAGGCGGTCGGAAGTTGACAGTATCTTAACGGCAATCGATTTGTCGATGTCAATTTACCGCAAAGACTCGAGGATATCCAAGTTCAATACAGATACGGTAATGTCTGTTGTGATGGATAGCCACATGGCTAAGGTGATAAATGCTTCCTTTAAATACCACAAATTATCGAAAGGTCAATTCGATATCACTATTGCCCCGTTGGTCAACCTATGGGGCTTTGGTGCTAATAAGAGCCCGGTGGCCCCGGATTCGACGACGGTACGAAAAGCGAAGGAACTGGTGGGAATGCATTACCTGAAGGTCAGCGGCAACCGGCTGATTAAAAAGAAACAGGGGATTAAAATCGATGTTAATGGTATTGCACAGGGGTATACGGTAGACGTCTTGGCCGACTATCTCGAACGTAAGGGAATTGCCAATTATATGGTCGAGGTAGGTGGTGAAATCAGGGCTTTGGGAACTCCGCCAGGTGGGCAGGGCTTTTCCATTGGTATTGTTCAGCCCGATGGTGAAAGTGGGGAGGAATTGATGACTGCTGTTGCGCAGCTCAATGAAGGGGCGCTGACAACAGCCGGCAGTTTCGAAAAGTTTATTCAATACAAAGGGAAAAAATTGGGTCATCATATTGACCCTGTTTCGGGTTTCCCATACATGACCCATATATTGAGTGTCAGCGTCTATGCGAAGACTGCTATGGAAGCGGATGCACTGGATAATTATTTTATGGGCATGGAACCCGAACAAATTAAGACAAAGGCCAAAAAATTGAAAGGTGTGGCGGTTTTTGTCATTTTTAAAAATAAAAATCAGTCCATAGAAACGATTTATTCGGATGGATTTGGTAAATTATTTAAAAATTAATCAATTATAAATAAAATGAAGAGATCGGATTTTATTAAAGGTAGTCTTTTGGCCGCGGGGGCAGGACTAGCTGGACAGACTTTTGCGTCTACAACTCAAAATACAGCAAATACGATGGATAAAGGAAAGACATTCAATTTAAATTATGCTCCCCATCAGGGAATGTTCAAAAATCATGCAGGTGATAATTTCCTGGATGAAATTCGGTATATGTATGATTTGGGATTCCGTGGAATAGAAGATAATGGCTATTTGGGTAGAACATTGGACGAGCAGCAGAAGATCGGTGATTTATTAGCGAAGTTAGGCATGACCATGGGTGTATTTGTTGTGGATGGCGGACAAAACTGGATGCCTTCTTTAGCGACAGGAAAACAGGAGTATTTGGACAAGTTTGTCGAAACATGCAAGAAGTCTGTCGAAGCTGCCAAGCGTTGTAACGCAAAATGGCTGACTGTGGTACCGGGCTTTTATGAAAGAAAACTGCCTTGGGGTAATCAGTTCAGCAATATCCTTACTGCGATGCGTAAAGGTGCGGAGATCTTTGAACCACATGGTTTGGTGATGGTGTTGGAAACCTTAAGTGATACACCAGATTTGTTTTTGCAGCAAACGCATGAGACCTATGCTTTATGTAAGGCCGTGAATAGTCCATCCTGTAAAATTTTGTATGATATTTATCATATGCAGCGTACCGAAGGAGATTTAATTGCAAATATGAATCGTTGTTGGGATGAAATTGCGTATATTCAAATCGGCGATAATCCAGGTCGTAAAGAACCGACTACGGGCGAGATCAATTATAAAAACGTATTCAAACACATTCATAGTAAAGGATATAAGGGTATCATGGGGATGGAGCATGGTATTTCCAAGCCTGGTAAAGAGGGTGAGGATCGCTTGGTGGCGGCATATCGCGAGGTCGATAGCTTTTTGTAATATTTTAATAGTGTACTATTGACAATTAGATTTAATTTCTTAAATTGAGCAGGTAAAACCAATTAGTAGTATTGTAAAACACCATTTTTTTTATGATTTCATCAACAATAAAATTTAAACTATCCTTTATGATGTTCCTCGAATTTTTTATTTGGGGGGGATGGTTTGTCACATTAGGTACTTTCTTGAGCAAGAATTTGAATGCAACAGAATTTGAAAAGGCCAATGTATTTTCAACACAATCATTGGGAGCGATTATCGCGCCTTTTATTGTCGGAATGATTGCAGACCGTTATTTTAATGCGGAGCGTATTTTGGGTGTTTTACACTTGGTCGGTGCAGTATTAATGTATCAGATGTATAGTGCAACAGACATGTCGACATTTTATCCGTATGTTTTGGCTTATATGATACTTTACATGCCAACATTGGCTTTGACTAGTTCAGTTTCTTTTCGGCAATTGACCAATCCGGAAAAACAATTTTCAGGAATACGTATCTGGGGGACAATTGGTTGGATTGTTGCTGGTTTAGTTATTAGCTATTTTTGGGATGCAAAAGCATCTGAAGGAGCATTAAAAAATACCTTCCTATTATCGGGTGTTGCTTCTTTAGTATTGGGTATATTTTCTTTTGCATTACCTAAAACTCCACCGGTTAAACTGGACGAAAACGAAAAACCGTCCTTTGCATCAATCATTGGTCTGGATGCGATCAAATTGTTGAAAGACAAAAACTTCTTGATCTTTTTCATTTCTTCGGTATTGATCTGTATTCCATTGGCATTTTATTATTCAAATGCAAACCCTTTTCTTTCTGAGATAGGGCTGGAAAATGCTACTGGTAAAATGACAATTGGTCAGGGATCTGAGGTATTGTTCTTGTTGGCACTCCCAATTTTCTTTACAAGATTTGGCTTTAAGAAAACAATTTTGGTCGGTATGTTGGCTTGGGTAATCCGTTACCTGTTATTTGCTTATGGCAATGCAGGTGAATTGTCGTTCATGTTGTTGATCGGTATTGCATTGCACGGTATCTGTTATGACTTTTTCTTTGTTTCGGGACAAATTTATACGGACAGCAAAGCAGGTGTTAAATACAAATCTGCAGCACAGGGCTTGATCACGCTGGCAACATATGGTGTTGGACAGTTGATCGGTTTCTGGGTAGCGGGTTACGTCGGAGACAAATACAAAGCAATGAAAGCAACAGACCTAGCAGGATTCTGGAATCATACCTGGGTTGTACCTGCAATTATCGCAGCTGTTGTATTTTTTATCTTTTTAGCTTTATTTAAGGACGAAAAGATCGACAGTACAAATGCTGCACACTAAACAGAAAAAATAACTATTTAAAAACAAATAATTAGAAGAGAGATGGCAACAAATACTTATGACGCAATTGTAATCGGTTCGGGGATAAGTGGTGGATGGGCTGCGAAAGAATTGACAGAGAAAGGGCTGAAAACAATTATGCTGGAGCGTGGTCGTAACATTGAACACATTAAGGATTACACTGCGCCAAATAAAAATCCATGGGAATGGCCTCATGCTGGCGGTCGTACACAAAAAATGATCGAAGAATATCCGGTTTTGCGTAGAGATTATCCGTTGAATGAGAAGAACCTGGATTTTTGGGTAAATGAAAAGGAGAGTCCATATACAGA
Source organism: Sphingobacterium sp. UBA865 (assembly GCF_002295765.1). NCBI lineage: Bacteria > Pseudomonadati > Bacteroidota > Sphingobacteriia > Sphingobacteriales > Sphingobacteriaceae > Sphingobacterium > Sphingobacterium sp. UBA865. The sequence goes on along the minus strand of NZ_DBGB01000016.1, from coordinate 63,489 downwards.
GGTAAAACGTTTTGACTGGTACCGTGGGTATCATGTTGGTGGACGTTCTTTAATGTGGGGGAGACAATCTTATCGTTTGGGCGATTTGGATTTTGAAGCTAACTTAAAAGATGGCCACGGTGTGGATTGGCCGATTCGTTATAAGGATATTGCCCCTTGGTATAGTTATGCTGAAAAATTTGCGGGTATCTCCGGAAATAGAGATGGTGTACCATCTTTGCCAGATGGAGATTACATGCCAGCAATGGCGATGAACATTGTTGAAAAAGACCTGGCTGAGCGTTTGAAAAAGCAATATGGTGGTCAACGTCATTTCATCATGGGTAGAACAGCCAACATTACTGTTCCGCATCATGATCGTGTAAATTGTCAATATCAAAATCAATGTTGGTTGGGTTGTAATTTTGGTGCTTATTTCAGTACGCAATCGGCAACTCTTCCTGCAGCACGTAAAACAAACAATCTAACTTTACGTCCTTTTTCTATCGTAACAAAGATTATCTACGATAAAAACACGAAAAAGGCAAAAGGTGTTGAAATTGTTGATGCTGAAACAAACCAAACGTATGAGTTTTTCGCTAAAGTAATTTTTGTTTGTGCATCTGCATTGAACTCGACTTGGGTGTTAATGAACTCAGCTACAGATGTTTGGGAAGGCGGTCTGGGTAGCAGCAGCGGTGAATTGGGCCACAATTTGATGGATCACCATTTCCGTTGTGGTGCCGGAGGTAAAATAGATGGATATTTGGATAGCTATGTATATGGTCGTAGACCAACAGGCTTGTATGTGCCACGTTTTGTAAATGTAGAAGGTGATACCAAAAAACGTGACTATGTACGTGGATTTGGTTACCAGGGTGCTGCAGGTCGTGGACGTTGGTCTGGTGCTGTTGCCGAGATGGAAGTTGGTGGTGCATGGAAAGATGCGATCTGTGAGCCAGGTGACTGGACTGTTGGTTTTACTGCTTTCGGAGAAACCTTGCCATATCACGAAAATAAAATTACACTTGACAAGAGCAAAAAAGATAAATGGGGCTTACCTGTATTATCATTTGACGCTGAGATCAAGGATAATGAATTGAAGATGCGTGGCGACATGCAAAATGAAATGAAGGAAATGTTGGAAAGCATTGGCGTAAAAGATACCTATACGTACGATAACGTATATGGTTTGGGCCAAGGTATCCACGAAATGGGAACTGCCCGCATGGGACGTGATCCAAAAACTTCGGTATTAAATGGTAACAACCAAGTTTGGGATGCATTGAATGTTTTCGTAACGGACGGTGCTTGTATGACTTCTGCAGGTTGTGTCAACCCTTCATTGACGTATATGGCACTTACTGCTCGTGCGGTTGATTTCGCAGTGAGCGAATTGAAAAAAGGTAACATCTAATAGCTAAAGATTGATAACAATGGAAAATAACTCAAATAAGACGAGTAGAAGAGGTTTTATAAAGAGCGCGGCAACAGCTGCTGCGGCTTTTATGATCGTCCCTCGCCATGTATTGGGCGGAAATGGCTTTACAGCTCCAAGTGACAAATTACAAGTAGCAGGTATTGGTGTAGGGGGTAAAGGTTTTAGTGACATCAATGCATTCCATGATTCAGGAAAAGCAGATCTTGCTTTCTTGTGTGATGTGGACGACCGTCGTGCAGCTGGTGCGTTGAAACGTTACCCGAAAGCAAAGTATTACAAAGACTACCGTGAGATGTTGGATAAGGAGCACAAACGTATAGAAGCCGTTTCTGTATCAACTCCAGATCATCAACATGCGATTCAGGCACTTGCAGCTATGCAATTGGGTAAACACGTGTACGTTCAAAAACCGTTGACTCACGATGTATGGGAAGCGAGAGCATTGACGCATGCAGCTAAAAAATATAAAGTGGTTACCCAGATGGGAAATCAAGGTGCATCGAATGATGGACCACGTTTTGTACGTGAGTGGTATGAAGCAGGTCTGATCGGTGATGTACATACGGTATATTGTTGGACAGATCGTCCGGTATGGCCTTCAGGTATTGCATGGCCTACAGGCAAGGCCGAAGTTCCAAAAGAATTGGATTGGGACCTTTGGTTAGGTACAGCGCCTTATAAAGAGTATGTGGATAAATTGGTGCCTTTCAACTGGCGCGGCTGGTGGGATTATGGTACTGGCGCATTGGGCGATATGGGCTGTCACTTGTTGGAAGTTCCTTTCAGTACCTTGGGATTGACATATGTACAGGATGTACAGGCAACTGTAGGATCGGTGTATGTGGATGAATTCAAACGTGGATATTTCCCTGAAAGCTGTCCTCCGTCGAGCCATGCGACATTAACATTCCCTAAAACACCACGTACCAATGGTCCGGTGACTTTACATTGGATGGATGGTGGTATTCAGCCTGCTCGCCCGGATGAATTAGGTCCAAACGAAATTTTTGGTGATGGTGGTAACGGTATCTTACTTGTAGGTACAAAAGGTAAAATCCTTGCGGATACCTACGGCCAGAATGCACGCTTGTTGCCGACTTCAAGAAAAGAGCAGGTGGCACAGAAATATGCCCGTGTACCAGGACAAGAAGGTGGACACTACGCACAATGGGTTGAAGCTTGTCAGGCTGGATACGGCAAGAAAGAAGTAAGTTCACCTTTTGAAATAGCAGGTCCGTTGACAGAAGCTTTATTAATGGCTAACCTGGCAATCAGAGGTGCTGATTTACGTATTGATGGTAAATACCCTGGACGTAACCTGAAATTGTTGTGGGATAACGATAACATGCGTGTCACCAACTTTGACAACGTCAATCAATATGTAAAACGTAATTACAGACAAGGGTGGGAAATGAAATATAATTTCTAAAATTAAGATATTTAGTAGTATGAATAGAAGAGAAGCATTACAACGAGTTGCCTTAATTTTAGGAGGTACCGTTATCGGCGCTAATTTATTTTTGGAAGGTTGTACACGCTCAGCAACCAAAGATGTGCAAGCATTATTTGAAGCGAAGACAACTGATTTATTAGGTGACTTGGCTGAAGCAATCTTACCAGCTACCGCAACTCCGGGTGCGAAAGAAGCAGGGGTAGGAAGTTTTATCCCAGTCATGGTTCGCGATTGTTATACGGAGAAGCAACAAAAGGCATTTTTAACTGGTTTTGCGAGCTTAGATGATAAGGCAAAAGAGGTGAAAGGAAAACCATTCCTGGAGCTTTCTGCGGAAGACAGAACGGCTGTTGCAGCTGCTTTGGATAAAGAAGCAAACGAGTTTAATAAAAAGCAAGCTGAAGATCAAAAGGATATTCTGGAGAAGAATAAAGAAAAACAAAATCAATTGTATAATTATGTTGAGAACGATCCACCACATTGGTTTACGATGTTCAAGCAATTGACATTGACCGGTTTCTTTAACTCGGAGCTGGGTTGTACAAAAGCATTACGTTTTGTGAAGATTCCGGGAAAATTTGATGGTAACCTTCCTTACAAAAAAGGCGATAAGGCATTTGCATAAACGATGCGCTATGTAAGATAAAAAGGGAGGCCCGTAGCCTCCCTTTTTTTATTGTTTCGCGTTCTTATCTTGTTTTCCCTTTTTATTTTGTTTCTATGGCTAGCGCAAAATGAATGCGCTGCTGTTTGGTCACTGTCATAAAGTAACCCTGATCTGTCGCATCACCATTAATCTCTACGGTATCATTATAGCGTAATTCGCGCAGGTAATTCATCTCTAATGATTTGATTTGATTGGTCAATACAAGCTCAATGGGCAACCTGTCCATACACCAGTCCAGGTATTTTACATTGTTGGCGTGATTGACAATATCCAGGTCCGAGAGCTTAACACAATATTCATCAAGATTTTTGACTGTCTGGGAAATATCCAATTTTGAAAATGGCCGTTGTGTTGCGGGACGATCCGGATAGGTGGTAAAATTTTCGGTGGAAATCGCGAGTGTTTCAGAGCTCCGCTTCACGGTATTGATGACAGCCCAATAACTGGTTGCCGTAACATAGATCTGTCCATTGACGGTAATTTCGAAATTCCGTGTTGAGCGTGCGCCCTCTAATTCCTGTATCCAAGTTTTAACCTTGACGATGTCCATCCATTTGGGCAATCGTGCAATCTCTATACGTATGCGGCTAAGTACCCAAGTTTGGTTATGTTTGGCCATTTCTTTAAAACCGAATCCCACAGCATTGGCGTGTTCTCCCGCGGTAAGCTGCAGAATATTGGATAAATCGGAGAAACGAATACGGCCATTAGAATAGCATTGCGTGAAATAAATTTCCCACTCTTTTTCAAAAACAGATTTTTCCATTTACATATTTTTTTGATCAAAAATAGGTAATATGAATGATTTGGGCTATAAATTCAAAATGAAATGACACTATATTTAGATATCTCGTTATAAATGCCTGTTGGACCTGCCGGTGACCCTCAAAGGGGAGTAGTGTGTCCAAAGTACAATCGTTTTTTTATTGTAAAATAAATGATAGTTTTCAAGGATTTAATTGATTTTTATCATGGGAATCGGTAGATTTAAATAAGCCAATGGCAGAAAGAGATAAAATAAGATTGGCTTTAAAGCGTTATAAGAGTAGCATAGCGCAAAACAATAATTTACACATTAAATGCTAGTATTATGGTTGGAGAACTAATAGCTAAAGAGGAAATTCCTCAATTTAAATTTATCCCGGCGAGTGAAGATAAGACAGCGACTTTTATGGATAAATTGAAAGGGGCACTTCGGTTGGGAAATGAGTTTAAATCCAAAACTGAAATCGCCTTTGAGACTGATTCCGGACCAAAGCGTATCGAGACCACCGTATGGTCGTTAACCGATAGATATATTCAGATTAAAAGTGGCGTGTTAATACCACTGAAATCTATTATAGCAATAGACTATTAAATAGACAAACGAAAGGCTCCTCATTTAGTTAAGGAGCCTTTCGCTTTTTAAGAATAGATGCTGCTGAAAAGCGCTTCAAAATCCTGTCCCTTCATGAAGAGGACCTCATGCTGAAAGAAATTTCTAGTATGTTTCGCCTGTCAATTCTTTTAGCCTTATTTCGGATACCTTTGCATCATATTGTGCTGTATAGCTCCGAGTCATTACATTGATGTAGTTTAACTGCGCTGTTCTTACTTCCAAAGTTGTGATGGTACCGATACGGAATTTATCCATGGTGATGTTTAAATTTTCTTTTGCCAGCTCCTCGTTTTTCCGTTCTACATGAGCCAGTTCCATATTGGTGATGTAGGTTTGGAACAGCGTTCTGACCTGTGCCTGAATATCTTGTTTTTGTTGTTGTATCTGCAGCTCAGAACCTTTAATCTGAAATTTAGCGATCCGTTCGTTTCTATTTTGAAGAAATCCATTGAAAATATTAAGGGAAGCCGATATACCGTAGGTAAGACCTCTATTTTTATTTTCTGTCGAGAAACCGAGGGAGGAGTGGGATTCGTTCCAGTTGTAACCACTGTTTAATCCAATTTTGGGATAACGTTCGGCCTTAACTGCTTTTAAGTTGAGTTCGGCCACCCGATTGTTGATGATGGCGAGCTGGATTTGTGGATTTTGGCGATCGGCAATTTCGATCAGATTACCAAGTTTAAGATCCGTATCAAGTTTCATTTCATCTTCAACCTGAAAATCTAGGCTCAAGTCGCGTGTCATCAGCTGATTGAGGTAAGTCTTGGTATTTTTGAAGCTTTCCTGCTGTCTGAGTAAGTTTGTCTGATCGGTATTTAAATCGACTTTCGCATTCAGGAGATCCAGCTTGGAGCCTTTTCCGATCTCCAGGCGATTTTCGGCCAGCGTGACGCGGTATCTCGATAAGGTAATGGTGGTATCCAGTGCGTTTATCAGGCGCTTTTGCTGCACCAGATTGTAATAGGTTGCCATGACTTCGCTGAGCTGGGTGATCACTTGATATTTGATCTCCGCTTCCCCTTGGCGTTGTATTTCTTTGAAGCGATCGCGACGGGCAAACATACCCAATCCATCGAATATCGTCCAGTTTAGGTTGACTCCATAAGACATGTTGTCGTTTTTTGCATTGGAGATCTGCTGTATTTGACCATCTGCTCTGACCTGTCTGGAGTTCTGGATGGAGTTGCTTCTGTTGAACGTTCCAGTTACTGCTGGAAGCATACCGGCGCTTCCTAAACTGGTATTCTCCATATCAATGTTATTGTCATTTTTAGCCAGGAGAATATTGAAGTTATTGCTCAACGTGGTTTTCAGTGCATCTTCCAAAGTCAGTACTTCTTGCGCCCGAGCTTGAAACATGATGGAGTAAAGTAATACTAATAGGATGAAATTTCTCTTCATGTCTTTATTATTCGTAGCTTTTAATGTTATCAAATTCAGGTCTATGCTTTTTTTGTCTTGACCACATGTAATAGATCGCCGGGATAATGAATAAGGTTAGGATAAGGGAGAATATTGTACCGCCAACGATCACAACCCCCATACCAATTCTGCTGGTCGAAGCAGCTCCAAGTGACATGGCGATCGGTAATGCACCCAAGGCGATGGCTAAACTTGTCATTAGGATCGGTCTGAGGCGTGATTCGGCAGAGTGCATAATTGCCTCAAATTTTTCCATCCCTTCTTCACGCATTTGGTTGGCAAACTCAACAATCAGGATACCATTTTTGGTCACGAGACCGATAAGCATAATTGTTCCAATTTGACTGAATATATTCCAGGTTTGATCAAATAGCCATAGACTTATTAGTGCACCGGCAACGGCCATAGGCACCGTAAGGATAATGATAAATGGGTCGAGGAAGCTCTCAAATTGGGCTGCCAAGATTAGATATATAAGCAATAAAGCAAGACCAAAAGCAAATAAGGTATTGGAGCTACTTTCAACGAAGTCACGTGATTCACCACTAAGGTCAGTGGTGAAGCTCTGGTCGAGTACCTTTTCTTTTATGCGATCCATTGCTGCAATTCCGTCGCTCATGCTCATGCCTGGCGCCAAGCCAGCTGAAACTGTAGCCGACATGTACCGGTTATTGTGGTAGAGTTGTGGTGGGCTGCTTTCTTCCCTGACGCTTACGACGTTATCTAACTGGATAAGCTGACCGATGTTATTACGTACATAAATTGAAGCAAGGTCTGTCGGCGTAGCTCTACGGTCGTTTTCAACTTGGCCAATGACCTGATATTGTTTGCCATCACGCATAAAATAGGCGAAACGTTGACCGCTTAACAACAATTGGAGGGACTGTGAAACGTCAAGTACGGAAACACCCAGACTAAGTGCTTTCAGACGATCAATTTCGACATGCAGTTCGGGCTTGTTGAACTTCAGGTTGATATCCGTTGTCGAGAATGCTGGATCGCTGTTGACCTCATTCATAAATTCGGGAATCTTTTCCTGAAGTTTTTCAAAATTTTGTGCTTGGATAATGTACTGAACAGGTAATCCACCTCTTCGATTCATGGATATCGTTGGCGTTTGAGAAACATTTACGCGTACGGCATCGTATTGTTTTGTCCATTTAGTGAGCTCCTTGGCAATATCGTCCTGTGATTTTTTGCGCTCACCAGGATCAACCAAAGTCATCCGTATACGTCCGGAGTTGACTGAGCTCGCGCCGAAACCCGGAGAGGTAATGTTTAAACTGATTTTGTTTTCAGGAATGGAGTCGTAGACCAATTTGTCCAATTCCTGCATGTAGCGATCCATGTATTCATAGGTGGCACCTTCAGGACCTGTTACATTGACGGAGATGTTACTTCTGTCATCATAAGGCGCTGTTTCCTTTTTAATGGAGGAGAAAAGGATACCAATAATGATAAAACATAGGATCAGAATTGGAAAGCTTATCCATTTGAATTTCATAAATTTTTCCAGAGCCTTGGCATAACCTTTATTCATTTTGACAAACATGGGTTCTGTCCAATCGTAAAACTTCGTCTTTTTGTGGCCACCACCTTTGATCAGATAAGCGTTGAGCATCGGTGTAAGGGTGAGGGAAACAAATGCCGAAACCAATACGGCCGAGGCGATGACGACACCAAATTCCCGGAACAGCCTTCCCACAAAGCCCTGAAGAAATATAACCGGTAAAAATACCGCTGCAAGTGTAATTGAAATGGAAATAACAGCGAAGAATATTTCCTTAGACCCTTTTAGCGCGGCTTCAATTGGAGACATTCCTTCTTCAACTTTCTTGAAGATATTTTCGGTAACAACGATCCCGTCGTCGACGACAAGCCCCGTCGCGAGTACAATAGCGAGTAGCGTCAGTACATTGATGGAAAAACCAAAAATATACATAATAAAGAATGTCGCAATCAAGGATACCGGAATATCCAATAACGGACGTAACGCTATGCCCCAGTCTCGAAAGAAAAAATAAATAATTAGAGTGACCAGTATGATCGAAATCAGGAGTGTCTCGGCGACTTCTTCAACTGATTTTTTGATGAATGTCGTATTATCAGAAGCGATGTTGAGTATAATATCCTGCGGCAGATCTTCTTTGATCTGATCGAGCATTTTATAAAAATTGTTGGCAATATCAAGGTAATTTGTCCCCGGTTGCGGAATAATGGCAATACCGACCAGCTGTTTACCATTACTCACCATTTTTGTTTCGAGATTCTCAGCGTCTATTTCGGCCCGACCAATATCGGTAAACTTGACGATACGGCTGCTGTCGGCTTTTAGAATGATGTTGTTGAATTGATCGGGGGTAGACAGATTGCCTATAGTTTTTACGGTGAGCTCGGTTGTGTTTCCGACAATTTTTCCCGAAGGTAATTCAACATTCTGATTATTTAATGCTGTACGAATATCTGAAGCCGTGATACCATAGGCAGCCATACGGTCGGGATTGAGCCATAGCCGCATGGCGTAACGTTTTTGGCCATAGATCTGTGTGCTGCTGACGCCGGGGATGGTTTGTAACCTTTCAGAAATCACATTTTCGGCGTAGTCGCTCAGCGACAGTTTGTCGCGTGTCTCACTTTGCAATGTCAACGTAATAATGGGATCGGAATCCGCATCGGCTTTGGATACCACCGGTGGAGCATCAATATCCTGTGGTAGGCTTCGGACGGCTTGGGATACTTTATCCCGGACATCATTTGCGGCTTCCTCCAGGTTCTTTTTTAAATCAAACTCGATGGTAATATTGCTGGATCCCTGGTTACTCGAAGAAGAGATGTTACGAATACCATCGATCGAGTTTATGGCCTTCTCTAGTGGCTCGGTAATCTGAGATTCAATGATATCAGGATTGGCACCGGCATAATTTGTTCTGACAGAAACAATGGCGGGGTCAATGGAGGGGTATTCGCGTACGCCCAGAAAACTAAAACCAATATAGCCAAACAAGATGATGGTAATATTGACGACAATAGTTAAAACAGGGCGTTTAATAAAAACTGCAGATAAATTCATGTACAACTAGTTAGCTAATGATACCTTAACTTTTGCTCCATCTTTTAAAGACAGAACGCCCGTGGTTAAAACGGTGTCGCCGGCACTGATGCCAGATAGAATAACGATGTCCTTGTCGGTACGTGCACCTGTTTCAACCTTCACTTCCTTGGCGAGGCCGTGCTGTAGTACAAAGACCTTCTTTCCGTCCTGTACGGGAACAATAGCTTCTGTAGGAATGGATATCGCATCGTTTTCCACTTCGATCGGCACAATAACGTTAACAAAGGATCCGACTTTCAATTTGCCCTGATCGTTCGTCGCTCTGGCGCGGACAGTGAGTGTTCTGGTGTTAAGTGATACTTGTGGTTCAATAGCGTAAATGTTTGCTGTAATGATCGTTGGGTCGTTGGCTACACTGAACTCAATGGGCATATTTATTTTAACTATATTGCTGTATTTTTCGGGCACTGCAAAAGTAACTTTGACAAGATTGTCCTTCACTAAATTTGTAATCAGGGTACTGGATGAGACAATGGCACCTACGGAAATGTTCCGAAGTCCAATCATGCCACTAAAAGGGGCGCGGATGGTTGTTTTGGATATTTGTGCCTGAATCAACTGGATCTGTGCTAAGGAGGTTTTTAAGGCTGCACTGGCAATATCAAACTCTTCCTGACTGATTGCTCCTTTTTGCAACAGCAGTTTGGCCCGACGTTCATTTTCGGCATTCAGCTGATTTGTTGTTTGCGCTTGTCTTAATTGTGCCTGCAGCTCAATATCATCGATCTTGATCAAGGGCTCGCCCTGTTTGATGCGCTGTCCTTCAGAGAAATAGATTTTGGTGATTCGACCACTTACTTCACTTCTGATTTCAACCTGCTCTTCTGCGTCAATGCTTCCCGAGAGATTAATGGATCTATCGGCGACGGAAGATTTGGCAATGATAGCCTGTGCGGGGACGGGCATATCTTTTTTTCCATTGGGCTTATCAGCTTCTTTTTTATCTTTTTTAGCAGTTATCAGAAAGTATCCACCTCCAAACACAGCACAGGCCAAAAGGAGGTAAATGATCGATTTTTTATTCATACGATATAGTCTCTTATGTACTTTTTACATTTAACAGGTAAATATAGGTTTATTATTATGCCGATATCAGTTGTCAAAAGGATTTTACAATACCACGAAAACTTTGCAAATGGACAGCGAAATGGACGAGCGCGAATGGTTGGAAATAAAAAAAGCTAGAAATAACTTTCTAGCTTCCTGTTTACTATTTCTTTGATTTTGCTTTTGGTTGGACTTCTTTTGGAGCCTCTTGTTTTACTTCCGCCTTGATTGCAGTTTTCGATACATGTGGTCTTCTTTTTCCAAAAGAACCATTCGATATTTTTCCTCTTCTGGTCTTGATGTCACCTTTTCCCATAGTGTGAAATATTTTGGTTTTAACAAATTTTATTAATTACCTAAATATACCACATTCTTTTTAGATATTCAATTTGTTCATTTTTAAATGATTGGAAAAATACGTTTTTGAACAGTTATGGTGAAATTTTGGTTAATGGTGTCGAAAAATAAATTATTGACCGGCTTGTTTTCGGCGACCAAATAGGGGATCTCTACTATTTTGTTCTTTAACTTGAGACGGTAGTAGCCGTATAATAAACCTTTGGTCGTTTGAATTGATTCGATTTTCTGAACGGCTTCTATGTCCTTAAACATGTTAAAAGCATAATTTTCTCCTTTGAGCTGTTCAATAAAAACTTCATTGGTTTTGGCATTGTACCAGATTTGCTGGCTTTTGAGCTTGCTAAAGTGGTTGTTGAACAGAAAAAGATAACCTAGCAGGAAAAAGGCTATCGGAAGCAGGAACAGGACAATTTTTATCTTCATGAACAGCAAGACGGTGATCAAAATGAGGACAACCCCCATCATGGCGTTGGAAACGCTCTTCTTTAGATTTGCCTGGATGACCGGAGATGAAGCTTCAATCAACTGAAAACCTGATTTTAAATTTCTGGACATATCCTCGGTAAACCCAAATAGATTGAATTTTTTGCGTATCACCAGATAAGCAATAAGAATAATAAGTCCAATGATCAAAAACCGCATATTTTTCTAATATTGTTCGTCTTCGTTCGGATACTGTACCGCTTTTACTTCGGCCACATAATGAGCTACTGCAGTTGTGATCTGTTCGTGCAAATTAGCGAAATGACGCATAAATTTTGGTTTGAAATCAGCATTCATACCCAGCATATCGTTAACCACAAGGACTTGTCCATCGCAATCCGGTCCAGCTCCAATACCAACTGTTGGAATCACCAATTTTTCGGTAACTGTTTTAGCTAATTTTGCAGGTATCTTTTCCAAAACAATGGCAAAACAGCCCGCCTCCTGTAAAGCGAGGGCATCGTCTATTAATTTAGCGGCTTCTTGTTCTTCTTTCGCCCGCACACCAAAATTTCCAAATTTATTGATGGATTGGGGAGTCAAGCCCAGGTGTCCACATACAGGGATGCCTCCGGCAATGATTTTTTTGATGTTTTCGATGATTTCAAGACCTCCTTCTAGTTTCAATGCGTGCGCACCTGATTCTTTCATCATACGTACGGCGGCATTGTAAGCCTCATTGGCGGAGCCCTGATAAGATCCAAATGGCAAATCTGCCAACACCATGGCACGTTCGGTACCTCTAGCAACGGCAGCGGCATGGTAGATCATATTATCTAGGGTGATAGGCAAGGTAGTTTCGTAGCCAGCGAATACGTTAGCAGCAGAATCTCCAATTAAAATAACGTCAACACCGGCTTGATCGACCATTTTGGCCATGGAGTAATCATAGCTTGTAAGCATAGAAATCTTTTCCTGACGTTCTTTCATGGCTTGCAGCATTGCTGTGCTTACTCGTTTCATTTCTTTGTTTACAGACATCTTAACTTATATTGTGTGTTCAAAAGTAAGCTTTTTATCATACATTGACCAATATTCTGCCTTGTGTTTTGTATTTTTGCAGAATGATACAAAATGAGACTCGTCTATTTAAATTCCCCAAATTTTCAGAATTAATCATCCATGAGGATGAAAATTTGATCGTTATCAATAAACCGCCGTTTGTCGCTTCGTTAGATGAACGTGAGGGAGGGGAGGTCAATATTCTTCGTTTGGCGAAGAAATATCATCCTGATGCACAGGTGTGCCACCGCCTGGATAAAGAGACCTCGGGTATTTTACTAATTGCAAAAAATCCAGAAACATACCGTACAATCTCCATTGCATTTGAAAAAAGAAAAGTGAATAAGATTTATCATGCGGTCATAGGAGGTACACATACTTTTCAGGACTTGCTTGTCGATTTACCCATCTTGAACCAGGGCAATAAAAACGTATCTATTGACCGTGCAAACGGTAAACCGGCCGAGACCATCTTCAATTCGATCAAATACTATAAGAATTATACTTTGGTGGAATGTAAACCTATTACAGGACGTATGCACCAAATCCGTATTCACCTCGCCACACAACATGCCGCTATCGTGGGGGATAACATGTATCGCGGTAAACCTGTGTATTTGTCCCAAATTAAGAAAAGGGGATATACATTGTCGAAAGATGAAGAGGAGCAGCCTATTATGAAACGTTTTGCACTCCATTCAAAACAGGTTGAATTTGAGTTGAATGGAGTTAAGATGGCTTTTGAGGCACCTTATCCAAAGGATTTTGCGACCTTATTGAAGCTGTTGGATAAGTTCGATGCTTAATACCGGGATTGCCTAATGAGTCCAAAGACAAGAAACATCATCGGAAATGTTGTATTTGTACTGCTCATCGGTTTGTTGATCTGGCCAACAAGTAGAAGTTATTTTCAGCAATTTTTAATGAAATTGGGGTTTTTCAACCCTAAACTGGAGCTTGTTTCAACTACTAAAGAATCCGACAGGCGGGCTCCAGAGACTTCATTCAATCATGTCTCCTTTGTCAATTCGCGGGGAGAAACAATCAAGGTGGCGGATCTGAAGGGAAAAGTGGTCTTTATTAATTTTTGGGCAACCTGGTGTGCTCCCTGTCGTGCCGAAATGCCTTCGATCAATGTACTCTATGAGCGGTATAAAGATGACCCAAATATAGTGTTTTTAATTGTGGAGATTGAAGGCGACAGGGCTAAGGCAGAGGCTTTCATGAAAGAACAGCAGTTAATCCTACCAATTAGTTTTCCAAATAGCGATATTCCAAAAGAATGGCTCTCGGGACCGATTCCATCAACGGTGATATTGGACAAAGCGGGTAAGATCGCGACACGGCATGAAGGTATGGCGGATTATTCAAGTCCGGATGTAGGCAAATTTATGCAAGATTTAATCAATAAATAATTTTTAAGATCTCTAAATATAGTATGACAAGAGCAGAACTTATTCATCAAATAAAAGCGAAACGCTCATTTCTATGTGTCGGACTCGATACAGACCTCACCAAAATCCCGGAGCATCTTTTAGATGATGAGGATCCGATCTATAGCTTCAATAAGGCCATCATAGATGCAACAGCTGATTTATGTGTTGCCTATAAGCCTAATATTGCGTTTTATGAATGTTATGGTATTAAAGGCTGGCAGTCGCTTCAAAGAACCTGGGCAGCGTTGCCAAAGGATTGTTTCAGTATTGCTGACGCAAAAAGGGGCGATATCGGTAATACGTCGGGACGTTATGCGATGGCATTTTTTGATGAAAAGACGTCTGGACTTGGATTTGATAGTATTACTATCGCACCTTATATGGGGAAGGACTCGGTGACACCATTTTTGGATTTTAACGATAAATGGGCAATCGTACTTGCGTTGACATCGAATGAAGGTAGCCTGGACTTTCAAAATTTTGAAAACAAAGAAGGATTGCAATTGTTCGAACAGGTGATCGATAAAGTCAATACTTGGGGTACACCTGATAATTTGATGTATGTGGTCGGAGCAACACGTGGGGAGGGCTTTATTAAAATTAGAGAACATGCACCAGATCATTTTTTATTGGTTCCAGGAGTGGGGGCTCAAGGCGGCTCGCTTGAAGATGTTTGTAAATTTGGTATGAACAAAGATTGCGGGCTTTTAGTAAACAGCACAAGGGGAATTATCTATGCCTCAAACGGACGTGATTTCGCTGAAAGGGCACGGGAGGAAGCGCTGATTCTACAGAAAGAAATGGAAGTAGAACTGTTAAAAGCAGGCATTATTTCCTGATTTGACATTTAATAATTCATTCGTAATACTTACCTTTGCAGCATGCCAGAAAAAATTATAATTCTAGACTTCGGGTCTCAATACACACAGTTAATCGCTAGACGTGTCAGAGAACTAAATGTGTATTGTGAGATACACCCGTTCAATAAATTGCCAGATTTTGACGATACCGTAAAAGGTGTTATCTTTTCGGGAAGTCCTTATTCTGTTAGACAAGAAGACGCACCGCAAATTGATTTTGTTGCTATTCAGGATCGTTTCCCACTTTTAGGAGTTTGTTACGGAGCGCAATACATTGCTCAAAAATCAGGAGGTGAAGTGTTGCCATCTGAAATTCGTGAATATGGTCGTGCAAATCTGCAGTTTGTCAATAGCGAGAATGAATTATTGGCAGGAGTACCCATTCAATCGCAGGTATGGATGTCACATGGAGACACCATCAAAGAAGTTCCTGCAAATTTTGATATTATTGCAAGTACGGATAAAGTGCGCGTTGCAGCTTATCAAGTAAAAGGCACCCGTACCTATGGTATACAATTCCATCCGGAAGTAACACACAGTACAGATGGTGCTATCTTATTAAAAAACTTTGTTGTAAACATTTGTGGTTGTGCACAGGATTGGACACCAGACGCATTTGTTGAAACAACAGTATCCGCTTTGAAAGAACAATTGGGTGACGATCACGTTATCATGGCTTTGTCAGGGGGCGTAGATTCGACAGTAGCAGCGGTATTGTTGCACCAAGCAATTGGAAAAAATTTACATTGTATTTTCGTAGATCATGGTCTGCTTCGTAAAGATGAATACGAGCAGGTATTGGATTCTTACAAAAATATGGGGTTAAATATTAAAGGAATAAATGCCAAAGATTTATTTTATGGTAGATTAGCTGGGATCTCTGAACCAGAAGAGAAACGCAAAATCATTGGTAATTCATTTATTGATGTTTTTGATGAAGCTGCAAAAGAAATCCAAAAGGAATTACCTGAGGGAATTGAAGCGAAATGGTTGGGACAAGGCACAATTTACCCCGATATTATCGAGTCGGTTTCAGTGAAAGGACCTTCAGCAACAATCAAATCACACCATAACGTTGGTGGTTTACCTGATTTTATGAAATTGAAAGTCGTAGAACCACTTAAAACGTTGTTTAAAGATGAAGTAAGAAGAGTAGGAAAAGCTTTAGAAGTGGATCAGGCAATTTTAGGCAGACATCCCTTCCCTGGACCAGGTTTGGCAATTCGTATTTTAGGTGATATTACGCCTGAGCGTGTACGTATTGTACAAGAGGCTGATGCGATCTTTATCAATAACCTGAAGGAAGCTGGCTGGTACGATAAAGTATGGCAAGCTGGTACAATTTTCTTGCCAGTGCGTTCTGTAGGCGTGATGGGTGACGAGCGTACTTACGAGCATGTTGTTAGCTTACGTGCAGTTGGTTCTCTTGATGGAATGACTGCGGATTGGATACATTTACCATATGACCTGTTGGCAAAAATTTCAAATGAAATTATCAACCATGTGAAAGGAATAAACAGAGTTGTATATGATATCAGTTCAAAACCGCCCGCTACAATTGAGTGGGAATAAAATATGGGTTGCGGCACTTGTAGCATTATGCCTTGCAAGCTGTACAACCAAAAAAAGCACAGTATTGCGTTCGCCTTCCTCTGGTCAAGGCGAACAGCAAACTGCTGTGACTAAACCGGCCGTTGACAAAGAGACGACGATTGCCAAAGTGGGCGATGTGCAAAATGTCAATGGGCACGCCGTGAAGAATAATCGAATAGCACTACTATTGCCATTTGAGTTAAGTGGTATTGCCGGTACAATTACAAAAGAAGATGTGGAGCGTTCTTCCCTGGCACTTGATTTTTATCAGGGGTTTCAGTTGGGCCTTGACAAAATTGCCAAAGAGGGCGCTTTATTTGATTTACAAGTAATTGATTCTCGAGACAATGTTGCCTATAATGCGACCTTGGGGACAGCGGTCAATGTGAAGGATGCCGTACTTGTGGTGGGCCCAGTGTATCCACGTGAGATAAAAAGCTTTGGGCAAACATTTGCAAATAAGAATGTGCTGCAAGTTTCTCCCTTGGCGGCCACTATGGCTTCTGAATTTAGCTTACCTAATTTGGTTTCCATAACACCTTCTATTCGAACACATTCCGAGACATTGGCGAAATATGTTGCTGATCAATACTATACGGGTGATCAAATATTAGTATACGATGCCGGTGACGATGAAAGCAAACAGTTTCTAGTTAATTTTGTTAGCGAAATTTCAAAAGCCAATGCACAGGCAAAAGTGAAAACGGTTTATAATCTTGCTGAACTGGATAATAGTCTTGTCTTGACCGGTTCAAATCATATTGTAAGTGGTACAGCCAATAAGAATCTTGTTAAAGCTTTATTGGATAAGATGGACGAACGCTTTTTGAATCCAGGTAATCAATTTAAGTTGTATGGACATCCAAACATGGCTAAGCTTTCGTATGAGAATTTCGAAAATATGGATTTTTATGGACTTACTATTACTTCTTCCAACTTGGTGAATGAGAGTGATAGTGATACCCGTAAATTTATTGGAAATTATAAATCGGCTTATAAAGTGGACCCGTCTGAATTTTCTTATAAAGGTTATGACGCGGCGTTGTATTTCGGTCGATTGATCCACAAATATGGCGTAGATTATGTTAGCCGAATGACGCAGGATAAGTTTTCGGGATTGAATAGCGATTACAAATTTGAATTTTATCCAAAATGGGGCTATGCCAATAGAGCTTTGGGTATGATGGTTTATCACAACAAAAAATTTGAAAGAAAATAATCTTTGAATGGCGGAATTCAGTGAAAGACGTGTTCATCAGCAAATACGTAATTTTGAGCGGGCAATGGATGGTTTTGAAGCGGATCAACCCTTTTCGCGTTATTTGACTACTTTTTTTAAGCTGAATAAGCAAATGGGATCATCCGATCGCAAGGCTACTTCCCGTTTATGTTATAATTATTTTCGTCTGGGAACGGCAGCTTCGCAGCTGTCACAACAGCGTAGATTGGTGCTTGCGGAATTCCTGTGTGAACACGAAAGCCCCTTGGTGGCTCTTTTTGAGCCTTCGTACAGCGATAAGATCCATCTACCACTGAAGGACAAAATTGCATTTCTGGAATCAGAAGGCGTTTTTAACCTGAATGACCTCTTTCCATTTACGGATCATATTTCTGATGAGATCGACATGGTACAATTTTTAGAGAGCCAGTTGATACAGCCTTATTTATATATTCGGGTGAAACGCGGAAAGACAAAAGTCGTGTGTGCTATTTTGGATAACAATCAGATTCCTTATTCCATGATTGGCGATCAGACTATTGCCTTGAATAATGGAACATCCTTGCAGCGATTTGATACGCTGGATGGAATGATAGAAGTGCAGGATCTTTCTTCACAGCGCACGTTGGATTATATGGATCCAGCTGAAAAGGAATCCTGGTGGGATGCGTGCGCAGCTTCAGGTGGCAAATCTCTCTTATTGATGGACGCTTGTCCGACTGTCAATCTTTTGGTATCCGATGTTCGCATGAGTATTCTCCGAAATCTCGATGAACGTTTTGACCGTGCTGGAATCAAGCATTACCGAAAAAAAATACTTGATCTTACTAAGGATACCTTTGCGCTTCTTGGGAGCGAAAGATTTGATGGGGTGTTATTGGATGCGCCTTGTACAGGATCGGGGACTTGGGGGCGTACACCAGAAATGATTAGACAGTTTCGGGCTGCTAAGATTGGCGAATTCAATGCACTACAAAAAAATATTGCAAGTAATGTAGTAGGACATGTTAAAGTGGGCAAGCCTTTGATTTATATATCCTGCTCCATTTTTAAAGCGGAAAATGAAGATGTTGTCAATTACATTGTGGATAATTTTGGTTTTGAAATCGAACGCATGGACTATTTGAAAGGTTATGAAGAGAAAGCGGATAGTATGTTTGTGGCGCGATTGATTAAAAGGTAATTTTCAGAAGCAATAAAAGCAAAAGGCTATTTTTTCATTGGAAAAAATAGCCTTTTATATGTAGAAATCATTTAGTATCAGTCACATTTACTGGGAATAACGAGCACAGGGCAAGTTGATTTGCGAATGACTGACTCGGATACGGAACCAGAAATGAAATGGTCAAAGCCAGTCCGTCCATTGGTCCCCATAATAATAAGATCGGCGGACCACTCGTGGGATGCCGCCAGAATTTCTTCTTTAATGGATCCGATTCGATTAAAAAGATAAACTTCGCCTGCACCTGTAAACTCGCGGCTTATTTTCTCAAGGTATTTTTGTGCATTATCCTGTTCCATTTCCGATACTTCCGGAACAATGATAGGTTGCTGACCTAATAGTGGATCCGCGCCAAAGTTGGCCGGAGAAGTAGGGGGAACAACAGTGACAAGCGCTATGGAGGCTCCAAATACTGCGGCCATTTCTTTGGCATATAGTATCGCCTTCTCTGAGCATGGTTCGTCGTCGACAGCGACGAGTATCCTTTTGAATTTTGAGTTTGTATTGTCCATTTCTACTATAATTAATTTATCTTCGTCATATAATATATAATCACATTTTTGACGATTTTGTTTTGTTTAGCACATGAAATATGGTATTTGTACACTAGCTCTCGTTCCGTTACGTTCAGAACAGGCACACCGCAGTGAAATGGTTTCTCAGGTATTGTTTGGGGAACTTTTTGAGATCCTTGATGAACAGGCCGATTGGACCTCAATACGTCTATTGGAAACGGACTATTTGGGTTGGATTCAAAACGGACAGTTTCAGGAACTAAACGACTTGGATAGGCAACATTATCTGAGTGGAAAACCTACTATCGTTGGACGGGAGGGTGGAGTTCTTTTTACCGATACAACACAATTTCAGCTCTGTCATGGTACCAAGCTTTATCTAAATACAGGGAATACCGTCAATTTATCGCCATTGACATTAACGTATCAAGGTAGTATCAATACCTTTACCAGAGAGCAATTTGAAACCGAGGTGGTGCGATTGGCCTTAAGTTATAATGACGTTCCTTATCTATGGGGTGGACGTTCACAATGGGGAATTGATTGCTCCGGTTTCTCCCAATTGATTTATCGTTGCTTTGACCTTTCCTTACCTCGCGATGCTTACCAGCAGGCGGAGATGGGGCAGACAGTGGATTTTGTTTCGGAAATACGGGTAGGGGATTTGGCTTTTTTCGATAACGCCGAAGGAAGGATTACCCATGTAGGGATTATGCTGGATCGCGATACGATTATCCACGCTTCAGCGAAAGTGCGTGTCGATCGGATGGATGCGGAGGGCATTTTTAATACTGAACAGAACCGTTACACACACAAACTCCGGATTGTTAAACGGTATACATGATCGCGAAGGACATAAAAAAAGGCTATAAGTAATTATAGCCTTTCCTATTGTTAAATTCCGTACTGACTAGAAGTGGAATTGTACACCTAAAGTTGGCGCTAATGAGTTAACATTCAGACCAAATGTATTTACTGCAACGTCATTCGTTTTATCTTTATTGTAGTTGTAATATAAACCTCTGACTTTTAGTTCGATACCGATTTTGCTTGTCGGGAAGTAAGCTAAACCTGGTGCTAGTTCCACACCATATGATTCGAATTTATTTTTTGTCTCTACGTTATTTACTTCAGTTGTGGTTGTACCCCACGCCATTGGAACTGACAATTGAGCAAAGAATCTTACAGGGCCATTTGCAGAATACTTTCTAGCGAAAGGTGATACCTGAAAAGCATCGTTTTTAACGCTATTATCTTTACTTGTTTCAGTTTTTCCCCAGTTGTAACCAATTCCAGTACCAATTGCCAAGTTGTCGCTTACAAAGTAACCAACTGTTGGGTTGATTGAGAATGAATTATTTTTATGATCAGTATCTTTCACTTTTGATGTTTCGAAGCCAAGTTGACCACCAACCATAATTTTTCCTTGTTCAGTTTGCGCTTGTGCTGCTATTGTTAAACCTGCAATGGCAGTCAATGTTAGTAAAACTTTTTTCATGTCTTTTTTATTTAAAATAGTTTGTTCTAATAAGCCAGTAAATACTTCCTGACTTTTTAAATTTGTTAGTCAAATATCGAAATCTTATTTTAATTTTTTGTCACTAGATTGTCTAGATGTTTTGCCATTATGGTAATTGATAGTAGTTCAGTGCGTTAAAATTTAGTGTATTTTTATTTTTATCGTTTCTATTTAACGATAATTATATTGGCCTGACTTTTTGCTTTTAAATGTCAATTTCAAGTAAGAAGATAAAAAAAAGCCATTTGTCAACAGCGGACAAATGGCTTTTTTTTGTATTTGAAAGACCGATTTTAATCGAAATATTCTTTGATTCGCTCGAAGAATGATTTTTCACTTTTACCTGGTTGAGGTTTAAAGTTTGGTGATTCTTTCAGTTTGTTCAATAATTCTTTTTCTTCGTTAGACACAGCTTTTGGTGTCCAGATATTAACGTATACAAGTTGGTCCCCTTTGTGATAAGAGTTGACTTCGGGAATACCTTTTCCTTTTAACCGTAAAATTTTACCGCCTTGTGTACCGGGCTCAATTTTGATCTTCGCTTTTCCATCTATTGTAGGAACTTCCACGCTAGTGCCTAAGGTCGCATCTACGAAATTAATGTATAGATCATAGATTACATTTAGTCCGTCGCGTTTTAGACTTTCGTGTGGTACTTCTTCGATCAGGATAATTAAATCTCCTGGGACGCCGCCACGCGGAGCAGCATTTCCTTTTCCACTCATGGAAAGTTGCATGCCTTCACTTACACCCGCAGGAATATTGATCGCAATTGTTTCCTCACCGCGTTCGAGTCCTTCACCTCTACAAGTTGTACATTTTGCTGTGATTTCAACACCTTCACCATTACACGTAGGGCAAGTGCTTGTTGTTTGCATTTGTCCTAAGATGGTATTTGTTACTCTTCGAACTGATCCTGATCCGCCACAGGTTTTACAGGTATGGAACGAAGATTTGTCTTTAGCACCAGATCCGTCACAAGAATGACAGACCACTTGTTTGTTGACCTTTACCTTTTTCTCGACGCCTTTGGCAATTTCTTCGAGTGTTAATTTAACTTTTATGCGTAAGTTGCTTCCGCGAGCTACCCGACGGCCGCCACGCTGGCCACCGCCACCGCCAAAGAAACTTTCAAATGGATGTCCTCCACCAAAGATATCACCAAATTGGCTGAATATGTCTTCCATATTCATACCGCCGCCACCGCCAAAACCACCACTAGCAGAATTACCGGCATGGCCAAATTGGTCATAACGTTGACGTTTTTGTGGATTGCTCAAGATATCGTATGCCTCAGCAGCTTCCTTAAACTGTTCTTCAGCTTCATGATCACCAGGATTTTTATCCGGATGGTATTTTATCGCTAATTTGCGATATGCTGATTTAATCTCCTTCTCGTCCGCTGATCGCGAGACACCAAGTATATCGTAATAATCTCTTTTTGACATCGTCTTAATATTATTGACCTATAACTACCTTTGCGTGACGGATCACCTTGTCACCTAAGTAGTACCCCTTTTCGATCACGTCAACTACTTTATTCTTTAATTCTGCTGTGGGTGCAGGAATTGCTGTGATAGCCTCTTGTAATTCAGGATCGAAGGCTTGGCCTATGGTATCCATTTCCTTTAACCCCAATTGTGACAATGTTTGTCTGAATTTGTTGTTAACAATATCCATTCCTGTTTTTACAGATTCAACATCTGTCGCTGTTTCCATGGCTGTTAACGCTCTGTCAAAATCATCTAGTGTAGGTAATAGCTTACTGATGACATCTTTTCCTGCTGATTGAATCAATTCAACACGTTCTTTGCTTGTACGTTTTCTATAATTGTCAAATTCAGCAGAAAGACGAATGTATTTATCCTTTGCCTCTGCCAATTCTGCAGCCAATTTCTCTTCAGTAGACAGTTCTTCCGCTATATTATCAGCAGGCTGTTCCTGTTGTTCAGAAGAATTTGTTTCTACTGGATCTTGACCTTCATCGTAATAATTATCTTGCTCATTCATATCTTCAATGCTAAAATTAGATTCAAAAATTTACTCTATGCTTCGTTTGTCAAAGTTTTTGCCAAACAATAAAATTCCGACAGCTTGTCAGATTTTATTAAAAAAGCCTAACAATTTGTCGGAATCTTATTTTTATATGTCAGTTTTCTGTCTAGATACTGACATTGTCCTGTAATACCCCATCAGTAGTTTTGATGATGCGGGATGGCATATTACGGATAATGGTATAATCGTGTGTTGCCATTAAAATAGCCGTTCCGGAATTGGCAATGTCACGCAATAATAAGACGATTTCTTCTGATGTCGCAGGATCTAAGTTACCGGTCGGCTCATCTGCCAGAATAATTTCAGGATTATTTAGTAATGCGCGGGCAATTACAATGCGTTGTTGCTCACCACCAGAAAGCTCATGTGGCATTTTCTTAAGTTTGGAACGAAGCCCAACTTTTTCCAATACATCCAATATCCGGCTATCGATCATTTTCTTATCTTTCCAGCCTGTTGCTTTCAGTGCAAATTCGAGGTTTTTCTCGATGCTTCTATCGGATAAAAGATGGAAGTCCTGGAATACAATACCCAATTTTCTACGCAGGTAGGGAACATCATTTTCGTGCAGCTTTTTAAGATCAAAGCCCGCAATCATTCCCTCACCATTGCCGATGTATAAATCGCCGTAAATGATTTTTAGTAAACTACTTTTTCCACTGCCGGACTGGCCGATAAGATAAATAAACTCTCCTTTACCAATGTTTAAATTGACATTGGACAATACCAAATGTTTTTGTTGGAAGATATCAACGTTTTTTAATGTAATGACTTTATTTTCAATCATGGAAGCTAAAATTCTAATTTTTTAATTTGCCCAAAAGGCATTTCTTTAACCAGTTGCATGATATATTCTGCCTTTTCTCCTAATCCAATCTTATCAAGTGATTTATCTGGGCGGTCGACTCTAAAATATGCCAGCAAGGTGAAGGCATCATCTCTTAATTGAACATAATCAGGGATTTTGGCGACACCTTTTACTTTAATGATATACATAATTTCAAAGTTAGTATTTTTAATGCAATTTATTTACTATGAATTTAAAGGAAGCTTATTGGTTTGCGAATAAAAAATCCAATGTATTCACGCCGTCAGCAAAATCATCCAAAGCAGGGCATTGGCTCTCTCCAAAACGAAATACTGGCGAGGGCACATTTAAAGCTATTTCTGATACAACACATTGGATATTTTCTTGCGCTAATTGGAGTTTATTTTCAACTTCAGCCAGTGTTTCGTATGTTTCATAATAAACTACAGCAAGGGGAGAAGCTGTGCGCTCATCCTCCTTTAGCAATAAAAATCCATTATCAAAATGCTTGTCGCCGTTGATCAGATAAATGGATTTGTTGTAGTCGTAATTGTTATTATATTTAAAATGTTCCGTCACGTTGTTAAACGCAGCGATACCTTCGAAGAAGTGTGCTATTGGATAATCTTTTGGAATGAATAACTTTGATACAGAGCGACAGCCTAACCCAAAATAATCAAAGATGTCATGTCCCAGTGATTCAAGCTGGTCGGGAGATTCTTGTCCACCGATGATGGCAACACTATTTCTATTGCGACGAATAATATGTGGTTTGGTTCCAAAATAATAGTCAAAATAACGCGAGCTATTGTTGGAACCTGTTGCTATAACCAGATCGAAATCTTTTAGTTTGTCAACAATTTCAAAGGCATCGGTAAAGGACGGGGCAATTTGTTTAAGGAGGCGGAGCACATAACTTGTCAATCCTGCGTCGTCCGATGAGACTTTGATTTTGGCTCTAAAGCCACTGATCAGTACCGATAGCATATCATGGAAGCCAACCAAGGGGATGTTGCCGGCCAGAATTAATCCTACAATTTTCGTTGAATTTAGATCTGGATAAGGAGCCAACCAGTGATTCAGCTTTTCTATTGTCAAATTGGCAGCAATGGCTTGAATGGCACGTTCAACATTTTGAGGCGTATACCAGGGGTTTTTATGTTGGGCGAATTGAATGATTTGAATCAAATCATCAGGTCGCTCTTGCAGCCGCTCGCCTAATTTTACAAATGCATTTATTCGTTGTTGCTTTGTCAAAATATTAAAATTTTAAAAGATGAATACACAAATTTGTATTATATTTGTGCTGTTAACATTAATCAACGTGAATCAACTAGCCTTATTGTTCAATCAGACTTTGTTTCATATTGATAATGCAAAAATAGTTTATTTATCATAATTGTGAGGTTATAAATGGCGATTAAAATTACAGACGAATGCATTAACTGTGGTGCTTGCGAACCGGAATGCCCAAATAATGCAATATACGATGCTGGTGTAACTTGGAAATTCTCAGATGGGACGGCTTTGGATGGGGTTATTGATTTTGGCGATGGTGTTACACTGGATGCCAACGAGTCTCAAGAAGCGATCTCTAATGAAGTCTATTATATTGTTTCAGATAAATGTACGGAATGTGTAGGTTTCCACGATGAGCCTCAATGTGCAGCGGTTTGCCCTGTAGATTGTTGTGTGGATGACGAAGATGTACGTGAATCGAACGATGAGCTATTAGCGAAAAAAGCTTGGTTACACGCGGAATAAATTTAGTGTTCCGTTAAAATATAAGGCAGGATAAGAAATTTTCCTGCCTTTTTTGTGCCTTTCTATTTTGGCGAAATCGATATTTTGTTGTGAATCTTGGCTATTTGGAATAATAATATTTGCAAAAGCATAGTATTTTTTTATTTTTGTTCTTTTGACCATTAAAATCTTTTAAATGTTAAAAACCAAAATAGGGTTGATAACCCTAATCACAGTTACATTAGCTTGTATCATTGCTGTATTATACGAATTTGATGTTGTAGGCTTTTCGCATGAATTTCTAATGGCTGTCCGTTGGATAGTTGCTACCGTTTTGGTTGTAAATGCGCTCTTTAAGAAAAATTTGACCACTTGGATTTTGACCTGTATGATTATGGGGATATTTGTCGGGTTGGATTTTCCAAATCTAGCGATTTCCCTGCAACCTTTGAGTAAAGGTTTTATCAAGTTAGTCAAGACGATTGTGGGACCGATTCTCTTTGCTACGCTTGTATATGGAATTGCAGGGCATTCTGATTTGAAACAGGTGGGACGTATGGCATGGAAATCGATGCTTTATTTCTTTTGCGCAACGACATGTGCTATTTTTATTGGTTTAGGTGCTATAAACCTGACTCGAGCAGGAGTGGGCGTTGATGTTGCACATATGCCACATGAAGAACTCCCTGCGCCGAAGGAAAGTATGGATGAGCATATCCTCAAAACCCTTCCGGACCATGTGCATCCTGTATACAAGTTCACTTCTTTTATACGCGACTTGTTTCCTGAAAATATTGTCAAATCTGTAGCGGATAACCAAGTTTTACAGATTGTTGTATTTTCAATTTTGTTCGGGATTGGCCTGGCAATGGTCGATGAGAAAAAGCGTAAACCCTTGGTTGATTTTACCGAGAGTATGTCTGAAACGATGTTTAAGTTTACGAACATGATTATGTACTTTGCGCCTATCGGGGTTGGTGCTGCCATGGCCTATACTGTGGGGCATCTCGGTGTCGATATCCTTAAGAATCTTTTCATGCTTTTAGCGACGCTGTATTTTGCTTTAGTATGCTTTTTATGCTTGGTATTGCTTCCTGTAGCTTTGTATTTAAAGATACCTGTGAAACGTTTTATAAATGCGATTAAGGAACCTGTTTCCATTGCATTTGCCACTACAAGTTCAGATGCGGCATTACCGAAAGCAATGAGCGCAATGGAGAAATTTGGTGTGCCACGTAAGATTGTTTCGTTTGTCATTCCGACAGGATATAGTTTTAACTTGGATGGTACTTCACTCTATTTATCATTGGCTGCCATCTTTGTCGCTCAGGCGGCTGGTATCCATTTGTCGTTTGGACATCAATTGATGATTGCATTTACATTGATGATTACCTCCAAAGGTGTTGCTGCTGTCCCAAGAGCTTCATTAATTATTTTGATTGCGACAGCGGATCAGTTTGGTTTACCAACATTTGTCATTGCTGCCATTTTAGGTATCGATGAACTCATGGATATGGCGCGTACCTCTGTAAATGTGATCGGAAATTGTTTGGCAACCGTTGTTGTTGCTAAATGGGAGGGTGAGTTTGATGAAGAAGCTCCTTATCGCGAAGATACTGAACAGGCGATCTAATAGAAATAACTAACGAATATTCGTTGCAGAAAAGCAGTCTTGACATCCCCGTTGAGACTGCTTTTTTATGAGCAAAAATAAGGACTTAGTTGAAACCACATTTTATTTCATAGAAGAGAATTTTTATGGAACGGAAAGCTGCTTGCAAGCTGTTGTTGATAGTCTGGTATGCTTTCCAATGGCTTGCAAGCAAACTATTTATATCAGCGCCCGTCAACGTAGTACCATAAATCACCTTGTTTTTTGAAGGTAGACTTTTCATGGTGAATATGAACTTCCATCTGTGGATCCAGATAATGTGCTTCAAACTCGACCGTATGGAGTGTAGATTTCAGGATCGCGAGTTGCATCCATTTATTGTCCCGCGCCCATTGCCCAATGGCCTGTTTATTTTGGAACCGTCGTGTTGAGGGGTGAAATGTATCGTATAGGAAATCGATCTGTTGTGTCACAAAAGCACTATAACGTGCACGCATCAATGCCTCTGCTGTGGTTGCTTTGGCATGGAAACGATGAATTTGTTGGCAGCATTCTCCAAAGGTATTGCCAGAGCCACAGGGGCATAATTGATCTGATGCTATCACTTGTATTTTAAAAATTTTACCAGCCTTTAATGGCGCCATTCTTGAAGACTTTTTTTGCGGTAGCTTCCACTTCAGGTGACTGATACGCTTGAATAAACTGCTGCACCTTTTCATCGTTTTTATTATCCGAACGGGCAACAATCAGATTAACGTAAGGTGATTCTTTGTCTTCTGTGAATAAGCCTTGTTTTTCGGGATCCAACCCAGCCTGAGCGGCGAAACTATTGTTGATGATGGCAATTGTAACCTGAGGATCATCCAGAACGCGCGGCAACTGTGGTGCCTCCATCTCAATGATTTTAACCTGCTTAGGGTTGCTTACTATATCTGTTACTTTAGGCTGTATGCCTACATTTTCTTTTAAGCCGATAATGCCCTCGCGTTGGAGAAGTAAAAGTGAGCGGCCACCATTGGTAGGATCATTGGGGATGGCAATACTGGCGCCAGGCTGTAACTCGGTGATGCTTTTTATTTTTTTAGAATAGGCAACGATCGGAAATACAAATGTGTTTCCGACGATGGTTAACTTTGTAAAACCGCGTTGTTTGGATTGTTCCTGTAAATAAGGCTGATGCTGAAATACATTTACATCGATATCTCCTTGATTTAGGGCTTCATTGGGCACAACATAGTCGTTGAAAGCTACCAACTCCACATCAAGATTGAACTTTTCTTTTGCAACCTTCTTAGCCGTTTCTGCAAGCTCCTTTTCTGGTCCGGATACCACACCGACTTTAAGGGTATTCTCTTTCTTTTCGCTGTTGTTGCATGCCACAATCGATACGAGACTGAAGGCTAAGATCGCAAATGCATAGTTCAATTTTTTCATATGATATAATTTATGTTAACGATGGTTTACTTTTTTTGAGATGTAGTCTCCTGTATACTGTAACAGGAATACGATTAAAATTAATAAAATTAGAACAGAATTCATGATAAAAGTATCATATCCGACATAACCATACTGATAACCAATCTGTCCAAGTCCACCGGCACCTACAGCGCCACCCATCGCGGAGTATCCAACAAGTGTGATCAACGTAATTGTTGCATTGTTTACCAGCGAGGGGAGAGCCTCAGGAAGTAAAACTTTTAAAATTACCTGTTGGGCATTTGCTCCCATTGCTCTTGAGGCCTCAATCAGGCCATTTGGAATTTCTAGAAGACTATTTTCCACAAGTCTTGCAATAAAGGGAGCTGCACCTATACTCAAGGGAACCAATGCTGCGGCCATACCAATAGATGTTCCGACAAGGTTGCGTGTAAACGGAATCATCCATACGATAAGTATAATAAAGGGGATAGACCTAAACACATTCACTAGCAATGAAACAAGTTGGTGCATGGCTTTGTTTTCAAGCAGTTGATGTTTGCGGGTCAAGAACAGGTAAATCCCGAGTGGAAGACCCAGTACAAAACCAAAGAAACCTGATAAGAAAGTCATGGTTAGGGTTTCTAAAGTACCCGATAGCAGAAGATTAAATACCTGATCAGACATAGCCTAAGATTTTAGTTTGTGAATGCTTTTCTTTTAAGAAAGATAGACTATGCATAACATTTTCTTTTTCACCCGATAGTTCGGCTAATATAACACCAAATTTCATTTCGCCAATATAATCTATTTGAGCGGTGATGATATTTGTCTTGACTTGAAATTGTTGTTCCAAATGTTGTATAAATGGGATGGATTCTTCATTTGAAGTTAGATAGATTTCTACGAGTGGGTTTCCAGCGCTTTTCAAGCGTTCCTGAAAACTTAGTGGAATTTCAACTTCAAGTGAAGACTGAATAAAGTTTTTGGTTGTTGTTTCCTGAGGATTGGCGAATATTGATTCTACCGGACCAGTTTCAATCAATTTTCCGTGGTCTAATACGGCAACCTGATCGCAAATACTTTTTATGACATCCATCTCGTGAGTAATCAATAATATCGTAAGATCAAGCTGCTTATTGATTTTTTTTAGCAGTTTGAGGATAGATTTTGTGGTTGCTGGGTCTAAGGCACTTGTAGCCTCATCGCAAAGTAGAATGTAAGGATCATTGGCTAATGCACGCGCGATGGCAACGCGTTGTTTTTGGCCTCCTGAAAGATTTGCAGGGTACACGTCGGCTTTGTCTTCCAACCCAACCAAACGTAATAGCTCCAACACTTTTCCGCTGATAAATTCTTTAGATTTGCCCTCAAGTTCGAGCGGGAAGGATATGTTTCCATAAACTGTTCGTGATGATAGCAAATTGAAGTGTTGGAAAATCATACCAATTTTCCTTCTTTTTAACATAAGATCACTGGCAGGCAGCGACATCAAGTCGTTGTTTTCTATAATTACCTGACCACTGTCTGGCCTTTCCAAAAGGTTGACGCAACGAATCAAAGTACTTTTACCCGCTCCGGAAGCGCCTATTACACCAAAAATTTCACCTTTTGCAATAGACAGTGAGACGTCTTTTAAAGCATCAATACGTGTCGCTTTTACCGCAAAAGATTTGGATATGTTGTTTAGTTGAATCATTGACCCTGTAGGGATTTAGCAATTTTAGTTGGACAAATGGATGATGTTGATATAAATGTACACAAATGCCGGGGATAAAATAAAATCAAGTGAAAGAAAATGGGCTCTTTCAGACTGAAAAAGAATGAAAGAACCCAGATATCTATTTTTTATAAACCTTGATAAGCTGAAATCACTTGTTTTGCCGATCCAAGTCCATCAATACCATATTCGATGACATCGCCATCTTTCAGGAATCTTTGTGGAGATTTGCCCATGCCAGATCCTGCAGGCGATCCTGTGGAAATGATATCGCCAGGAAGTAAGCTCATAAAGTGACTTAAATAAGAGATCAATTTGGGCACACGATAGATAAAATCACTTGTATTGCCGTCTTGCATGATTTCACCATTAAGTTTAAGCCATATTCTTAAGTTATCGATATCTGTGATTTCATCTTTGGTTGCTATAAACGGACCAATAGGGGCGAACGTGTCACATCCTTTACCTTTGTCCCAGGTTCCGCCACGCTCGATTTGAAATTCACGCTCTGTCACATCGTTGTGTAGCACGTAGCCAAACACATGGTCCAAAGCTTCTTCTTCAGTAACATAAGAAGCTTTTTTTCCAATTACAATGGCAAATTCGGTTTCCCAATCAGATTTTACAGAGAACTTCGGAAGGGTAATTCCATCAAAAGGGCCATTGAATGCAGATACAGATTTCATAAATACAATAGGCTCGGAAGCTTGTTGTAATTTGGTCTCTTTGACGTGATCATCGAAATTAAGTCCTACACAAAGTATTTTGGAAGGAGCTTCCAATGGTGTACCAATACGCTCGTCGTCGGCTATCTCTTTAAGCTTGTCGCCTTTTTCAATTATATATGCTTGAAGTTTTTCCAAATTTGCAATATCCGCAAAGAAATCGCGGTTATATTGAAAATTTCCTTCCGAAACATCATATTTCTTTTCGTTTAAAATGACTCCCGCTTTTTCGGAGCCCTTTGCGCCATATCTAAAAATCTTCATAAGCCGCAAATATACGGATTTTGTCCCAAAAAGGGCGGAAATTAACGCGAATTAACAATTAATCGATATGTAAATTATCTATACAATTATTGTCCAAAAGGGGATATTTAAAAGGGAATTTCTCCTGAACAATCTTTTTGTTGCTCACCCATGTCCCATTGAGTATCATTTCCTCTCCTTTTTTTCCGAGCATCAGCTTAATCATCAGTGATGGGACTGGGAGGGGTATGTAGAATGGACCGTATTGACGTTTCGCTATTCTTTTGGTAAACTCGGCAAGCGGAAGCGGTTCGGACGAGCAGGCATTATAAATCCCGGCTATGGTATTATTTTGTATACCAAATAACAGCATGCGGCAGAGATCATCCATATGGATCCAGCTGAGCATCTGTTTGCCAGAACCCAATATCGGAACTGAACGGAAGGGTAGGAAGCGTCCGATTTCTTTTAGCATTCCCTGATCCTTACTGATAACGACTCCAAAACGGAAGACAACGAGTCTTTTTCCCAGTGTTTCAATAGGTTTTACGCTTCCTTCCCAGAGGTTGCAAACCCAGGATAGAAAATTGCCCCCTTGTGGGTCTCCTTCTGTAAAAGGTCTTTTTTGGTAGGGATCGTCAGTTCCATACCAGCCTATAGCGGAGGCAGATATAACTGCTTTTACCTGATTAGGTAGTTGTTTAAGACTTTGGTAGAGCAGTTTCCCACTTTCGACCCGGCTGGCGATAATTTCTTGCTGATATGTTTTTGTCCAGCGTTTGGCATTGAGGTTTGCGCCTGCCAGGTTGATGATATAATCGGCCTCCTGAATTGATTTGGCATCTATCTCTTGCTTATAGGGATCCCATTGTACGTATCTGACATTCGGCTGTGCGGGATGGGATTTCGGATTTCTAGTAAAAATAATAACTTCATAGAAATTGGCAACCAATAGTTTTGTTAAATGAAGACCTATAGCTCCGGCACCACCTGTAATAATTACTTTTTCCATGAATCGAACCTTGTTTTATAATATACGCATATTGTCATTTAAGCGAACCTATTTCTGCTGATATTAAATATACTATTTTGGTTTATAAAAAATCGATCATTGCGGCAGCAATTACAAAAAAAGGTTTATCTCCCGACGAGATAAACCTTTTAAGAGTCGATTAACTGACGTTATTTGTTAAAGCGTTTGAATTGTGCTACCACAGGTTAGCATCTTTGCGCCATAGTAAGGATTTTTGATTTCTTTATGACGGCTTAACCAAGTGGCACCTTTACCTTTATTGAACATCGGGCACTTTTGATAATAAACAGCAGAAGATGGTTTTGAGTTT
The DNA here is from genome assembly GCF_002295765.1 of Sphingobacterium sp. UBA865. Lineage (NCBI taxonomy): Bacteria > Pseudomonadati > Bacteroidota > Sphingobacteriia > Sphingobacteriales > Sphingobacteriaceae > Sphingobacterium > Sphingobacterium sp. UBA865. The sequence continues at coordinate 31,113 of NZ_DBGB01000016.1, read as the reverse complement.
TTGGACAAACTATAGATATCTTCTGACAAAATTGCGAAGGATTCTCGTTGTTTGCTGATATCCTTGGCCTGTTGTAGGCTCTTTACAATGGCTTTGAGTGATGCTGTTTTGGTTTTCCAGACGTCCTGTTCCGCTTGCGTTAGATCAGCAGTTTTGACCTTGGCGATAGCATCGGCAAGATCGTTTGCGAGGCCTGCAGCTCGTTTACCATCCGCTGCTACAAGCGCATCTTTAAGCAGAAAATATTGGTCATAGATCTTTTGAAAATTGCTTGCGTTGCTGATGTTATCTACTGAAGCTACCGCTGCAATGGTTGCATCTTGGGGGGCGTCTGAAGCTGGAGGAGCTAAATTCCTTTCGTATTGACAGCAAGTGTGTAGCTTAGCATAGGTGTCTTCGGCAGCAAGGTATTTTTCATTGTCGTAGCCTGCTCCAGCGATACTTTTCAATACAGCATCTAAGGACGTTTTCTTTGCATCATAGGCTATTGTCGCTGTTTGGTTGTCTTCATTCCATTCAACTTTCGCCTGAGCGGCGGCTCCTGCATTTTCTATTGTTTTTTTACACATACCGCAGTTCCCGGCAATTTTAACATTGTTGTTCACGGTGTTGTTGTCTTGTGCATAGTTTGTCAAAGAGGATAGCACTAAAGCCCCTGTTATGATATAGTGTTGGATTTTCATATGATTAGATAAAAGAATATATAAAAATAAGTAATCAAAAATGATTGATAAATGATCAATACGAGAATTAACTTATTTTTGGCGGAACCCAGGGACAGAAATATCCTTCAGAAATAAATGTTGGCGCTATGGGTTTATAATTTTTTTTGATGGCTATACCGCAAAGTTCATGACCTTTTTCAAGAGGGTTGGAAATTGCCAAAATCGTACAACTATAAGCACATTGACAATTACAATTTTTACAGGCTTTATGATGTTTACAGAAAGCCTTTTTTTTGGAAGATTTAAATTTTGCACAACAATGGTCCTTTTTGTCAGTGGTAGCATCATCTTGGGTGTGACTGCTGTGTGCATTCATTTTATGGCAGGCAAAAGCGCCGGGTGCACTTAACAGAAAACCTAAGGTTAAAAAAAGTAGTATAAGTCGCTTAATTGCCATGTCAGTTCAAATATAGTCGTTTTGGGCAGAATCTGCTTCCTTTTTAACTTTTTTTGGCATTAAGGACTTTTTTATTCGCTCCATGTTATTTGGGTTCTGAGGGCCGAATAACATGGAGCGACGTTTGGAATTCTTTCTTTTTTTAAGCAAAAGAAGTACTTAAAATTTAAAACCAGAGAAGAAGCCTGGCTTTTTCCAGGTACATTTATATTCATCAGCCAGAGGAGAGTGATCCGAATAGGAAAGCACTTCATCAAGTAAGCTGTGTGCTTTTTTCAGATTCCCAGTTTTATAGTTCACATGTGCTTCTGCTAATTTAACCGATTCGACGTCATCGTCATAACCCCAATCGTGTTGGGCATAAATACCGTTGAAAACTTTGACGTATTTATCTACTTCGTTTATAGCTCCGTTTTCGGCCAAAAGTTCAATGCCGAATTTTAACCAAAGAACATAGTCATTAGGCTCCATGATCGATTGGACCCAGTTATCATGCTTTTGGAATGTTTCCTTACCTGCACTAAATTCCATAAGGTAATAATGGCTTTTAATGATGAGATAGAGTGTTTTTGCCTTGTCGAAATTGTCGATAATAAATTCCGGTTTATTTTTAAGATATTTCTGCGCAGCGATGTTCATGGCTTTGTAGTTGCTCTTTTCATTATATAGCTGCATCAACACATATTGAGGCTGAGCCTCGTGTGGATATTGTTTAGCCATTTGTTCGTAATAAGAGATGCGTTGCGCTAAATTATCCTGTTCGGTTATCTGATAGATAATATGCTCGATCCCATTCTTTGACGCTTCAAAGTCACGGTAGTGATATTCGTCTAAATTGGGATGATCAATATAGAATTTGTAAATAAACTCCAGAAGCTGTTGCGCCCGGGATTGAATGTCCGCTGTACGACCCAGTTGATATTCGACGTCGATTTGATGCATAAGCATGCGGTAACAAGGAGGAAATATGGCAGACTCCGTTTCTTCGTCCTCTTCGTCTTCTTCTGAAGTAAATTCTTGCTGCGCAAGAGTGGCTTCCAACGAGATCTGATAGGTGTCAAAGTACTGTTGAAGTACTTGCTCGAGACGTACGTAATCTTCCAAGGCTGACAAGGTATCGGCTCGGGTGAAATGAAGTTCTTCAAAGTCGGAATAGCTTAATCCTTCGGTTGCGATAGCGTAACAGGTTTCCAATTCACCGGCTTCTTTATAAGCTAAAGCTAGATTATTGCAATTCATGGCCCTATTGTGACTGCCTCCAAAATAGTCACTTTCGTATTTATTTTGTTCAAAATAGTCCTTGAAGGCATCGTAGGCTTGACGGTAAAGTCCGAGGACGAGCAATTGTAGTGCAGACTGATCGACTGCGGTTAAGTTGTCCAGGGAGTGAATGAAATCAGATAGCATAACAGCTTCATTGTAACATTCACGGGGAAGGTCATTGAAAGTAGGGACCTGATCGTAAACTGTTCCATTGGCTTTAAAAGTGCATTCAACTAGACGTCGCCAGGATGTTGCGTTCCATTTCCGTTCGCCTACCATAGTCAGATATGGAATAGCAGCAGCATACTGTCCCTCGTCATAGAGATAGGCTGCCGCAAAATGGTAACCGACGTAAGAGTCAGGATAGGCGTCGATCAATTTGAGTGCATGGAGATAATAATAGTCAAGGGGGATTCCGATTTCTTCCGAGTAATTACGCTCAATGATAAGCTGATAGTAGAAGACCTCAGGGTGCTCATACCCCTCGGCAATCAATTCTTCAAATCGAGTATGCCATTTAACCAGCTCCTGATGGATATGCACGGCTGAGTTTTCCCCTTTGATGAGCTTAAGTAAAATCTGCAATGCTAGGTCGATTGCTTTGTTTTCGTAAGCAATTTCAGCAAGATCCACATAATTCATTTCGTTGCTGCTGATGAAATGCTTAAAATCTGCTTCCATTAAAGCTAAAATATTGGATGTGTTGATCTGTTTTGTACGGTCGAGCAGATATATTTTCTTTATCCAAAAGAGGGAAAAATTATGATCAGAGGTTTCTCGTTCATCCTTGAATGTTTCTTTAACGAAATCAATACTCGCCTCCAAAGCTGGGAGCAACGCTGTATCATCCTGGAGCCCTTCGTAGATATTGGTTAAATAATTGTGACCATATCCGGACATATTCGGGGAAGCGATTAATTTTTTTGCATATTCGATAAATAAACCTTTATTGTCTTCGGTAATATGGGATTTTGGTCGACCAATTTGCGCTAGTGTTGCTTGATTGTCTAAAACATAATTCAGTATATGATATAGAGTCGTTTCATTATTAGGTTCGATGGCCAATGCTTTTTGAAAATAGGGAATCATTTTTTCCTGAATCACATCGAAAATAGCTTCGTGGCCCTCATAAAATAGCTGATCGTGGTAGGCGATGGCGAGGTGTGTCCAAAGCGTCACATCTTGATCGTTTTGTCGTAGTTGATTTTCTCCTTCAATAATAAAGAGGTCTAGTTGTCCGCTGTAGAACAAATCATATATATTCTTTTCTTCCATTTATTAATTCTTGTATGTATTCAGTATATTGAAATCTGTTTAAAATACTATTTAGCTTTCGAAAGCTTTTCAAAGCCAATACCGTTCCATAGAAATTCTTCACTCTTTTTTGTGACCCTAAAATTTGGATTTTCCGCATTATCGTCGATAACTTCTCCCTCTTCAATGTATTTATAGATAATCTGATTATTTTTTCCGTGTTCGGAAGGGAAAAGAATCTTTTCATCGTAATAGAACACACCAGCATCACTAACCGAATATCGGCTAGGAAGATCAACCAGCTGCCGTCCCGTCCAGGCCACATAGTTATATTCAGAGGGTATGCCACAAGCTTCGCCCAGAAATTCAATGCGGATGATGTGTTTGACATTTTGCAGCCCCATTGCTGGCAGCAATTTACTTTGGGAGAAGGTTTGTTCTGAATAGGCGAAAGGGAAGGTGTGTTCAGCTAGAAAATTTCCATTTGCGTCGATAAGCTTTACCCCGGTTGAGAAATGATCCTGTTCCTGTTCGTTGATACCTTTGGTGAAACGTTCAAAACCGTAAATATATTGCGAGCCGTCTGATGCGGTCTGTTTTCCGAGCGCTAATAGTCCAAGCCAAATAAATCCATTCTTTTTGCTGTTACCGTCGGAATAACTTATCTCATACCAAGGAGCATAAAAATTTTTTAGTGTATTTCCTTTGATGGGATTACTATTGATCGTAACGACATTTCCTACGGATAAAGAATCTACGATTGCTGCCTTTAGACTGGGTTGAGCACGGACGTAAGCTTTGGCTGCAAAAACAGTTGCTGACTGGCCTTTCTGTATGTTCCAAACGTTGAAATTATCGTCAAACTTTAAATTTTCCTGCGCTTTTAAGCAAAGTGGTCCGATGCTTAAAATAATAAAATAGCATCCAATTAACTTTTTCATTTTTCACTCTTCTTTCCTACAAAAATAGCTGAATTGGCCCATACCCCTTATCACTGGTTTCAGGTATTTTTTTGTATAGTACCAGAAACGATATTTTATAATCCTTGAGTCATTTGCTACAAAAAATTGGATATGATGAAAAACAAAAATTATGAAAGAGAGCATTTTGAATATTTCAGGAATTGAAGGAGATTATTTATCTGCTGTGTGTCTTTTGGAAAAGACATTTTAGTTAATGCTGTTTTTAGGAATCCACTCCAATTCTTTACCGTTGTTTTTTCTACCAATGAAGCCTATCCCCGGCCAAGGCATATGAGATGCGAGCACAAGTGTCTGTTGTTGATAACAGCGATCAAGTATTTTTATCCGTTTATCCACAGCACGATCGAAGTCAATATCCCATTGAGTTCCCCAATGAGGCTGGGAAACTAGGATCGGTGAATGTATCAGATCAACAAGATTTGTAATTGCTCTATTGTCGGATTTTATTGTATAGATGATATGTCCTGGGGTATGCCCAGCTGCTGATTCTGTATGAATGCAGGAAAATAGTTGATCGCCCGGTTCAAATAGCTGTAATTTGACCTCAATAGCAACGAGTGTTTTTCGTATTAAATCGATGCTAGCTTGAGCAATTTCTGGATTTTCGCTCTTCGAAAAATCAGGACGATCTGACATCCAGAACTCAAATTCGGGTTTAGCCATGTAGTAAGTTGCGTTTGGATAATTGGGTGAACCATCGGCATCTAATATGCCACCGATATGGTCGCGATGTGCGTGCGTAATGAGAATATCGGTTATATTATTACGGTCAATATTTGCTAAAAGCAGACTTTCCATTAAATTTCCGGCTTTGTCGGTGTCATAATGTCCCTCACCAGTATCAATGAGTATGTATCGATTCTGTTGTTTAATCAGCATGATGATGATGGGTGCTTGGTAGATCTTTGTTGAAAGTGAAAGCCTTTGCAGTTCCATTTCAACTAGTTGAGACGGTGTTTTTGGGGCAAGGGTAGGCTGTAATGTTTCTAGTGTAAAATAACCATCTGTCAGGAGCACAATTTCGAGCGTACCGAAGGGAATTTGTAGATAACCTGTTCTTTTAAGCTGTTTCATATTGCCAAAGTTGAACAAATTGCTTTTAACAATCTAATAGCGTTATGAAAATCAAACACAATGTAATAAATTGATAAAATATTTGCAATACTTATTGGGGCCTAAAGACTGTACAACGATGTTCAGGAATGTAACTTGCCTTTTGTTCGTACCTGCTTCGTACCTTATTCGGATGCGATACAGATATTGTACAAATGCTGACCTGATTCCGACCAGACTCTGTACAGGAATTATCTGGTCGGAATTAGGTCAATAATTGTCGCCAGATTGTTCATCTCCGAAGGTGGTACGAACACAATACGAACACAACCCGAGGACGTCAGCCCTGGTGTTCTTGAACTGTCTTGTTCTCATGAACCGCTTTCTGCTGGATTTTAAACAAGGTGCTGTTTTTGGTGCTGCCTTGGCGCCAGAAACAAAAAAAGCGCTTTCTGATTTCTCTGAAAGCGCTGTTGTCTGCGGAAGAGGCGGGATTCGAACCCGCGGTACCGTTTCCAGTACGACAGTTTAGCAAACTGTTCCTTTCGGCCACTCAGGCACCCTTCCTCGTTTTGACATTGCAAACATAAGGCAATTATTTGATTCTGCAAAGTCTAAATAATAAAAAAAATGCAAAAAAAATGTAATGTTGCAATAAGCGTTTGAAATTCAATTTGTTGTTTGACAATTAAAATTACATTGTTTTTTTGCTTAAATCGTAATCTACCCGAACATGGTAGATACTTTTGAGCATTGCCTTAAAAATAACTGCCGATTCGGTGATATCTTTTAGCGTAATGTTACTATTATTGAACTGTCCTCGCATCAATTTATGTTCAATAATCTTATCGACAAGATTATTGATAGATTCTTCCGATGGTTCTTTTAACGCACGGGATGCGGCTTCGACCGAATCTGCCATCATGAGTACGGCTGTTTCCTTTGAAAAAGGAATAGGGCCGGGGTAGGTAAATAAAGACTCATCCACCAGTTTGTCGGGATTGTTCTTGACAAAAACGTTATAAAAATAGTCAACACGCGTCGTTCCGTGGTGTGTGCGGATAAAATCAAGGATCACGTCGGGCAATTGATGTTTTTTGGCAATATCGACCCCTTTGATGACATGTGATATAATAATCTGCGCACTTTGTTCCGGTGAAAGCTCGTCATGCGGATTTTTTTCTGTCTTCTGATTCTCGATGAAAAATTGAGGGTTTGTCAATTTTCCGATATCGTGGTATAGGGCTCCGGCGCGGACCAACAGTGGATTCCCGCCGATTTTGTAGATAGCGGCTTCCGCTAGATTAGCCACCTGTAGGGAGTGCTGAAAGGTTCCCGGAGCTTTAAAAGAAAGTTCCCGCAATAATTTGGAATTACTATTGGTAAGTTCCATGAGTGTGAGATCAGAGACAATGCCAAACAACTTTTCGAATGCATAGATCATCGGATAAGCCAATAAGGTGATCATGACGCTTACGAAAAAGGGAAGAAGGTCAGACCAGTAAATGGTGTCTATTGATCCGTTTCTGGTGACGACCAAGCCGATATAAGCAATCCAATAGGTGCCGAGGATGATAGCCGAGGAAATGAACAGCTGCTCCCGTTTGACCAATGTTTTAATACTATAGATCGCAACGATGCCCGCCATAAATTGCAGGAAGACAAACTCAAAACTATTTGGTACAAAAAGACCCGCCAACAGCACCATCAACAGATGGATATTTAGCGCCACACGCGTATCAAATAGAATACGAATAATAATGGGGACGGCACAAAACGGCATATAATAGAGATTCGGTATCTTGATTTTAATGGCCCAGGATAGGACGCCGAGCATACCTATAATGACAATCATGATAATGACCAGCAATCTGTTGTTGAAATAGATGTCCTTGCGGAAAAGAAAAAGGAAAACCATTAGAATTGAAAGGGCGAGCGAGATGATTAGAAATTGCCCTAATGTCACATAATTTTGATTACCACTGATCTTGCCTTCATCTTCGTATACCTTCCGGAGCGATTCGAGTTTCTGGTAAGTTTCATTGGAAATTATTTTTTCTTTTTCGGCGATCAGTTCGCCTTTTTGGACTACACCCCGTGTCGCTGAAATATTAGCAATGGCATTCTGTTCCAAGGCCTCCGTCTGCTGGTCGTTATAACTATAGTTAATGGTAATATAGTTTTTTAAAGTCTCCTCGAGCCAGCTCTTTTGTTTTATTTTGGTCAATTTGGGCATGATCTCATCCATATACCCATAAGAGCTTTCGATGGTGTAACAGTCAGCCGTGTTTTTTTGACTGGCAACTTTGTCCTGGATCAGTGTGAAATTGTAATGCTTGGAAGCTGGAGATTTGTCATTGCTGCGGTTCTGAAACCGATTGTTCAATGAAAGGATGCCTTTGCCATAGAGATGGCTTAAGATGGCATTGCCGGCATTTCTATAATCCGCAATATTCTCATGTGTTGTATCCAGCTTGCTGCTTTGCCATTTTTCGGCCAGATCGGTATTGAACTGATCAATTTGCTCTTTGCTTGTCGTCGTATTGGCATTATAAATCGGTTGAATCGTGTTCAAGATACTTTTCTTGTCCGCATTCAATTCTTCCTGCGTTTTTAATATGGCAAAATTATAAGGTGATATCAGATTCTCATGATTCCATACTTTTCCCTTTTGGAATTCATAGCGAAAACGAGGCTGTTTGGGAAGGAATATACAGATCAGAATAATAGTGATAAGTATTAATCCAATTTTTCGGACGAGGTTCTCCGTTGTATTTAATTCTCTTTTGTACTTTATTTTTAGTCTTCCCACTGTGAGCTATATTTTTAATATAATGTTAATATACAAATGTAGTTATAATTTATTTTCTGCAGCTTCTGCCAATTGTCGTTTGTAGGTATTAAATCGGGTAAATGCTGTGATGAACAAAAAATACTTGTTATCTTTGCAAAAAAAATACAACATGTCAACAAAATCACATCTAATTGCACCATCCGTTCTTGCTGCAGACTTTGCAAAATTATACGATGATATTATCATGGTAAACAACAGTGAGGCAGATTGGTTTCATATTGATATTATGGACGGGGTTTTCGTTCCAAATATCTCTTTTGGATTTCCAGTTATGCAGGCTATTGCAAAACATGCTGCTAAACCTTTGGATGTACATTTGATGATTGTTGACCCCGATCGTTATCTGCAAGTATGTAAAGATTCGGGTGCTGAGATCATTACAGTGCATTACGAAGCATGTACACATTTGCATCGTACAATAGCTGCTATAAAAGAATTGGGATGTAAAGCTGGTGTCGCATTGAATCCACATACACCGGTTGCTCTATTAAAAGATGTTCTTGCAGATTTAGACTTGGTGTGTATTATGTCTGTTAATCCAGGGTTCGGTGGTCAGAAATTTATTCCGAATACCTACGCCAAGGTGCAGGAACTAAGGACGATGGCACAAGGCGTGAATGATGGACTGCTGATTGAAATCGATGGGGGAGTAACGACTGCGAATGCAGCACAGTTATTGAAAGCGGGAGCAGATGTGCTGGTGGCAGGTTCATTTGTCTTCAACGCGACAGATCCTTTGGAAACTGTGAAAGCATTAAAAGACATTGATATAACTGTAGAAAGTATATAAAAGGAAAAGGTGATTTGATAATATAAATCACCTTTTTTTTTGAAAGAAATAAATGCAAAATAGTGGATTGCAAAGAAAGATAGCGGGATTGCATAAGTTCTGTTTAGAACAATTCCAAATTGATTTAAATAAATGGAATGCATGCGTTTAAAGTTGGATTTTCACTATTTTTGTAATTAGTCATACAAGTTGATTTACGACAAATGAATCAACTTCAAAACATGAAGTGGAAGGGTTAATTTGTGATTTGTTAGGGGGACCCGATAGATGGCGTATTAGCTTAATTATATAACAGACATGGTGGCGTAGAAAGATAATGTGTTTTTATGCTGCCCATAAAATAGAAAGATAGATATCTATGAGTATTTACAACGATTACGTACAAGAGGTTGTAGAACGAGAAGGCCAAGGATTACATCCTAAGCCTATTGATGGAGCAGAATTACTAAGTGAGGTAATTGCTCAGATTAAAGATTTAAACAATGAAAATAGAGCTGAATCTTTAAGATTGTTTATTTACAACACGTTGCCGGGTACTACGCCTGCAGCGGGTGTTAAAGCACAATTTCTGAAGGAAATTATTTTGGGTCAATCAGTTGTTGCTGAAATTACACCTGATTTTGCTTTTGAATTGTTGTCACATATGAAGGGTGGTCCTTCGATCAGGGTCTTATTGGACCTGGCTTTGGGCACAGACCTAGCTATTGCAAAACAGGCGGCTGAGGTTCTTAAAACACAAGTTTTCTTATACGACGCAGATACTGCTCGTTTGAAAGAAGCTTTTGAGCAAGGCAATGAAGTTGCGAAAGATATTTTAGAAAGCTATGCAAAAGCAGAGTTTTTTACGAAACTGCCTGAGGTTGCTGAGGAAATTCAAGTGGTTACTTTTATCGCTGGTGAAGGTGATATCTCGACAGATTTATTGTCGCCAGGTAACCAGGCACACTCGCGTTCAGATCGTGAATTACATGGAAAATGTATGATCACACCTGAAGCACAGCAACAGATCGTTGAATTACAGGCGCAACACCCTGGTAAAAGCGTTATGTTAATCGCTGAGAAAGGAACAATGGGAGTGGGGTCATCTCGTATGTCGGGTGTAAACAACGTTGCACTATGGACCGGTAAACAAGCGAGCCCTTACGTTCCTTTTGTCAACATTGCACCAATTGTTGGTGGTACGAATGGTATCTCACCAATTTTCTTGACAACAGTGGACGTGACCGGAGGTATCGGTATAGACCTTAAAAACTGGGTGAAGAAAGTGGATGAAAATGGTAACGTAATCCGTAATGAGAAAAACGAGCCAATTCTTGAAGAAGCTTATTCTGTTGCTACAGGTACTGTCTTAACAATTAATACCAAGACTAAAAAATTATATAACGGCGAGCAGGAGCTAATCGATATTTCGAAAGCTTTGACTCCTCAAAAAATGGAATTTATTAAAGCAGGTGGTTCTTATGCTATTGTCTTTGGTAAAAAGATCCAAACTTTTGCAGCGGAAACTTTAGGTATTCAAGCGCCAGCAGTATTTGCCCCTTCAAAAGAAATTACAATTGAAGGCCAGGGTCTAACGGCAGTGGAGAAAATCTTCAATAAAAATGCGGTAGGTGTAACGCCAGGTAAGGTATTACATGCTGGTTCTGACGTGCGTGTGAAGGTGAATATCGTTGGCTCGCAAGATACGACAGGTTTGATGACTGCGCAGGAATTAGAAGCGATGGCTGCTACAGTAATTTCGCCTACAGTAGATGGGGCTTATCAATCAGGTTGTCATACTGCATCGGTATGGGATAAAAAAGCACAAGCCAATATTCCTAAATTGATGAAATTTATGAATGATTTTGGATTGATCACTGCACGCGACCCTCAAGGGGTGTACCATTCGATGACAGACGTTATTCATAAGGTATTAAATGATATTACCATCGATGAGTGGGCAATCATTATCGGAGGTGATTCACATACCCGTATGTCTAAAGGTGTTGCTTTTGGTGCTGACTCCGGTACGGTGGCGCTAGCTTTAGCGACAGGTGAAGCTTCTATGCCAATTCCTGAATCGGTCAAAGTTACGTTTAAAGGCAGTATGAAAGAACACATGGATTTCCGTGATGTGGTTCATGCGACACAAGCGCAGATGTTGCAACAGTTTGCCGGTGAAAATGTGTTCCAAGGTCGAATTATTGAGGTTCATATCGGTACGCTTTTAGCGGATCAGGCATTTACTTTTACAGACTGGACTGCAGAAATGAAAGCGAAAGCTTCTATTTGTATTTCACAGGATAATAAGCTGATCGAATCATTGGAAATCGCTAAAAACCGTATCCAGATTATGATCGATAAAGGCATGGAAAACAAAAACAATGTTTTGCAGGGCTTAATTGACAAAGCGAACAAACGTATTGAGGAAATTAAATCTGGTGCTAAGCCTGCTTTAACTCCAGACACCAATGCGAAGTATTACGCTGAAGTTGTTATTGATCTGGATATTATCGAAGAACCGATGATCGCCGACCCGGATGTGAATAATGCAGATGTTTCGAAACGTTATACACACGATACAATTCGCGATCTTTCTTACTATGGTGGAGACAAAAAGGTGGATTTAGGTTTCGTCGGTTCTTGTATGGTTCACAAAGACGATTTGAAGATCGTATCGAAGATGTTGAAAAACATTGAACAGCAAAAAGGTGTTGTTACGTTTGAAGCGCCTTTGGTCGTTGCAGCGCCAACATACAATATCATTGATGAGCTAAAAGCGGAAGGCGATTGGGAATTCTTACAAAAGTACTCTGGATTTGAATTTAGCGATGCTTTACCAAAAAGTACTGCGCGTACTGAATACGAGAATATTATGTATTTGGAGCGTCCTGGTTGTAACCTTTGTATGGGTAACCAGGAGAAAGCAGCTAAAGGTGACACGGTAATGGCTACGTCAACCCGTTTATTCCAAGGACGTGTCGTTGAAGACAGAGATGGTAAAAAAGGGGAGTCATTATTAGCATCAACTCCGGTTGTTGTTCTTTCAGCGATTTTGGGCCGGATTCCGAATATTGAAGAATATAAAGCTGCTGTGGAAGGCATTAACTTAACGAAGTTTGCGCCTATTCCAACAAAATAATTAGTGATAGGGTTTAGTAACTTAATTAAACAACATAAATTAGAGAGATATGGCTTTTGATATAGATATGATTAAAAAGGTCTATAGCCAATATGATGAGCGCATTTCTGCTGCTCGTCAGGTGGTTAACAAACCTTTGACTTTATCTGAGAAAATTTTGTATGCCCACCTTTGGGATGGCAATGCTACTGAGGATTACAAACGTGGCGTTTCTTACGTTGATTTTGCTCCAGATCGCGTTGCTATGCAGGATGCAACTGCACAGATGGCATTATTGCAATTTATGCAAGCTGGGCGTCCAAAGGTAGCGGTTCCTTCTACTGTACACTGTGATCACCTGATTCAGGCGAAAGAGGGTGCGGATAAAGATTTGGCTCGTGCTAAAAGCGAAAGTTCTGAAGTATTCAACTTTTTGAGTTCTGTATCCAATAAATATGGTATCGGTTTTTGGAAACCCGGAGCTGGTATTATTCACCAAGTCGTTTTGGAAAACTATGCGTTTCCAGGCGGTATGATGATCGGTACAGACTCGCATACGGTGAATGCCGGTGGTTTAGGTATGGTTGCGATCGGTGTGGGTGGTGCTGATGCGTGTGATGTGATGGCAGGTTTACCTTGGGAACTTAAATTCCCGAAACTGATCGGTGTAAAATTAACGGGTAAGTTGAGTGGATGGGCGGCAGCAAAAGATGTGATCCTCAAAGTCGCGGGTATTTTGACTGTAAAGGGTGGAACTGGTGCCATTGTCGAGTATTTTGGCGAAGGTGCGGAGTCGCTATCGTGTACAGGTAAGGGAACCATCTGTAACATGGGTGCTGAAATTGGTGCAACAACCTCAACTTTCGGTTATGACGAATCGATGGAACGTTATCTGCGCGCTACGGGTCGTGCCGAAGTAGCTGATGCGGCCAATGCTATAAAACAGCATTTGACTGCGGATGCTGAGGTCTATGCTGACCCAGAACAATATTTTGATCAGTTAATTGAAATCAATCTGTCTGAATTAGAGCCTTCTCTAAACGGTCCTTTTACGCCAGATTTGTATACTCCGGTTTCACGCATGCGTGAAGAAGCAACGAAAAATGGCTGGCCTCTGCAAGTTGAATGGGGATTGATCGGTTCATGTACAAACTCTTCCTATGAAGACTTGTCACGTGCGGCTTCTATTGCAAGACAGGCTGTTGATAAAGGGCTTATCACAAAAGCTGAATTCGGTATTAATCCAGGGTCAGAGCAAGTGCGTTTTACGGCTGATCGCGATGGTTTGCTGAAAACTTTTGAAGATCTCAATGCGACAATTTTTACAAATGCATGTGGTCCATGTATCGGTATGTGGGATCGTGTAGGGGCCGATAAACAAGAGAAAAATACAATCGTTCATTCTTTCAATCGTAACTTTGCAAAACGTGCAGATGGTAATCCAAATACCTATGCATTTGTTGCATCGCCAGAATTGGTAGCTGCAATTGCAATTTCTGGTGATTTGGGTTTCAATCCGGTAACTGATACCTTGATAAACAACAAGGGTGAACAAGTGAAGCTGGATCCACCTGTGGGGGATGAGTTGCCAACAAAGGGATTTGCGGTAGATGACCCAGGGTACCAAGCGCCAGCTGCTGATGGTAGTTCGGTGGTGGTTGATGTAGCACCTACTTCTGATCGTCTTCAATTGTTGGAGCCTTTTGCTCCATGGGAAGGTACAGATTTGAAAGGGTTGAAACTATTGATTAAGGCGAAAGGTAAATGTACTACTGACCATATTTCTATGGCTGGTCCTTGGTTGAAATACCGTGGTCACTTGGATAATATCTCAAATAACATGTTGATTGGCGCCTTGAATTTCTTCAATGAGAAGACTGATAGCGTTAAAAATCAACTTACAGGCGAATATGGTCCTGTTCCTGCAACACAGCGGGACTATAAAGCACACGGTATTGGTTCAATTGTGGTCGGTGATGAAAACTACGGTGAAGGTTCTTCCCGCGAGCATGCTGCGATGGAACCTCGTCATTTAGGTGTTCGTGCTGTTTTAGTTAAGTCTTTTGCCCGTATTCACGAAACAAACCTGAAAAAACAAGGTATGTTGGGATTAACGTTTGCAAATAAAGACGATTATAACAAGATTCAGGAGAATGATACCATTGATATTATCGGTCTGACAGAATTTGCTCCAGGTAAACCATTAACGCTTGTGTTACATCATGCTGATGGTACTTCGGAAGAGATTTTGGCGAATCATACCTACAATGCGCAACAAATCGAGTGGTTTAAAGCCGGTGGAGCTTTGAATATCATCCGCAAAAATCAAGGATAATAATTCTTTAGAAATAAAATGAAAAGCTGCTTTCCTGGAAATGGGAAGCAGCTTTTTTTTGAAAGTGTCTGATGTTATTCGACAGAAAGAACTTGCTAGTTTGCTTTAACTGCTCTCGGTGCTTGAGAAGTCAAGAAGGTTTGTTTTTTAAATCGAATGACATTTCTGTGATCTTCGTCATATTTTACCAATTTCCACTGTTTTTATTTGCTTATAAAATAGAATGCCGGTACTTTTGCCCAACGTTTTTAGCACCGATATGAGAAAAATATTTTTAACGATTGGAGCACTTGCACTAAGTGTTTCTGCCTTATTTGCCCAAGAAAATCCTGAGATAGGAAAAAGCATTTTCAAACCGAAAAATTTGAGAACAGAGAGTAACAAGGGCAAATTCTTCTTCTTTTGGGGGTACAACTTCTCTTCTTACGCGAAATCAGATATTCATTTTACGGGACCTAATTATGATTTTATTCTGCATGATGTAAAAGCGGGTGACAGGCCAACTAAATTTGGTTCAACGTATTTTGATCCAAGCAGACTGACTATTCCGCAATTTAATCTGCACTTTGGTTATTATATCAAGGATAATTATTCCATTTCATTGGGATGGGACCATATGAAATATGTGGTCGATATTCCGCAACAGGTGAAAATTTCGGGTTTTATCGGTGAAGAGATTTCTAACCCTGGTATTCCGACAGGAAATCGCGCTGGTCAATATAACGGTGAATTGATTACTGTAGACTCCGCCATGCTGACATTTGAACACACCGATGGCTATAACTTTGCCTCAGTAGGGCTAGAGCGTTATGACGACATCATCAATAACCGCAAGGGTCAACAGGTATTGACGATGGAATCGGGTGTGGATGTAGGCTTATTGATTCCTCGTTCCGACGTACATCTTTTTGGTGAAGGAGCCAACCATTTTTGGAACATTGCAGGGTATGGCGCTTCGGCAAAAGTTGGTTTGCACTACCGTTTTTATAAAGGACTCTATCTTCAGGGGAATTTCAAAACGGGCTGGACTGATTTAACAAACATTCGTACAACTGGAAGAAGAGGCGTAGATAAAGCCTCTCAACAAATATGGTTTTTTGAAAATTACTGGGCTTTGGGCTTTAGGTTTTAAAATATATTCGATACAAAAAAGGCTACTTTAAAGTAGCCTTTTTTGTATATTCTTTTTATATCCTATTTCATCTTCTATAAACGTCTCAGCTAAATGTCGCTCAGTTTGAAAATATCCTTTACCCGAATACCTTTTTCAGTACGCTGAAGTGTACAGCATTCATGTATCGGATCGTGTTCGAAAAATAAGATGTATTCATTATCGACGACCTCATTCCAATAGCTGTTGCGTTCCTCCATGGTCACGAGAGGTCTAACATCATAGCTCATAACATAAGGAATGGGGATATGTCCCACCGATGGCAATAGATCCGCCATATAGAGGATCGTTTTGCCTTTATACAGTATCTGAGGCAGCATCATCGCTTCTGTATGACCGTGTGCATAACGGATAGCAATATTGCTTCCGAAAGGATTTTGGTGATCTTCGACAAATTTTAATTGCCCACTCTCTTGTATTGGTAAAATGTTCTCTTTTAAGAAAGAAGCTTTTTCGCGTGGATTAGGATCGGTAGCCCAAGACCAATGGTCGCTATTGCTCCAAAAATGAGCATTTTTAAAAGCCGGAACGAGTTGTTCACCTTGGCGGGCGATAGCGCCACCACAATGATCGAAATGCAGGTGTGTAAGGATGACATCGGTGATATCACTTCTGTCAAACCCACTATTTTTTAATGATTTATCCAGCGTTGCATCGCCATGAAGATAATAATAGCTGAAGAATTTTTCATTTTGTTTGTCTCCCAATCCTGTATCGACCAGCATTAAACGATTACTGTCCTCGATGAGGAGCAGGCGGTTTCCCCAGGTACACATATTGTTTGAGTCGGCCGGGTTTGTTTTGTTCCAGATACTCTTGGGGACAACGCCAAACATTGCACCGCCATCAAGTTTGAAAAATCCCGTTTCTATGGCATGTAATTTCATTCGCAGATGATATGTCTTTTAATGATCTGTTTTTACCTTATTAATATTTGTAAAGCTTGGAACAATTTACGAAAAATATGTGATATTTTTTGATGGTGATAAATTGATGTGCTAAAAAAATATGCTAAAAAGTTTAATTTTTTTTACCTCTATAAGTTGCTGTTAATGAGTTTTTTGTTTTTGTGTTTTTTGTACAATAAGCTTGATTTTTAGGTAATTAAGTTTTGTTTTTAGCGAAAAATGCCTTTAAATTTGGGCACATTTTAAAACAAACAAAAAATATGAAAAAGGGTAACATTGGAAACGCGCCTGATTTGAAATATTTAAAAATTGATAGTACAAAAAATGTATTTTATCAATTGCCTGTTTCTGAATTGGTCGAACATGCCTTAGCAAATCACGAAGGTCGACTTTCTGATACGGGAGCGCTAGCTACTGATACAGGGAAATTTACTGGAAGATCGCCAAAAGATCGGTTTCTGGTCGAAGATTCTTTAACTAAAGATAGCGTTTGGTGGGGAGAGATCAATCAACGAATGTCTCCGGCTAATTTCGAAGCACTACTCTCGAAAGTAGCGGCTCACTTAAGTGATCAAATCATCTATGTAAGAGATTGTGCTGCAGGGGCTGATCCAGCTTATCAAATAGATTTACGTGTTGTTACGGAAACAGCTTATCAAAGTATATTTGCCAATAACCTGTTTCTACGGCCGGAGCCAAATCCAGATGCCCAGCCAGCCTGGTCGATTTTAGCCGCTCCGACGCTGCTTATCGATGAGCCGCATCAATATGGCATTATCAACGAAAATTTTGTCGCGATTGACTTTACAAAAAAGATAGTACTGATTGCAGGGACCGGTTACACGGGGGAGATTAAAAAGAGCATTTTTTCAATATTGAACTTTATTTTGCCATTCCAGCATAATGTGCTTTCTATGCACTGCTCGGCGAACACTTCGAAGGAAGGGGAGACAGCGTTATTTTTCGGACTTTCAGGTACAGGGAAAACGACCCTGTCGGCTGATAGAAACAGAAAGTTGATTGGTGATGATGAGCATGGATGGAGCGAAAGGGGAATATTCAATTTCGAAGGCGGCTGCTACGCCAAATGTGTAGGGTTGTCAGAAGACAAAGAACCTGAGATCTTTCACGCAATTCGTTTTGGGGCTCTCCTTGAAAATGTTGTGTTGGATGAATTTGATCGACCTGATTATAACGATATTAGCAAGACAGAGAATACGAGGGTATCCTATCCCATCGATTTTATGGAAAATGCCGAAATAAATGGAATTGGCAATGAACCAGAAAATATTTTTTTCCTTACAGCAGATGCTTTTGGTGTACTTCCTCCCATTTCATTGTTGACCACCGATCAGGCGGTATATCATTTTGTCAGTGGTTATACAGCAAAGGTTGCCGGTACAGAGGTCGGGATAAAGGAGCCTACAGCAGCATTTTCAACCTGTTTTGGACAGGCATTTTTACCGCTCCATCCTTCAAAATATGCGGCCTTGCTGCGTTCGAAACTAGAGCAAAATCGTAACATCAAAGTTTGGCTAGTGAATACAGGCTGGATTGCTGGTCCTTACGGAATAGGTAGACGTATTAAGCTGAATTATACACGATCGCTAATTCGCGCGGCCATGGACGGTTCACTACTGGAATCTCAGTTTAATAAGCATGATATTTTTGGATTGGAATATCCAACGAGCTGTGGAGAGCATGTTCCTGCACAAATTTTAGATGCACGCGGTTTATGGAACAATGATGAGGCTTATGACATGCAAGCAAAACGCTTGGCGAAGCTGTTCATTTCGAATTTTGAAAAATTCAATAATGAAATGCCGGACTCCGTGCTGGCCGCAGGACCTAAAATCGAAACTACGATACTTGTATCTTAATTCGTTTTAATATTATAAAAAAACAGGAGGAAATACTTTTCCTCCTGTTTTTTTATAATGATACCTTACCAGACCGACAGTCATTTAGTCGTGTTTTGTAACGAAAGAATCTATTTTTTCCTGCTCACTTCCAACAAGCGCATTGATAATCAGTTTGAAGGACGCTAAGCGGGCCTTTTTCTTGTTATCTTTGGTAATTTCTAACCAAGGCGATTTTTTGGTGCTTGTCTTTTTAAATAAATCTTCAATATAACCCGTATAAACATCCCATTTCTCCTGCGCCTGCTCGTCCAGCACACCGATTTTCCATTGTTTTAGGATATCTTCTTTTCGCTCTTTTAATCTTTCGGCCTGCTCTTCTTTGCTGATATTCAGGAATAATTTGATAAGGATGATGCCATCGTCGATTAACTGCTTCTCAAATTCAGGAACTTGGTTCATAAACAGCTCGTGCTGTTCCTTGGTGCAAAATCCAAATACTGGTTCAACAACAGCTCTGTTATACCAGCTGCGGTCGAAAATCACAATTTCCCCAGCATTGGGGAGCTGTTTGATATATCGTTGAAAATACCATTGTCCAGCTTCCTCCTCGCTTGGTTTAGGCAATGCAACAACGCGCACCTTTTTGGGATTCAGGTATTGGGTTACACGGCCAATTGTACCGCCTTTACCCGCAGCGTCCCTGCCTTCAAAAATAATCAGTACTCGTTTTCCTTTTTCAATGATTTCATATTGAAGTTTTAAGAGCTTGACTTGGAGCTCGTAAAGCTCCTTTTCATAATCGTAAACATCATTGAATTTTTTTATCTCCAGAATGCCATGCTGTTCCAGATAGTTTAAAACATCTTTGTTTTCGTAGATCTTCTGAAGTTCATTTAAATCGTATTCTGCCATATGCTATTGATTTATACGTTCGTTTTCCTAAAGTTACTTATTGAATTGTTAAAAAACGTCAAATTTCATATAATTCCGAATGGGATGTGTAATAATAAGCTCTTCACTTACATTTAGAATTCTAAACAGCAAAAAAGGCTGTTTGCATAAATAAGACTTTTCATAAATTTAGGTTAATAATTGGTTAGGTTAGCTCGGAGTTCCCCACTTCGAGCTTTTTTGTCGGATGGGGGATCGCTTCAAGAGTACGAAAAAATACGATTCTGTTCCCGCTTAATTGAGCTGATCCTCCGTTTATTCTAAATGTTAAAAAATGTTAAATGGCATCTATTCTTATAATGAATTCAAAAATGCGACGTTTTCATTACAAATACTTTTCATAAAATAGGTTAATATATGGCTAACGAAAGCTCAGAGTTCCCCACTCTGGGCTTTTTATTTTTCAGGTCCCATTTTCGACTTAAAGGCTTTTTTTGACTTAAGTCAATGTTAGCTTTTTGATCCGTAGCATATTTGTACTCGAAATATAGTTGTGTGGGGGGGGCAGTCATAAAAAAGTTGCATTACAGATGCGTGGTACAGCACTTGGAGCTTGTGTTGCATTGGTGGATTTGCCTCTACGAATGGCAGGGGCATTGGCGGGATTAGTAGCGGGCCCGTTTGGTTATCAGTCGGTTTATTTATTGGGGGAATCAGCTGTCTGCTCGCTATCCTTATAATGATCTGCGACATGAAATAAGCTCAGAGCAATTCACTGTTTGTTGCAGTAAAGAGTCTCATTAAAGTCGGGCGGAACTTAAATCGATATATATAAAATAAGACGGACCAGATGTACATCCGGTCCGCCTTATTTATTGTGTATTTTGCTGCGCTCTAGGCAACTTCTCTTAGATCTACTGCTACTACACGGGATACACCTTGTTCCACCATGGTTACTCCATAGATGATGTCTGTACTTGCAATCGTTTTCTTATTGTGTGAGACTACGATAAATTGTGAATTTTTCGAAAAATCCCGGATAATATTGTTGAACTTATCAATATTCGTATCATCTAAAGGAGCGTCCACCTCATCGAAGATACAAAATGGTGCCGGTTTAGAAAGATAGAGTGAGAATAAGAGAGCTGTTGAAGTCAAGGTCTTTTCACCACCCGAAAGCTGATTGATAGACAGCGGCCTTTTCCCTTTGGGTCTTGCAATAATGTCGATATCTGAATCCAACGGATTGCTCGGGTCTGTGAGTACCAGGTCACAGCTGTCTTCTTCGTTAAATAGCGAACGGAATACTTTAACGAAGTTATTCCTCACGGCATCAAATGTAAACATAAACTGAACCTGAGCGGTATCGTCAATTTCTTTTATTGTTGCCATCAAGGATCCTTTTGCTTCAATTAAATCAGCTTTCTCTTTGTTAATGAAATCATAGCGTTCGTTCATCTCGTCGAAAGCCTCTTTTGCCATCAGATTGATCGTTCCAAATTCATCAAGCTGTTTCTTGAGTTTGCTACATTTGGTTGCCAATGTCGCTTGATCTTCTGTGATCTCAGGCGCATCTTCACGGTCAATTAGATCTTTCAATTCAATGTTGAATTCAACGGAAAGGCGTTCTTTTAAGGCATTGAGGTCGATCTGCAGACCTGTTTTTTTATCTTTGATCTCTGAAATAAGAAAGTCACTCTGCTCTTTTGAACGACGCTGCTGTGTCAGGGCGTCTTCGAGATTATTGATTTTCTGCTTATCTGCATAGTAGTTGTCTTCCAATTCTTTAAGACCATCTTCTAAAGCAATCTTCTGCTCATACATGGCAATAAGATCCCGATCTTCTTCATCTTCAAATGGAATGGTTGTTCTTAACGCTTCTTGCACTTCAACTAATTCTGCACTGTTTCGCTCCAGACGGAGTTCGTGGTCATCCTTCTGCGTCTCTCTAAATTCGAGATCTTTCGTGATATTGGAAACTTTGTTTAACTGTTGATGATAAGCGATATTCTCTTGATTGTATGCGGTCGATTTTTCGTTAAGTATTTCAGCTATTTCATGGAACTGGTCCTGTAAAGTCGATAATTCGGCGATACTCTGTTCTTTTTCCTGGCGCAGCTCCTGAAGCTGTGGCTCGGCAATCCTTAAATCTGATTCTATACTTTCAATTTTCTCCTGAATATCTTTTTTACGGGCCTGGGAGTTATTGATGAAGGCTTGATATTGCTCTTGCTTTGTTTTGACAGTAATTAATTCATTATTCAGTCTATTGAGCTGAAAACGAAGCTCATCGATTAACTCTTTCTGCGAATTGCCGCGTAGTACATCCAAGCGAGCTGTTTCGGCGGTTATTTTATCTTCAAGTTTTGCTATTTCCTGATTTAAGGTTTTGATCTCTTGGGATAACACTTCGAGGTTTTTCGCTCTTCCGATACGTTTGCCCTCAAATAATCCCACGGAACCACCAGAAAGACCCAAATGATGTTTCGAATAACGTCCATTTTTTTGCAGAATCACCTGTCCCAGAGCAGGTAGCTTTTCATCCAGTTCTTTTTCATTGTCATGTTTAAGAATAAAGACCTGCTGGAGCAGCATCGTACATAAAGCCTTGTACTTTTCGTCTACTGTAATCACATCCAACGCAGACATCAAATTGTCATTTGGTGCAGGGGCAGCGCTTGGCGAGTGTGTTATGGCATCTAAAACAAAGAAATTAGCTCTTCCTTTTGCGGCATCGCTCAATAGCTGAATTGCTTGAACAGCATCTTGTTGTGTTTCGACAACATAGTGATTCATTATAGGCTCTAGATAGTTCTCAATAGCCACGCGATAATCTTCCTGACAGAAAAGGACATCTGATAGGAGCGGAGGTTGCTTTTTCCATCCTGCATTTTTCTTGAGGAACCGAATGGAATCGGGGAAACCTTCTAAATTATCAACAAGAGATTTCGTGAGGTTGTATTCGTTTTGTTTGGCATCTACCAGACGGAGGTCTTTGGCAAGCTGGGCCTTAAGTTCTTCTAGGTTTGCCTGGCACTGACTGATCTGTCCTTGGAGCTCTTCTTCCAGCTGGTTTGCTGAGTCATACTGTAACTGCTGTGCTTCCACACGGCCTTCCAGTTCAGTAACAGCAGAATTAAACTGCTGCAATTCGGCTTCTTTTGCTTCTGTATCTACACTATTGCGAACAGATTCTTGGAGGAGGGCTTCTTTCTGAATGGTAAATACGGCAAGATCTTTTTCTAATTTGTAGATTTTTGCCTGTAATTCAGCATTACTCTTATTAAAAAGATCAAGCTTTCCCTTTGCCGATTGTTGCTGTCCCCTCAGTTCGTCGACTTCGGATTTATCCGATTCAAGATTCGTTTTTAACGAATCGAGTTTATTTTGTTCATCAAACAATTCTTCATTCAGTCGTTTGATGGTGTAGAGTACATGATTAAGCTGTTGTTTATCACTGTTGATATCGAGGTTCAACCGGTTCTCTTTATCTTGAAGATTTTTGACCTTTTCGTTTTTGATCTTCTTTTCCGATTCATGACCTCGGATTTTATTGACAAATTCCTGCGTTGTTTTTTGCTGTACCGAAAGGTTTTTTTCTTGTTCCAAATTTGTCTGGCGGAGTGATTGGAGTTCCGTTTCCGCATTCAGAATATTTTGATGTGCATTGGCAGCATCTTTCTGAACCTTGGATTCTTGTGTTTGAAGTCTTTCCAATTCAGTCGAGAAATCTGCTATTTTATAATAAGCCAAATCTATACTGCTTTGGCGGTATTCTGCTTTAAGTGAGGTATATTTTTCAGCTTTTTTAGCTTGATTTTCTAATGATTTGAGGTTCTTTGTGATTTCGTAAAGCAAGTCATCTACACGGCTAAGATCGGCCTCAGTATCTCTCAGCTTTGCCAAAGTCTGTTTTTTACGAACTTTATACTTAGAGATTCCAGATGCTTCTTCGAAGAGGTTGCGACGTGAATTATCTTTATTATTGATAATTTCATCAATCATTTTCAATTCGATGATCGAATAGCTGTCCGCACCAACTCCGGTATCCAGGAACAGATCTGTGATATCTTTTAAACGACATTTGACATCATTCAATCGATATTCACTATCGCCGTTGCGAAACAGCTTCCGCGTGACGGTTACTGTCGAGAATTCCGTTGGCAAAATATTATTGTTGTTGTTGAAGGTCAGCGAGACCTCTGCAAGGTTTGCCGGTTTTCTATTTTTCGTTCCATTGAAGATAATATTTTCCATCTTATCGGAGCGAAGCATCTTTGTGCTCTGCTCTCCCAGCACCCAGCGTATGGCGTCGACCACATTGGACTTCCCACATCCATTGGGGCCAACAATCGCTGTGACACCATCATTGAAGTTGATCGTGATCTTGTCTCCGAAACTTTTAAATCCTTTAATTTCTAGTTTGGTTAACTGCATTTATACCAAATTTGTTTGTCGTTATAAGCTTGCGAAAATAGTAAAATTAAACAATAATTTTTCCTTTCTTTATTCACATTTTCCTGCTTCAGGATCACATGAAGGGCCTTCTTCGCCTCTGCGTTCAAGCGGTGTTGGCTGACTGGCCAAGCATTCATTTATGGTGTTGTGAAAGACTTCCATGGGCTGTGCTCCGGGGATAGCATATTTTCTGTCAAATACAAAGAAAGGGACACCTCGGAGTCCTAAGCTGACACCTTCTTGAATATCCTGTGCAACATCATAAGCATATTCATCAGATTCCAATAAGTTTTTTACCTCCTGAGCGGAAAGATGCTCTTGCGCAGCAATCGTGCTGAGCACCTCGTTGTTATTTACATCAAGACCATCCGTAAAATGAGCTTTAAATAAGGCTTTCTTGATCTGAGTGTCTTTTTGTTGCGCTTGGGCAAAATGTATCAGACGATGTGCTTTTTTTGTATTTACAACGATTGCTTTTTCAAAGTTCAGATCAATACCCAGCTCTTTTCCTTGTGCACTGAGCTGTGAGGTCATCGCAACGACATCGTCCATACTCATGCCTTTCGTTTGAACGAGGTAATCGTAGGTTGGAATTGCTGGAGCATCTTCGGGATAATCAGGGTTAAGCTGATACGATTTCCAGATGATTTTAGCGGATGGCTTACTTGTGGACTCCTGAAGAGCTAGTTCAAGCTTTGTCAGACCAATATAACAAAAAGGACAAATGATGTCCGACCAAATTTCTATTTTCATATTTCTTTTTTTACTGCGTATATTGTAATCAAAAATACATATAATAACGATGATTATCTGTTTACATTGTTGCATGGATGTAAACAAGTGTTTCAAGTATTTGTATAACTATGGTGGAGAAAGCTTTTTTAAATCGTAAAGTTACCCTTGTTCTGGGCGGGGGTGGTGCAAGAGGCCTGGTGCATATTGGTATTATTCGACGTCTTGAAGAGCTGGGCTACGAAATCGATGAGGTGGTAGGTTGTTCAATAGGAGCGCTTGTCGGTGGTATCTATGCACAGGGGAAGATGGATGTTCTGGAAGAATGGATGCAGCGCCTGACGAAGAAATCGGTCTTTAATATGATGGATTTTAGCTGGAAGGGACTGGGGATGATGAAGGGGATCAAGGTGTTTAACGCCTTGAAATCTGTGATTCCGGATGCTAATATTGAGACTTTCCCTATTTTGTTTAAAGCCGTTGCGACAGATCTAAACTACGAAAAGGAGGTTGTGCTGGACTTTGGAAGTATGTATGATGCCATTCGGGCGTCGATTGCCATTCCCGCGGTGTTTACAGCTGTAGAAGACGACAATCATGTCTATGTTGATGGCGGGGTACTCAATCCATTGCCTATAAATCATGTCACCAAGAAAGAGAACCTAATCATAGCGGTTAATCTGGAATCTAAACCGGATAAACAATATTCTGTTATCAAAAAACTGGATACAAGGACTTCGAATTCGTTGGATATACTCCAAGCGTCATACTATGTGATGCGCAGGAAAATGAGCCGTATGATTGTTGATTTATACCGGCCCGATGTGGTGGTGGACATTCCCTATAATATCTGTAACCTTTGGGATTATCACCGCTCTGAATTTTTGGTCCAGAAGGGGCGGGAATATATTGACAAAGCATTAAAAAACAAAGCCAAAGCAAAGTAGTTTAGGACGATCAAGGGACTACTTTGCTTTGGCTGTACATGGTTTCTCTGGCATTGAGATACACTGAAACTGATATTTTTATTCTAAGCGAACCATGCGAAGTATTTGTTAAAACAAATTGGGGTAATCGCTAATAATGCCATCAACTTTCACGGCTTTTAGTTGCTCGATTTCTTCTTTCGTATTGACTGTCCAAGGAATGACCTTGATACCAGCTTTGTGACACTGCTTGACATAATCGCTTGTTACTATTTTATGATGCGGACTTATAATAAAAGGCGTAAAACCCAAAGCTGCAATTGTTTGCTCAATACTTTTTGTATGGTTTGCATCAATAAGATAAGAAACTTTGATTTGAGGATATGCTTTGTGCAGATAGTTAATGGCTCTGCTATCAAACGATTGAATAACGGTTCGCGCAGCAATTTTTTTATCGGTGATTACCTGTACCATAAGATCCACAAATTCTTCAACCCTTGGATGGAAAATACCATCTTTATCTTCCTTACTTTTCACTTCGATATTGTAAAACATCGGCGCTTTCCTTTTTAGATTTGCGTAGGCTTCAGTACTATCAATAAGGTCTGCTAGTTTTGCTATACGTGTAACCTGTTTTTTTTGTTCAGGAAACTCTTTGTAAAATTTCGATCCGATATCGTACTTAACCAGATCTTTATAAAGCATATCGTAAATTCTCAACGGTTTGTCCTTGTCAGAAATTTCGGTGCCATTGGGTTTCAATACAAACTTCGGGTTAAGGTAATCGTCGTGAAAGACAACAACCTTACGGTCTTTGGTAATATGACAATCCATTTCCAGTGTTGTCACCTTTGCAAAATCTATTGCATTTTTCATGGCAGCGATAGATTCTTCAGGGTATAGGCCGCGGCCACCACGATGCGCTTCCAAGCTAAGTTTAGGGAAATTGTCTGAAGTTGATTTTGCTGAATCTTTCATAACTGAACAAGATGCAAATGGTAATAACGTGCCCCAAAAGGCAATTCTGAGAAGACTTCTTTTCATTATTAAAATATTTAAACAAAATAGCGGAGTTGTTATATATTGCCCTTTTGAATAAGCGAATATACATATATATTTTGCTTTTACGTATTTTAACTGTTTCGAATACTTGATTTTGCAACTTTATGAAGGTGAATTCGAAACCGAATAAAGTTAAATGAATTTGTTTTGGTTTGAAATTGAGGGGCACAAAGTAGTTCGATGGGCAAATTACCTTGATCTGACAGCGTTTCTATGCCAACCATGAGCTCGTTACCTGCTTCTTGATTGTAGGATAAATTTCTTAATTGTCGACATGAAATCTATTTTTTTTGTCTTTTTTGTAAGAAATTATTGTCATTCCTTTCAGAATTCCCTTTATTTGCACAAATCTCAAATTAGATGGCGAAAAATTTATTGATAGTTGAGTCTCCGGCGAAAGCGAAAACGATAGAAGGGTATTTAGGAAAGGATTTTTTGGTCAAGTCAAGTTATGGACATATTCGCGACTTGGTGAAAACCGATGATGCAATTGATACCGAAAAGAATTTTGAACAAAAGTATGAAGTTCCATCCGACAAAAAGGCGGTTGTAAGTGAACTGAAGAAATTGGCTAAAGCTGCAGAAACCGTTTGGTTAGCGTCCGATGAGGACCGCGAAGGAGAGGCTATTTCATGGCATTTATTTGAGACTTTGGGATTAAAAGATGAAAGCACAAAAAGAATTGTGTTTCATGAGATTACAAAGCCAGCTATTTTGAAGGCTATTGACAACCCGCGTAAAATAGATTATAACCTCGTAAATGCACAACAAGCGCGAAGGGTGTTAGATCGATTAGTCGGATTTGAATTGTCTCCGGTTCTATGGAAAAAGGTGAAACCTTCTTTATCTGCCGGACGCGTGCAGTCAGTTGCGGTTCGTCTGATTGTAGATCGTGAGCGTGAAATCAATAAATTTGAACCCGAAGCGGCTTTTAAGATCGTTGCTTTTTTTCATACGGGAAAAGTTAAGGATAGTTTTAAAGCCGAGCTTCCGCAGCGTTTTGCGACAGAGGCAGAGGCGACCAAATTTTTGGAGGATTGTAAAGCAGCGCTTTTTTCTGTAAAAAATCTCGAAACAAAACCTGCGAAGCGTTCACCGGCAGCGCCATTTACTACATCAACATTACAGCAGGAAGCAAGCCGGAAACTTGGATTTTCGGTTGCCCGCACCATGCAGGTGGCTCAAAGGCTGTATGAATCAGGACGAATTACCTATATGCGTACCGATTCTGTTAATTTGAGTGATACGGCGATTGAGGCTGCTGAAAAGGAAATCAAATCGGCTTATGGTAACCAGTACCATAAAGTCAGAAAATATAAAACAAAGACATCGGGTGCACAAGAGGCGCACGAAGCTATTCGTCCTACTTATTTCTCTGAGCACACCATCGATGGCGATGCATCCGAAAAAAGATTATACGAGCTTATTTGGAAAAGAGCAATTGCTTCTCAAATGAGTGAAGCGGAGTTTGAACGTACATTGGCAAAAATCGACATATCAACTCGTACTGAAGATTTGAATGCTTCAGGAGAGGTGATGAAATTTGATGGATTCTTGAAAGTTTACATGGAATCCTTGGATGACGATCAAGACAACGCGATGGACGAAGATAGTGACAATGCTATTCTTCCACCATTAGCTGTTGGTATGCCATTAACGTTGAAAAACATGTCGGCGACGGAGCGTTTTACACGACCTCCAGCACGTTATACGGAAGCTGCTTTGGTGAAAAAATTAGAGGAATTGGGAATTGGCCGTCCTTCAACCTACGCCCCTACGATTTCAACGATTCAAAACCGCGGGTATGTCATAAAGGAAGAGCGTGAAGGTAAATCGCGCGATTACCGTGTACTGACATTAAAGGATGCCGAATTAACAGCGGTAACAAAAACCGAAATCACTGGTGCCGAAAAAGGAAAAATGTTTCCAACAGATATCGGTGTTGTCGTGAATGACTTTTTGGTTGAACACTTCAACGGTATTGTGGATTTTCATTTTACGGCCAACGTAGAAAAAGAATTTGATGATATTGCGCATGGACTGACCGAATGGACAAAAATGCTGCATGATTTCTATGGGCCTTTTCATTCTGAGGTAGAAGATACTTTAGTCAATGCAGATCGTGCGAATAATGAGCGTGAGCTCGGTGTCGATCCGGTTTCCGGTAAGCCTGTTTCGGTTCGCATTGGTAAGTTCGGCCCATTGGTACAGATTGGTTCTCCTGACGATGAAGAGAAACCTCGTTTTGCTTCCTTGAGAAAGGGACAGATGATCGAAACCATTACTTTTGATGATGCCATGGAATTGTTCAAATTACCGAAAAAAGTTGGTTTATTTGAAGATAAGGAAATGACGGTTGCTGTTGGGCGATTTGGACCTTATATCCGTCACAATTCGGCGTTTTACTCACTACCAAAAGGTGTTGACCCATTGGATGTGACAGAAGAAGAGGCGATACAGATTATCAAAGACAAACGTCAGAAAGATATCGAAAAAGTGATTCGGGTTTTTGATGAAAATCCGGATGCTCAGATTGAACAGGGACGCTGGGGGCCATTTATTCGTTTTGGCAAGCAGAATCTGAAGATTCCTAAGGGAACGGAAATTGAAAAAATTACTTATGAAGATGTGTTAAAATGGGCTGAGGCGGATGCGCCAAAAGGAAAAGCAACTAAAACAAAAACAACAGAAAAGAAAACTGTAGCAAAAAAGACTACCGCTAAGAAGGCTCCAGCTAAAAAAACTACAAAGTCTAAATAAGCATGAAAGCAGATTTGCCTGAAAATATAGTCAAAGACATTATGATCGCCGTCGTTTTGGAAGGTGAGACGGTGGAGACAAAAAATTGGACTGTCTATGTTATCAACGACAAGAATATTGCTATTCAGAACGTGCTGATTAGCTCAAAAGGTTATGGCGAAAAGGATGGCCGACAAGTAACAACAACGACTTTGCGTCATTTTATTGGTAATATAGAAGCTAAATCTTTCGATCGTGTTGAAGCGATTGATGAACAGGTATTCGGGCTTACAAATGAATATTGGTTGAGTTTTTATATTGATAACATTATTTACGATAAAAAATATATCTTTTTACCTGAAAGCATTGTGGATGGTAACCTGACTAAGGTTCCTTTGGTCAATCGCCCAGGTGTAATCATAGGAGGAAACGAATAATGAGTGGACGTCACAATTTTATTATTGCCATAGATGGTTTTTCCTCCTGCGGTAAGAGTACACTGGCAAAAGCTTTGGCAAAAAAACTGAAGTTTGCCTTTATTGATAGCGGAGCCATGTATAGGGCTGTCACACTCTATTTTATCCGGCATAAAATAGCGCTGGATGATCAAGAAGCGATCGAAAGCGCACTAAAAGATATCCATATTGATTTTATCCCAAATGCAATAAAGACGGAGATCCATCTAAATGATGAGGATATTTCGGAAGAGATCCGTCAGATGTATATTTCTGATAAAGTTAGTGATGTGAGTGCAATTAAAGCTGTCCGGGTTGCCATGGTTGCCCAGCAGCAAAAATTGGGTAGCAGACGAAATATTATTATGGATGGCCGTGATATCGGTACTACTGTTTTTCCAGATGCTGATCTGAAGATTTTTATGACGGCCGATCCTAAAGTACGTGCTGCGCGACGTTATTTGGAGTTGACGGAAAAAGGGGAGGATGTGACGTTGGAAGAAGTCGTGGAAAATCTTGCAACACGTGACCGTATCGACAGTACCCGTGCGGAAAGTCCATTACGACAAGCGGAAGACGCGATTGTTTTGGATAATTCTAATCTGACACCAGAACAACAGCTCCATTTTGTTGAAGAAGAGTATTTGAAAGCTAAGGCTGCAAAAGTCCAATTATAAAACACAAAGAAGGCCGATTATTTAATCGACCTTCTTTGTGTTTGGAATATCATTATTTTATACTGTTAATTTGTTGTTGTTCCAATAATTTTCCAACATTGTTCTTTTCTCCAAACTCTGCTGTCTCATCTTGAAAAGATTCCAGAAGAGCTTTAATAGCATCTGAATTATCTGCTGTACGTTGATAGATATCGGGAATTGTTTTTTCGATATTTTTATCGCCGAGTTCAATGTTATCAACTTCGATTTTGCCTATTTTTTCCAAAACAGCTTGCTGGCTATTTCTGACATCTTCTAATTCTCTCGCTATTTTTTCCATCAATTGGAATTTCTTCAATTTATCCATATGAAATCGCTTTTGTTACTATTAGAAGAACAAGATGCTTCAAAACTTTGTTTTGTTTTTTTTTAAAAAGAAATAGAATTGGGGTTTATGGGAAGGAACCATGAAAAAAGAAAAAGAGGCTGTCTCAAAAAG
>NZ_DBGB01000013.1:0-205723 GCF_002295765.1 Sphingobacterium sp. UBA865 | reverse complement strand
CCCCAAGAATTCAGCTTGATCCCATTTTCTGACTGAATTGCTCGGAGCCAACACCGATCGCATATACCGGTGCATAGGCGGCCGAATGGTTGTTAGAGGCCCAGCTTATTGATCCCATCCGATTTAAGATTGAAATACTCAGTGCGGCTATTTTGTCGTCGCTTGCGTAAAGGCTTTTTGCGGTTTCATTTTGGTGATCGACAAAGCTTTTTTGATAGGCAGCTTCTAAAGCACTACGATCAGTTTCATGGATTGTAATTTTGGAAAATAAACCAGTTTGAGCAGCAATGAGATTCTTGAGATCGTCCCATGTTGCATTTGGATTATTCTTACGAAGGTTGCCTATTGCGTTCGAAAGTTCTGCATGCGAGGTTTTTTGGTGGGACAAGAATTTTGTTTTCAGCGAAGAACTTCCATTACCGACACCTAATCCTCCTGTTTCATGGTCCGCTGTAACGACTATAAGTGTTTCATTTGGGAATTTTTTATAAAAATCATAGGCGAGTTGTACGGAGGCATTGAAATCCAATACTTCCTGAATCGTTGTAGCCGCATCATTTGCATGGCATGCCCAATCAATTTTTCCACCTTCAATCATTAAAAAGAAACCATTTGTATTGTTTTTATGCAGTGAAGTGATAGCTGCAGATGTGATATCTGCCAATTTTAAATCATTTGGCTTTTGGTCTATGGCATATTTAAGGGCATCTATGGGACTGCCATCTGAATTCATCAATATGATCTTATCTGATTTATTTGGTAGTTGTGCATAAGCATCTTTTCCTTTAAGCACGTTATAGCCGGCTTTTTCTAATATGGGGAAAAGCGATGGCGCCTTTTTATGATCAAATGTTGTTTCGGGTTTGAGAAAATTGGATCCGCCAAAAAAATCAAAATTGGAAGTGACAATTTCTTTACCGATTTCATAATACATGTCGCGGTCTGCTTGGTGCGCATAAAATGAAGCCGGGGTAGCGTGGTCTATGCTGACGCTTGTAATAATACCGACTTTCTTTCCTTTTTGCTTTGCGGCATAAGCTATACTCTTATAGGGGACAGTTCCTGTACTATCCATACCGATAACGCCATTTTTGGTTTTTTTTCCAACGGCTAATGCGGTACCTCCAGCGCCTGAGTCCGTTACGCCATTTGAGAGTGAATGTGTGGAGGCAAATCCAACATGAGGAAATTGGGTAAACACAAGTGGGATGGGGTTATCTTTATGCTGTACTTCAGCTTGATGAATTTCGGTGAGATTAACCTGGTTGAGGCCCATGCCATCACCAATTAAATAAAAGATGTATTTTGCTTCTTGGCCAAAAGAGGGGAGAACATGTACAAAAACGAGGAGAAACAGAAATAAAACGTGTTTTTTCATTTGAATGGTTGTTATTTTAAAAAAACACAAATTACAGCCTTAGGATTAGTTTATTGTTAATTCAATATTATGAATTACTATTTAGGCGATTCAACTGGTTTCTGTTGCTAATTTTTGGATATCTTTAACGTTTACAGTGTGGATACCTATTGTGTAGTGATTGATCGCCTGTAAAATTGCGGAAGCAACTTGTGCTACAGACAGTGGCTTATAGGATTTGAATAATCCTATCGTATTAAGGATACGAAGGGCAGTAATGGCTGTTTTTTCACCGAAGCGATCTGTGTTTGGTCGAATTAATCCTCCCGGCTGGAAAATGATAAGCCGATTGAAATTAAGTGCTTTAACATCCTGTTCAAGGGTTCCTTTCATGCGGTTATAAAAAATTTTTGATGCAGGATCCGCAAGAACTGCCGATAATAAGAGAAAGGTAGGAAAACCATTTTTTTTGGCCAATGCCGCAAATTGCAAATTAAGATCATGATCTATTTTCCATTGTGCATCTTTACCGCCTGCATCCTTTAATGTGGTGCCAAGGCAGGAAATAGCGATGTCGCCTTGGATCTCGCGCTCAAAATCCGTTAGATTTTCAAAATCTACGATAACCTGTTTCAATTTAATGTGCTCCTCAAACGACACACGTCTTAAAAGAACAACGATTTCCGTAACTTCCTTAGATTTCAACATCAATTGAATGAGCGCCCTTCCTGTAGCACCAGAACCGCCAATTAAAACTACCTTCATTATTTCATTACTTATTTTCTTTACTAATTATCTTGAATGAATTGCTTCACGGAGAGTTATTGCCCAGATGATTGAGTATGCAATTAATCTTTATAATTAGGCTTGCCAGGAGTAAAGCGAACAATAGATTGATCCAATCGGAGGGTGTTTGCTACAGTGATTAGATCTTCTTCGACAATAAAATTTTGATCAATAGCGGTTTTTATTGTTGTAAAGTCCTCTTGATCGGCATCTTGGAAATAGAGTAGGGATTGAATTGTAGATACTGCCACCAGTTCGAGTAATTCGTCTTCACCTTCGTATCCAACGTAGAAAAAATCTGCCATAATATTGATATTTAATGTTATACGAATATACTTTTTTATTTTTAAAATTTGTCAAATAGCGTGAGAACTTCTTGAAGAGTGATAGACACTATGTCAAAAAGTTGTTGAAATTTGACTTTCTTTTATCCAGTTGTGGGCAGCCAGTGTAAAATACATTATATTTGATATAGTCATTTTAAAGATAATTAACAATAAGTTTTAATAACGATGGATAAAGAGCAGATACAAAATTGGTTAGATAATGGGTATGATATACTTCATCATGGAAGACCAGTGAAGGTTGAAGGTGATTTGTGGGATTACATCGATGGATTGGGAAGTTATGAAAATGTGTATGTTTTACGAGAATTAATCTACTGGACGGAAGAAGAGTTAGCAAATATTGGTAAATAGCGTTGAGACCCTGAAAATCCGTGTTCAGGATCCCTTCGGTTGTTTCTTGTGCTAGAATATAATATTACGTTTGAAAGCACAGCCTAATTCGATAAGGGAGTCTGTCTTCGCAATTCCTGGAATGCTATCGATTTTTTCATAAAGTAGTTGTCGCATATGTTCATGATTTTTAGCAATAATTTTCACATATAACGTGTAGTTGCCCGTAATATAGTAGCATTCTGTAACTTCTGGTATTTTTTTGAGCTCTTCAATAATTCTGCTCGAATCATGATCTTTTTCTAAACTTAGCCCGGTAAAAGCACCCCAATCATAGCCTAGCTTCTTTTCATTCAATACGGGCTTTATACCTGTCAGTATCCCTTGTTCCGTCAAACGGTTGATTCGTTGATGGATCATGGTATTGGATACGCCCATGGCTGTTGCTATTGCAGAGTAGGCCATCCGTCCATCTTCGTCTAAATATTTTAAAATCTGTAGATCAAAGTCATCGATATTATTCATTGTAGAAAGTGGTTTAAAAGTTAATTTTAATATTTATATGCTAATTTAGTGTTAAATTTTATTTTTCAGTCAATAAAAAAGTAAATATTGTATATTTGTTCTTATTAGAAAAAACTGAATTATGAGTACAGTAGCTAAACAAGGTAAGGGCGAGATGTTCATTGCCAAAGAAGAAAAATATGGAGCGCACAATTATCATCCTCTTCCGGTCGTCTTGGAACGAGCTGAAGGAGTTATGGTGTGGGATGTTGATGGAAAGTCTTATTTTGATTTCTTATCTGCATATTCAGCTGTCAATCAAGGACACTGCCATCCACGGATTGTACACGCTTTAAAAGAGCAAGCCGAGAAATTAACATTAACATCCAGGGCATTTTATAATAATAAACTGGGTGATTTTGAAGAAATGCTTTGTCATCTTTTTGGATTTGATAAGGCTTTGGTGATGAATTCGGGCGTTGAAGCTGTGGAAACAGCAATGAAGCTTTGTCGTAAATGGGCCTATCAGGTGAAAGGTGTAGCAGCCAATCAAGCGAAAATTGTCTTTGCCAAGGACAATTTCCATGGTAGGACAATCTCTGTGATATCGGCATCCAATGATCCTACTGCAACACATGAATTTGGTCCCTTTTTAGATGGCATAGTACTCGTTCCCTATAATGATGTTGATGCACTAGAACAGTTATTCAAAGCAGATGAAAATATCGCCGGTTTTATCGTTGAGCCAATTCAGGGCGAAGCGGGTATTGTCGTTCCTGATGAGGATTATCTGATACGCGTGAGACAATTATGTACAAAATACAATGTATTGTTTATTGCAGACGAAATCCAAACTGGTATTGCTCGGACGGGAAGCATGTTGGCATCCTATGCTATTGATGATGCGCAGAGTCAAAGCAAACCAGATGTTCTGATTTTAGGGAAAGCTTTATCGGGCGGTGTATTGCCGGTATCGGCAGTGTTGGCAAATGATTCCATTATGTTGTGTATTAAACCGGGCGAACATGGTTCGACTTATGGTGGTAATCCCTTAGCCTGTGCAGTAGCTATGGAAGCGCTAAATGTTGTGCGGGATGAAAATTTGACGCAACGGGCGCTTGAGATGGGGGCCTTGTTTTTGGATGGATTGCGTCAGATTGCTGCTAAGTTTACGTTAATTACAGAAGTGCGAGGAAAGGGGCTCTTGACTGCCATTGTAATTGATGCGGATGAAGAAAGTGATTTGGCCTGGAATATCTGTCTCAAATTTAAAGAAAATGGACTTTTAGCGAAGCCTACACATGGTAACAAAATTCGATTGGCTCCGCCGCTGGTTATTACAAAAGAGCAAGTCGATACTTGCTTAGGGATCATTGAGCGATCGTTGACTAATTTGAAATAGTGTATGGAGAAAATGATTGAATTGATCAAAAACAGATCGGATATAGGAGCAGGGACTAGGGGTTCAGATCTGGGCATCGACGCCATCGAGATAGCTGCAATTAATAAAGGAAGTCAATATTTCATTAACTATCCATTTGTTGATGTGCCGACTCGAAATAGCTCCATTTATCAGAATGATAATCATCCTTTTGCGAAACATATTCAGCAGGTTTATGAACAATGCAAACAAGTAGCTTCCACCGTTGAAGATAGCTTATCTTCCGGCAATTTTCCATTGGTGTTTTCAGGGGATCATTCCTCCGCAATGGGGACGATCAGTGGTTTAAAGTCCGCTTATCCTGATAAACAACTCGGTGTGATCTGGGTAGACGCGCATGCCGATATTCATTCTCCGCACACAACACCTTCTGGTAATATGCATGGAATGCCTTTAGCGGCGATGTTGAGTGAGGATAATATCCCGTGTAAAATCAATAAAATAGACGAATCGACACAAGAATTTTGGAATAAACTAAAACGAATAGCTGGCCCAGTAGGTAAAATACTATCCAATCATTTGATTTATTTTGGTGTAAGGGATACGGAAGAACCGGAAGATCAGGTCATTGAACGACTTGGCATTAAAAACTATCGTGTGGAAGATACGAGACAGCGCGGAATAACCGATTGTGTGGCTGAAGCATTGAAAATCCTAGAAGCATGTGATATGATTTATATCTCTTTTGATGTGGATAGCATGGATAGTGAATTGATCTCGGATGGCACCGGAACACCAGTACCGAAGGGGTTTTTGCCAAGGGAGATTGTGTTGATTTTAGAAGAGATCATCCGATCGGGTAAGGTGATTTGTTTTGAAATTGTTGAAGTTAATCCACTATTGGACAATAAGGGTAACAAAATGGCAGAGGTGGCATTTGATATATTAGAACGGATCACTCCGCTCATTGAATTGAAATCGAGTAATTAACCGGTTTTGGGATTGTCTATTTTCAAGCCCTTTTATTGATGTGTATCGTCAATAAAAGGGCTTTTTTAATAGTATATCGTTGAGCTTGGTGGATAAAAATAAGTCAGCCTTCCTTATGTTAAAACTCGTATTACTCTATGTGATTTAATATTGTGTTAACATGTTTCATGTACATTTGCAATTCGATTATTTACATGAAATATGAGGATTTCTGATAAAATTATTTTGTTTCTACTTTTTTTAATACAGCTTTTTTTGTGGCAGCCAGGTACTGCGCAGGTTAAATCCTTTAAAGATATCAGGGCGTTAAGTCAAAACCATCCGGATTCTGCAATTATGCTCGTAAAAAAACGTTATGCAAAAGCTGTTACGGATAAAGACTTATTATTACAAGCCAATTGTTTACAGGCGATTGGATGGTTATGTGTTAATCAGGGGCATTATGGACAGGCGCAGGACTACTATTTTCAAGCTGATCGAATCTATACGCAATTAAATTCAAAACAGCATCTTGCTTCGAATTGGAGTGATATCGGGGAGCTCAATATTTTCAACAAACAACATGATCTAGCGAAAGTTTATTTTAACAAGGCGCTACATTCTTTCCGAACAGAAGGGGATAAAAATGGAGAGGCAGGTACATTAGGGAATATAGGTCATTTATTTGAAAAGGAAGCGAACTACGACTCCGCCTTTGTCTACCAGAATCTTGCTTTGTCCATTTATAGCAGTATTGGGAATAAAAATGGAGAAGCTAAGATCCATGAAAATTTAGGCAGTATTTATGAAGATCTTGCAAGATATGACAGCGCTTTTTTTCATTTTGAAAAAGCACGTACCCTCTATACGGAAACAAAAGACAATTATGGAAAAATTGTGGTCATAAATAATATGGGCGATATTTTTAGGAAGACCAATAAATATCCAGAAAGTATCAAACTCACGCAATTGGCTTATCAGATGGCGGAAAATTTGGGTGATGTGTATCAAATGGCTGCTACGACAAAAGATTTGAGTAGGACCTACGCCTTGCGCGAGCAGATGGATAGCGCCTATTTTTATGCAGAAAAGAGCCGTAAGTTGGTGCTTGAGCTTTATAGTGTGGATGGTGCTCGCCATACTGCTTTTTTTCAGGCACTCTACGATATGAATCAACAAGCCGAAGAGATCGAGAAATTACAAGTAACCAAAAGAATCAACTTAATCATGCTCTGGGGAACAATCGTGGTTTTAATTTTGTTAATTGTGTTATCCTATGTATTGCATAGTCGCCAGAAAATTAAGATTAAAAACCAGATCTCCGATTCCCGAAAACAGGAGGCCGAACGCGAGTTGACCGAAATTGCACTTAAAAACCAGTTGCTTGAAGATAAGCAGCTCAAACAAGAACTGTCGCTCAAGCAAAAGGAATTGACATCCCATACCTTAAATTTAATCCGTAACAATCAATTTTTGGAAGAACTTCGTGATGAACTGAAAGGTATGGTTAAGGACGAACGCCGGGATCAAAAACGACAGATGCAGAAGTTGGTGTTGCAGATCAATGAAAATATCACACAGGGTATTCATTGGAAAGAGTTTATGGGAACTTTCGAAAAGGTGCATCACAGCTTTTTTGAAAAACTTATTCAACGATTTCCAGATTTGACGGCAGCGGATATGCGGTTAATCGCATTGCTTAAAATAAATTTGAATAATATCAATATTGCCGTCTTATTGGGCATATCACAAGATAGCCTTCGTGTTGCCAGACATCGATTGCGAAAAAAACTAAGACTGGAACAAGGAGAGGACCTCGCGGGCTATCTTGTTGGGATTTCATAATTTTTTAACACAGGAGTAAAAGAATGTTAATGGCGCTTGAATTGCATTTAAACTGCTGTTTATTAGTTGTTTAGTAGTGCTTGTTTCCTCGCTGTATAGCCCACTTTCTACCTTGTTTCCTCATTGTAACGCTCGATATTTTGTGTGATTAAAGTTGGCTGCCATCTTTGCGACAACAATCAAAGATTCATAATAATCTAAGCAAAATGAAAAACTTTTTAACAGTATTACTTGCCTCCAGTATTTCGGTCAGCGCTGCTTATGCGACCAAAATCAAAGGTAAGGTATTGGATGGTCAGACTGGTGAAGCTGTTGCTGGTGCAACAGTTTTCTTGGAACAAAGTGGGCTATCGACCAAAACACAATTGGATGGTTCGTTTGAATTCAAAGGATTATCTGCAGGTGTGGATAAGGTCCATATCAAGCATATGGCTTACGCCGAACTAATTAAAGAAATCGAGATTCAAAAAGAAAATACCCCTCATTTTATTTTTCAGCTGACATCGACCGAACAAACATTAATGGAAGTAACTATAAAAGGACGTCGAAACGGTGGGGATGACGATCCTAGCGCGCGGCGTTTGGAAAAGAATGCGTCACAAATTATGAATGTTGTTTCGGCGCGCGCAATAGAGATTTCTCCCGATATCACCGTCGCAAATGTTATACAGCGTGTTTCGGGTGTATCCATAGAAAGAAATTCGAATGGCGAGGGGCAATACGCAATTCTGAGAGGGATGGATAAACGTTACAACACGACTTTGGTGAATGGCGTAAAAGTTCCGAGTCCAGATAATAAATACCGTTATGTGCCTTTGGATTTATTTCCTTCAGATATGTTGGAACGCTTAGAAGTCTACAAGTCGCTAACACCAAATATGGAAGCCGATGCAGTGGGTGGGGTTGTCAATATGGTTATGAAATCGGCGCCGACAAAGCTATTGCTTCAAGCAAATTTGGCAACGGGTTATAGCCAACGTTATTTTAATCGGGATTTTGGAAGCTTTTCAACAAGCGGAACCTCGGCAAAATCGCCATATGAACAGCATGGGAAGAATTACAATGCAACCGCTGCTGATTTTAATAAAGGTGCATTAGATTATACTTATAAAAAGCCCCTTCCAGACCTTGTCGGCAATTTGACAATAGGCAATCGGTATTTGGATGATAAATTGGGCGTTATTT
Organism: Sphingobacterium sp. UBA865; assembly: GCF_002295765.1. NCBI lineage: Bacteria > Pseudomonadati > Bacteroidota > Sphingobacteriia > Sphingobacteriales > Sphingobacteriaceae > Sphingobacterium > Sphingobacterium sp. UBA865. The sequence goes on along the minus strand of NZ_DBGB01000013.1, from coordinate 197,019 downwards.
TGGGTGCGAGTTATCAAAATTTACATCGTGGCAGTCGTTCTATTTTCTACAAATCGGCTGTCGTTGGCGTAAATCCCAATGCGGTAATTACTGAGCAGAGTGATCGTCAATATGATGAACAGCAACAACGCTTAGGTTTGCATAACAAGATCGACTATCGATTTAATCTGAATCATCGGATTAGCTTCTATCAAATGTATGTGAATTTAAATAACATGCAATTGCGTGATGCTGTGAATACGATATATAATGGCCAGTATGATCCCAGTATTGGTAAAGCCGAACTGACCTATGTGACAAGAAGTCGAAAAACACAGCAACAGATCTACAATGGTACCCTACAGGGGGATCATCATTTTTTAGATAATCGGCTGAATGTCCGTTGGTCAGGTGTGCTTTCTTCAGCGCGCAATCAATTGCCACAAAATACGATGATCAGTTTGGATGGCGTAGAAGAAAATTTTGAACGTAAAAGAACTTCTCTCGTCAATAAATCTCCTGTAACCTATCGTTTGGAGCGTAATACGGATAATGATCATGCAGGTTATTGGGATGTAGCTTATAAAGTTCCAATGGAAAACAGTAAGCTGGAGCTATCGACCGGAGGTCTGTATCGTGATAAACAGCGTAGTAGTTTTTACAATAACTACAACTTATCACCAGCTTCTGCAGAAGAGGCAAAGTATAAATACGGTATGGATTTTCAGCGCTATACCGATCTCAATCTGACTGTCACCAATCCTACTGGAGCTGTCGCAAATCCACTAACTTACGACGCTGGTGAGAAGACCACAGCATTGTACGGCATGTTCAATTATGAGAATGACAAATGGCAGATGATCGGTGGAATCCGGATGGAACACAGCAATCAGAATTATAAATTATTGTTTCCTGCAGGAGAAAAAAGACCGGAGGGATCACAGATTTATACAGAATGGCTGCCAAGTTTGACCATGAAATATCATTTGGACGAAAAACAACAGCTTCATGCGGCTTATTATCGCGCGTTAAACCGACCTGGATTTTATGAAATTGTACCCTCAAGTGTGGTTAATGAAGAGTTTTTAGAAAAAGGAAATCCAGATTTAAAACATGCCTTAGCAGATAATTTCGATTTAAGGTATGAATTATTCCCTGAAGCTTCTTCCCAATTTCTTGTCGGTATGTTTTATAAGAAAATCAAAAACCCAATTGAATATACCTTTCAACCGGATGAGGTTCGTAAGCAAGATGTATACTACACTCCAGGTAATTTTGGTAATGCCAACAACTTTGGTGTCGAGGTTGATTACATCAAGTATATCCAGAAATTTGGTGTTAAGGCCAATTATACCTATACACATTCACGTATAACGACCGCTAAGATGTCGCGTCGAATCAATGAAACCACACAGGACCCAGAAGCGATAATCGTGGATCAAACTAGACCATTATATGGGCAAGCTGCACATGTGGCCAATCTATCATTGCTTTACAAAGATGCTAATAATGGCTGGGAAGGACAGTTGGCTGGATCTTATACCGGCTCACGGATCAATACAGTATCGCAATTTTTGAACGATGATTTATGGCAAAAGGGATTTGTTCAGTTAGATGCTTCTATTGAGAAAAAATTTAAAGCAGGTTGGGCCGTTTTTGCCAAAGCCAACAACATCTTGAATACACCCATGGAATTGTATGTGAAAGGAACAAATCCCGAAAATGAGAAGATCGCTGAAAAGCTTATTGAAGACGGAAATACATTGATTAGAAAGGATTTGTATGGACAGAATTATATCCTTGGTTTACGTTATTCGTTTAGTAAATAATAGACCCGCGTAAAACACAACATGTTTTAATCTGAACATGTACGGTGTGAAATAACAACAGTTTGTTTCGGTGAAGCTTTCCCTTTTTTGGAACGATCAAGTTTTGAACAAGTATGATTCGCTTCATCATTAAAATTAAATATATACAGATGAAAAATAAATGTATTTTATCGTTTCTAGCATTTTTTATCGTGGTGTTAAGCGCCTGTGAAAAAGCAAATATTGATGTTGATACTTCTGATGCCGATGGAAGTGCTATCGGCGAGGTCTCCGGTGTGTGGAGTAAGGGGAGTGTGCAGCATATTAAGGGGGATATTATTATTCCCGAAGGTAAGACACTAACGATTGAGGAAGGCGTAACTGTATTGATGGATTCTGTCAATAAGCCTGAAATTGTTGTTTTGGGTAATTTATATGCGTTAGGTACAGCTGAAAATCCTGTCAAGTTTACGGTTGAAGATGGGTATAAGACGAAGACGAATGAATTTGGCAAATTATGGGGAGGAATTTTAGCCGCTCCAAGCTGTCAGGAACTTGTTTTGGACAATACCATCATAGAGTATGGGGGTGCAATTACATCAGACGCGTCGACTTCTGTAAAGATGGGCTTGTATAAAAAAGTGTCTGGTGAAGCTTTACCAGCGCTATGGTTTTCTAATCCAAATGGAAAACTAGTGGTTCAAAATAGTACGGTAAGTCATTTTCACGAAGACTGCACGTATATTGAAGGAGGAAAAATCATTTTTGCTAACAACCGTTTCTTTTCCAATGGGGTGACAGGTGGCGAAGCGATGAATTTCAAATCCGGATGTCTTGCAGATGTTGCTTATAACCTAGTGTATAGTGTAAATACCAATGCATTAAAACTGTCAAATTCAGGAGACCGTACACCCCAGGCTTATATTATTGTTTACAATAATACCATGCTCAACACGGGATGGCGCAGACCGACAGCCAAAGGAGGTTCGATTTGGTTAGAAGCATCTGTCAGAGCCGAGATTTACAATAATCTTTTTGCTAATACGCGGTTTGGAGTCAAGCGCGATCCGAAAAAGCCAGAAGATAACCGTTCTGTGTCAAGTAATAACTGGTACTATGGTTACAGCCAATTGAATGTAGATCAGTTTCAGGTGGGCAAAAATGATATTGTAGGCGGTAGTAATGATATAAGAGGTAAAGTGGCAGGAGATAATAATCCTAAATTTATAGCCTATCCTTTGGAAACCTCAGTCGACAACTATCTGTTTGACTCCACCTGGGATTTTCATCTCCAAGGGAATTCACCTGCATTAAAGGCTGGTACCCTTGCTTTTAAACCTCATTTTACGAGTGGCCTGGTGATGTCAAACGGTCTAATCTATAGTTCTCCCCAGCCAGCAGCATATGTTGGGGCATTCGGTTCCAAATTCTAATTTACTTCATATAATGACAAATTTAAAAACAATACTAACACTAACTTTGGGAGCATCAACCCTGCTTCAAATGGCATGCGAAAATGCGCAAACAAATAATATAGAATCAGTTAAGCCCGTTATTGTGACTGATGCTGTACGTTATGATTCGGATGATCCCGCAATTTGGATCAATAAGAGCGATCCGAGCAAGAGTTTGATTATAGCAACGGATAAAGATGCCGATGGAGCTTTATTCGTGTACGATTTACAGGGTAAAACGGTCAAAGAAAAAGTGGTTTCCAATTTAAAACGACCAAACAATGTTGATGTAGCCTACGGTTTGGTATTGGGAGGGAAACCTGTCGATATCGCCGTCACAACAGAGCGTATGACCCATAAATTGCGTGTCTTTTCATTACCCGATATGAAACCGATCGATCAAGGGGGACTGGATATGTTTGTTAGCGAAACTGAACCGGAATTTAGGGATCTGATGGGGATTGCCCTATATACTTCCCCAAAAGGAGAGATCTATGCTATTGTTGGACGGAAAAATGGACCAAAAGAAGGCTATTTGGGTCAATATTTATTGGAGGATAATGGTTCTGGTACGGTAAAAGCTACATTAGTTCGCAAATTTGGTTCATTTAGTGGAAAGAAAGAGATCGAGGCGATAGCGGTGGACAATGAGCTTGGATATATTTACTATTCGGACGAACAAGTTGGCGTAAAACAATACTATGCCGATCCAGCAAAGGGAAACCAACAGTTGGCATTATTTGCTACAACAGGTTTTAAAGAAGATCATGAAGGTATTTCGATTTATAAATTGACCGATAGTACCGGATATATCTTGGTGTCGGACCAGGGTGCAAATCGTTTTCAGGTCTTTAGTCGCGAAGGAACCCAAAGCAATCCTTTCGAACACAAATATCTGAAGACTGTACCGGTTATGGCAACACAAAGTGATGGTTCAGAAACGACCTCCTTTAATTTAAATGAAACCTTTAAACATGGCTTGTTTGTTACTATGAGCGACGATAAAACATTCCATTACTATCGATGGGAAGATATTGCCGAAGCGGATTTGAAAAAGAAATAGGTTATAGAATAAGTGCTAGAGCAACAGTTGTTATTTGATTTCAGCTGTTGCTTTTTTTTGCTATTGGTAATATTTGTTTGCTATTGGTAATATTTGTTTAAAATACCTCGCGTTATGCTTTATGCACTGAGCGGAATTTTAAACCAAAAGGTTGATCCTTGACCAATCTGGCTGTTGACACCAATTTCTCCTTGATGTTTTTGAATAATTTCTTTGCAAATAAACAGCCCAATGCCAAATCCCGACGCGTAACAATCTGCATCGTCATTTACACGATAGAATTTGTTGAATATTTGTTTCTGATCCTTGTGATTGATGCCTTTTCCTTGGTCTTTGATATCGACTTCAAAATAACCTGATTGTATTGCCACATGCAGGGTAATTGTTGAATTACTGGGTGAATATTTAATGGCATTGTCCATGAAGTTGATTAGCACTTGTTCGATTTTATCACGATCGGCAATAATCTCCAAATTCGAATCTATTGCTCCAGTATAATGGATGAAGTGCTTTACCGATTTTAAAGAATAGATATTTTGAATATAATCGATTAAAGAGCAAATGTTAAATGTCTTTTTGCGAAGCACTAGCTTACCCTCATTTAATTGAGTAACATTTAAAAAGCCGTCAATTAAACCGCGCATACGCGTTGCTTGCTCATTCGATTGGTGGAGATATTGCATGCGCTTTTCGGTGCTCAGTGTACCTTCTTTGGCCTGAAGTAATTGGATATAGGCAATTAGTGAGGTCAACGGTGTTTTAAGTTCGTGACTTGCGATACTAATAAAGTCTAGTTTTTTCCTTTCTTCTTCCTTGTCATTGGTGCTGTCTATTATAGCGCCGTAGATCATATGTCTTGTTGTATCCGATTCCAATTGACTTCCACCTATTGACCTTAACCATTTTATCTTACCTGTTTTTTTATCTTTTATTTCACATTGACAATCGAAAGGAGATTGTTTATGTGTTACTTCCAGAAAAACATCATGGATGATAGTTCTGTACTGAGGCAGTATTTGGTCGAAAAAGTCAGCTTCTTTGATGTTGTCTTGCTGATCGAAGCCAAATAATTCACGGCAGCGATCATTGAGTTCCATTGTTTTGGTTTCCATGTCAATAGAAAATATACCGATACCGGCGGCTTCTACGATCATTCTAAACTGTTGATCTCTTTTGGCGATAAGTTGATGAATTGTTTCAAGCTTTTCGTGTTCTTGATGCTGGGTGGTAATATCTATAGCGGTACCTGCAAACCATTCGGGTTGTTGGTCTTGGTCAAAGTATACTCTTCCTTTACAGTGCAACCACCGTAACTGAAGATCTTGTGCTCCAATGGTTCTAAACTGTACGTCATAAACACCTTTGTTTTGATAAGTCAGTGATTTTTTTACTTCCTGATCGATTCTATTCCTATCTTCTGGATGAATATATTTAAGGACTTCATTGTATGGAACATACTCACCTTTCGCAAACCCAAAGAGTTCCCGAGTCCGTTCATCCCAATTTACTAAGTAATTTTTACAATTTAAGGTCCATGTTCCCATCTCGGCCGACTGTAAAGCAAAATGATAATGTTCTTCACTCTCAATGATTTTCTTGAGTGCCCCCTTAAGTTTTTCATTGAGATCTTCAGTATGTTTAGATGACAAGGTGTAATTATTCGTTGGGCTCTTATAGTGTTTTCCTGCTATAAGATATTTTTGAGTTAATAAATCTTGTAGCAATTTTCGTTCAATGGTATTTTTTTCCTGCGTTTGTGGGTACTTGTCTTCATTTTCAGGTATCAGTCTAATTTGATTAAATATGCCATAAATTTCACCTTTTTCATCGATGAGCGGATGATATTCAAAAGTGTGCGTATAACCTAGTGAAGCCTGATTTTCCGTTTTGAGTTTAATCCTTATCTTTTCAATGACCGCAGTTTTTCCGTTTATCCAGACATTTTTCAGGAGGGGGATATAGGGTGTTAAATCTTCTCGTTGAAGACAATTTTCAAGACACTGCCCAATAATACGCTGATCACAACCCCAAAGTTTTAACATGTTAGTGCTTGCATAAGAAATATGGAGTTCTGCACTATCCTAAATTGAGCAGGCATCCAATGAAGAGGTGAGAACGGCTAAAATATCTTTATCTGAACATATCATAACATAGCAAAAATTAAGTATTGATTAAAGCGATATCGCTATAGCTTGATTTAATAGCATACAAATATTGTTCCTTTCTCATGAGTTTTCGCTCTATCCATAAATGACCGGAGTTGTCGTAAGGGATGAAATCCACTATTTTATTTGCCAGTTGATCCTGTGGGCTGTTTAATGTGAACTCATCATGTCGACAGTAGACTGGATAGAAAGTTGTATCTTTATTTTGTTTATGCAGTCTGTTTCTTTTTTATTTCAAATAGCGAATATGATAAATTATCGTTGCAGTATAAGTTTGGAAGAAAATAGAATTGAAAGTTTTTATTTAAATGCCATAGAAGATGAATACGGTTAAGATACTATTGGTTGAAGATCACATGGTCGTACGGAATGGTATTAAACTACTTTTAGAATCCCAGGGTGAATTTACGGTGATAGGCGAGGCATCTGATGGTGCAGAAGCGCTGTCTATATTGGCGAATGGTTTAGCTCCTGATATTGTTTTAACTGATATAAACATGGAGCATATGGACGGGATGGAGCTTTTAAAAATCATCAGTCAAAAATATCCATTGGTCAAAGTTGTGATATTGTCTATGCTAAATCAAATTCATTATGTTGTTGAAGGTTTTGAACATGGTCTTTCAGGCTACCTGTTGAAAAATATAGGTTACAATGAATTACTTTTTGGATTAAAGCATGTCGCTGAAGGCGGACGCTATATGAGCGAAGAAATTAGTATAGCCCTGCTTGAACAAGTTTCTTCCGGTCAAGTTTATAGGGATGCGGGCTCGAATATCATCCTCGATCTGGAAATAAACGATCGCGAGCTAGAAGTATTAGAGTTAATCGCTGACGGTTTTACAAATTTAGAAATTGCAGATAAAATCTTTTTGAGTAAGCGTACTGTTGAAGGATATCGGCAGAGCTTGATAGATAAAACAAGGGTAAAAAATACCGCGGAATTAGTAAAATATGCTTTTCAACATGGCTTATTAAAAAAGTCATGATAACCATTTCTGTATTTGGTGAGCATGACGTAGCGGGCTATTATTGGAAGTCCGCGCATGCTATTACGTTATATTCGGTATTCTTTCTCGACAACGATTGAAAATAAATAGACCAGCTCCAATAAGAATGAAGGGTATACTAAGCAGCTGTCCCATATTGATCAATAAGGAGTCTTCAAAATGCTCTTGATTGATTTTCAAAAACTCATCTAAAAACCTGAACGAAAACAGCAAAACCAACAGCAAGGCGAAATAGTTTCCATTGTTACGTCGAAGCTTGTTTTCTTTCCATAAACGATATAACAATACGAATAATAAGAGACAAAATAAGGCTTCATAAAGCTGTGCTGGATGCCGGGGGATAGTATCGATATGGGTAAACACAAAGGCCCAAGGTAAGCTACTTGCTGTGCCAATCATTTCAGAGTTCATTAAGTTGCCCAATCGAATGCAAACACCAGCTAAAGGGACGACCAAAGCAATCCGATCTGCAAGCCAGAGAAAAGGAAGTTGCTGTTTTTTTGCAAATAAATAGATTGCGATTAGTATGCCTATACCACCACCGTGGCTTGCCAGCCCACCTTCCCATATGGCTAATATTTTTAAGGGATTATTGAGGTAATAACCGGGATCGTAAAATAATACATGCCCTAGTCTAGCGCCAATGACAGTACCAAAAACAATATAAATGGTTAGTTGATCTAAAAACTCGGGTGGCAGACCTTCTTTCTTAAATAATGATCCTAATATCTTATAACATAATACAATACCCAATAACCAAAATAGTCCGTACCAGCGAATAGGGTGTTCAATAAGTGGAATAACAAAGATATCACTATCTATAGTCCAGTTTATGTAAGTAAAGATTAGGTTATTTACCATATTACGTTTTAGCGTGATGCTTTATGATATAAGTATGTGGTATGGCTATTTCGTTACACGTTTTGATAAAAAAACGAAATTCTCTTTATCGATGCAAATATTGAGTCATATATTGCGATTATTAAATAGTAAGTTTTCATTGTTGACCAATTTGTATGTTTGTAGGAAGTAAAAGAAAATTAACTCTATCTGCGATCAATAATTGCACTCGGTGTTTTTACTGAGGAAGAATATTAACATAAGTATCAGTGGGGTTAAATACTTTTGAAAGTATATATTGGTTTTTTTGATAATATTCCGATATTCGACAATAGATAACATGATATGGATAGTAGTGCCTTGCCTATTTTTTTATAGCTGTTGATATCTTGTGAAAGCTTATTATAGTTAATGAAGGAGGTAATGGAAAAATATAAGACCTTCATGTAAATTTAAACAGATAGTTATATTCTGATGATACGAAATTTGACAAGATTTACTTTTTGTTTTTTATCTCTCGTGCTAATGGCACAGTTACTTTCTTGTTATCAAAGTGACCGTCAGACGTCTAGAAATAATGCGCATACTGAAGATAAGGCACTTGATTTAACCTATCAGGACACATTATTAAAATTTCTCGCTCTACAGGATTTTAGGGATCAATCTATTATAGCAAAGAAGACAACGGAGTTTGCTAAGGATAGATATTTTAATATTTCTGGCTATAATTGGATTTTTTTGGCGTATAACTACTTGTTGGATGATAAAATTGATTCAATAGAAATTGCGCTGAAAAACCTTGATGGGAGAACAATGTCTCCCGATTTGCATGTTCTGAAGGATTACTTTAAAATAAGAGCTAATTTTAGTTTTAATGATGTGACTACTATTGGCATCATGGAACAAATTATCGATGCGAAAGAATATGCATTAGCAAATAAAAGTAGGTTTAGTTTTCTTTTTTTTAATCTATTGGCCAATGCAAATTATCGCCGCGCTGATTATAACCAGGCACTCAAAGATAACGAGTCGTGGTATTATTATCATCCCAACAGATCCGACCCACATGTTGCACAGGCCTATCAGGAGATTAAATTTATACAGTATATTGAATTGCATGATTTTGAGAAATTAAAATTAACACTGGATAGCTGCAGATATTATGCAAATAAAACGGCTGATTCTGCTATTATTATGCGCATGTATAATTTACAGGCGCAGTATTTTTTTAGCATAGGTAATAGTCGAAAAGCAGTAGAGGCATCCCAAAAGTATTTTAATTATTTATCTTCAAGCAAGGCGCTCAATGCCTATGCGTATGCGAATTTGGCAAAAAATTTTTTGAATAATCATCAAGTGGACTCGGCGATCTATTATTTCAATGCTGGATTGCAGTTTATCAAAACACATAAAGGCAAGCAAAATAAATTATTCTATTACCAGAATCTACAAGTAGCACACGCATTAAAAGGAGATTATGAACGGGCTTATTTTACCTTAGATTCAGCCTATCAGGATTATAAAAATAGCACAAAAAGTATTGAAAATGATCGTATCAATGAGATCAATACACGATATGAAACTGAAAAAAAGGACCAGGCTATTCAGCTTTTAAAAACAACAAATGCCTTCAACCATCAGATTATGGTCCAACAGCGTTGGATTTTTGTTATTTTATTTGCGCTGATCTTTAGTATTGCATTCTTCATTTATTATCGGAATAAACAAAAGTTGTTGAAAAATATTAATCAGCGTATAGTTGCCGAAAACAGACAATTAATTTTAGAGCAAAAGACACGACAAAACCAGCTTAATCCGCATTTTATTTATAATGCTATAGCTAATTTGCAAGGTTTGATCAGTAGTGAACAAAAAGCAAAAGCAAATCAATACCTCATCCTGTTGTCCCGTCAAATTCGTGATATACTCGAATTAAATAGGGAGGAGTATATTTCTTTGGATCAAGAAATTAAATCATTAAAGAATTATATACTTTTACAGCAGATGCGCTATCAAGATGTATTTGATTTTGAAATTGAGAGCGGTAATTTGGATGTGGACGATGTCATGATTCCCCCCATGTTGATTCAGCCGTTTGTTGAAAACGCTATTGAACATGCTTTCAAAAATTTAAATTATCGCGGACAGTTACAAATTCTTTTTAATCAGCAAGCAGATCAATTGCATATTGTTATCAGTGATAATGGTTGGGGAATGCGCACAGATAAAAAAGAGAATGCGCACAAGACATCTCTTTCACAGGTGATTACCAAAGAGCGTCTTGAACTTTTATTTACTGATCCAAAGCAAAAAGCAAGGATTGAAATAAAACCCAATTATAAAGAGGATAAAAGTGGATATCGTGTAGAAATTTATATCCCACTTGTTTTATATTTTAATTAAATACGTGAAATTATGAAAGTTTATATTCTTGAAGACGAGCATAACATCTATCTGTATATTAAGTCTCTGTTAGATGCGATACCCTATGTTCAGATAGTAGGTTATAGTCCCTCTATTGCCCAGGCAGAACGTGAATTGCTTGAATCTAATCCAGATCTTATTTTAGCCGATATTCAATTGAAAGACGGATCCAGTTTATCCTTCCTTTCAGAACTGAAATTGGATATTAATACCATCTTTATAACAGCATTTAACCAGTATGCCATAGAAGCCCTAAATATAGGTGCCATTGCGTATTTATTAAAGCCATTAGTCCCAGAACAATTTATGGAAGCTATTGAAAAATGTTATAAAAAAAATACGGAATTTAAGTTCAATAGCATGCAATTAAGCATGGCCGAAAGCTATCTGAAATCTCCAAGTAGACCTCGTAAGATAGCGCTTCGTACATTTGAATATACCCAGATCGTGAATATTGATGATATTCTTTATTGTCATGGAGATAAAGGGTATACTACATTTTATATCAAAGACAATAAACCGATGATGGTTTCAAAAGTCCTTAAACATTTTGAAACGATGCTTCCTGAATCTGAATTTATTCGTTGTCATCAATCTTATTTAATCAATGCCAATTATATTAAAAAATATTTCAAGGATGGCCAAATAGAAATGTCTGATGGTAAAATGATTCCTGTTGCGACCAGAAAAAAAGATGTCATCCAACAATTCTTGAATGATATATAAGAATTGAAATAGTAAAGATTCCGTTTTAGCACTGTGTTTATTTGCTAAAAAATATAGCTTTCGTCTTTAATGCTAAAATATTTAGTATTACATTTGTATGTACTATTAAATAGGAGGGGCTATGATGTTAGATGATAAACAAGCTTTGATTAGCAAACTTAAAAAAGACTTACTGTCGTGGCAGGGAGTAGCTCAAAGTTTGAATGATGAATGCGCTATAGATTTGGGGCCTTTGGAAAAAGCTTTTCCAAATGGAATCTTTCCCAAAGGTGTTATACATGAATTTGTTAGCTTTAACCGCATGGATAGTGCTGCTTCCTGTGGATTTATTGGTGCTTTGCTTGGAAAACTGATGCAAAATGATGGGATTTGTATTTGGATAGGCTCTATTCAAACGGTATTTCCTGCTGCTATCAAATCATTTGGAGTTGATCCGGCCTCGATTGTTTTTGTCTCCATGAAACGGGAAAGAGATGTTTTATGGGCAATGGAAGAAGCGTTGAAATGCCATGGCATAACAGCCGTATTGGCTGAAATACATCAGCTGGATTTTATTCAGTCAAGGCGCCTTCAACTTGCCGTAGAAAAAAGCCGGGTGACAGGATTTATACTTCAACATAACCCCAAGATCTTGTTGGCGACGAGTTGTGCTGCACGTTGGAAGGTTACTTCTTTACCTAGTCAATCGGATGATGGATTACCTGGTATTGGTTACCCCTGTTGGGAAGTAGAGCTGCTTAAGGTAAGAAATGGTAATCCAGCCAAAGGACAAATTATCTGGTCTCCACAAGGATTTAGAACATTCCTCAAAAAAGATGTGCAGATCACAGATTGGACCTATAATTATCAAAATTTAGGCTAGCCATGAAAAAAAGATTTGCGTCCCTTTGGTTTCGTTACTTAAAAACAGATTGGCTTACCGTCTGTAAGCCACATTTGCAGGATGTTCCTGTTGTTTTGTCTGTCGCTGTGCAAGGAAAATTAATCGTTAGTGCGTGTAACGCATTTGCAGAGCAAGCGGGGATACACGCAGGTATGGCTATAGCAGATGCACGGGCATTTATTCCATCACTTAAAATCATCAAAGAGCAAGCTGGATTGGCTGAAAAATTACTCCATTCCATAGCAGATTGGTGCATAAGGTATACACCATTGGTTTCATTGGATGAGCCCGATGGAATTATGCTCGATATAAGTGGTTGTGCACATCTTTGGGGTGGAGAGGCAACTTACTTAACAAGTATTGTTTCTCAATTTAAACAACATGGTTATACTGTGCGCATGGGCATTGCTGATACCATTGGGGCCGCATGGGCTATCACACATTTTGGTTCTGAAAATACGATTATAAATGAACAGGCGCAGTCAGAGGCACTTTTTCCCTTGCACCCTGCAGCACTACGATTGGAAGAGGTTCAATTGAAAAGGTTGCAATCGCTTGGACTACAGTCAATAGGAAGTTTTGCAAAAATGCCGCGTTCAGTCTTGCGTAGAAGATTTGGTGACAGCCTATTGCTTCGACTGGATCAGGCCATGGGGCTGGAAGATGAATTTGTTCTTCCTATAAAAGCTAATTTACCGTATGAAGAGCGATTACCTTGTCTCGAACCCATCTGTACAGCACATGGTATTGAACTGGCGCTGGAAGAGTTATTAAACAAGTTGTGTAAACGTTTGTCGGGAGAGGGGAAAGGATTACGTGCAGCTGAATTGAATTGCCACCGCGTGGATGGGAAATTAGAGACAATCAGCATTGAGACTAATCGTGCTACTGCCCAGGTCAAACATATCCTTCAATTATTTGCCATAAAGATTCCACAGATTGAACCGGCATTGGGGATTGAATTATTTACTTTGGAGGTTTCTAAAGTTGAAATTGCAGATCCTATTCAGGAAAATCTTTGGAACCATAGAATTGGCCTCAAAAACCCGGCAGTTACCGAACTGTTAGATCGCTTGAAAAGTAGGGACGCCAATTGTGAGATTTCACGCTATGTTCCGTCTGCACATTACTGGCCCGAGCGATCCATGAAAATAGCGACTACACTAGATGAGGTTGCAACTGTTGACTGGCAAATGGCAAGACCACGTCCGACGCGATTATTGAAGGTTCCGGAACGTATTATTGTTACAGCTCCCATACCCGATTATCCCCCCATCTTGTTCCGTTATAAGGGAGACACCTATACGATCAGAAAAGCAGATGGCCCCGAACGTATTGAGCGTGAATGGTGGATTGATCCAGGCGAACATCGGGATTACTATGCGGTAGAAGATCTGCAAGGCCGGCGTTTTTGGCTGTATCGTTCGGGGCATTATGACGGGCATACGGATCAATGGTTTATACACGGTTTTTTTGCTTAAGCATGGGCTATTGTGAATTACAGATAACAAGTAATTTTAGTTTTCTCGAAGGTGCTTCACACCCTGAGGAACTGATCGAAAGGGCTGCTCAATTGGGGTATCATGCTGTTGCAGTAACCGACCGTAATAGCCTTGCTGGGATCGTTCGTGCGCATATCGAGGCTAAAAAAGTAGGTATACGACTTATTCCTGCCTGTCGTTTAGATTTACAGGATGGCCCAAGTTTATTGGCCTACCCAACAGATAAAGAGGCTTATGGCCGACTCTCAACATTGTTAACTCTTGGAAATTTAAGGACCGAAAAAGGAAAATGCGAGTTATATAAAAACGATGTATTTCAATACGCTGAAGGGATTATATTCATTATTTGTCCACCTGAAAAATTGGTCGTGGGGTTTGAGCTTGAACATTCATTTATTGAGTTTGTTCAGGAATGTCAACAGCATCTCCAGGGCTATCTTAATCTAGGAATAAAAAAACTCTATCGTGGGGATGATGCTAAATTATTGTTTCGGATAAATCAGCTTGGCGAACAATTGGATATCCCGAGGGTGGTACTTGGTGATGTATATTATCATGTCCCTGAAAGGCGTGAATTGCAGGATATTTTAACCTGCATTCGTGAAAAATGTACGATACATACGGCTGGATTTCATTTACATCCTAATGCGGAGCGTTATCTCAAATCAATACCTGAAGTTGAACGTTTGTTTAGGCTGTATCCTGAGGCCGTAGCACAGAGTGTAAAAATAGCCAATGCTTGTCGTTTTGCCCTAGATGATTTGAAGTACATCTATCCAGATGAATTATCATCCCATGGTCGAACGACGCAGGAGGAATTAACTTATTTAACCTGGGAAGGTGCAAAAAAACGATTTGATGGTGATATTCCAGCAACAGTTCGTGAAACGATTCTAATGGAACTTGATTTTATCGAACGCAAAAATTATGCTTCTTATTTTTTAACTGTATACGATTATGTCCGGTTTGCAAAGGAAAAAGGAATTTTATGCCAGGGACGTGGATCGGCAGCAAATTCTACGGTCTGTTACTGTTTGGGCATTACTTCTGTTGACCCATCAAAATACAGGCTTTTATTTGCACGATTTATGTCCGATGCACGCGATGAACCGCCGGATATAGACGTCGACTTTGAACATGAGCGTCGAGAAGAAGTGATCCAGTATATTTATGAGAAATATGGTCGAAATCGTGCTGCTATCGTAGCAACTGTCACACAGGTACGCTCCAAAGGCGCAATACGTGATGTTGGCAAGGCGATGGGGCTTTCCATGGATGCGGTAGGGCGTTTAGCAGGGGTAGTGAGTAGCCATTGGGACGATGATATCAATTTGGAACGTTTGGTTGAACAGGGCTTTAATCCCGAAGATCAACATTTGCGAAAAATTCTCGAATTGACGCACCAATATATTGGCTTTCCACGTCAATTGGGGCAGCATACGGGCGGCTTTGTTATTACGCAAGGTAATTTGCATGAGCTTTGTCCCTTAATAAATGCCCGTATGGATAATCGGACAAATCTCGAATGGAATAAAGATGATCTTGAGGCACTGGGTTTTCTAAAGGTTGATGTACTTGCTTTGGGGATGTTGACCTGTATACGCAAAGCTTTTGACCTCGCTAAAAAGCATTATGGAAAAGAGCTTACCCTGGCTGATATTGGGGCAAAAGACGATCCAAAGGTTTACGATATGATCTGTCATGCGGATACCTTAGGTGTATTCCAGATCGAAAGCCGGGCTCAGATGTCGATGTTGCCGCGATTAAAACCGCGCGAATTTTATGATCTGGTTATTGAGGTGGCTATCGTACGGCCTGGACCAATACAAGGCGATATGGTGCATCCTTATTTGCGTCGGCGAAATAAAGAGGAAGATGTCGATTATCCAAGCACAGAGATCCAAACCATTCTTGAAAAAACCTTGGGCGTCCCCCTTTTTCAGGAGCAGGCCATGGAAATTGCCATTGTTGCTGCGGGATTTACACCTGCAGAGGCCGACGAATTGCGCCGAAGCATGGCTACATTCAAAGCCAAAGGGCAGGTGTCGACTTTTCACAAAAAGATGGTCGATGGTATGGTAAAGAAAAACTATACGGAAGAGTTTGCAAATCGAGTTTTTAAGCAATTGGAAGGTTTTGGCAGTTACGGTTTTCCAGAGAGTCACGCAGCGTCTTTTGCATTACTGGTGTATGTGTCCTCATGGCTTAAGTATTACTATCCGGATATTTTTGCAGCATCCTTACTCAATAGTCAGCCCATGGGGTTCTATCAGCCAGCACAAATTGTTATTGATGCACAGAAACACGGGGTAAAAGTACGCCCTATTGATATCAATCATTCTTTGTGGGACAATACCTTAGAAGGAGAAATTGGAAAACCACATGACCTTCGATTAGGCTTACGTCAGATCAAAGGATTTTCAATGGAAGAGGCTGCTGTGCTGACACAAGGTCGGCAGTCTGCTTATGCATCCATTACTGGTATGATGGATGTTGGACTATCTCTTACTGCGTTGGAGAAGTTAGCTGATGCAGATGCCTTTACATCATTAGGTATTGATCGTCGGCAAGCACTTTGGGAAATTACAGCATTGGCGGATCGTCCGATTGCATTATTTGAAGGTCAACCCTCTGAAAGTATAGTAGAAGGACAGATCGAACTGCCATTGCTCACGAAAAGCCAACATGTAGTGGCCGACTATGCAAGAACCTCACTATCCATTAAAGCACATCCCGTGAGTTTCTTGCGCGGTAAGCTTGATCTACTCCATGTCGTGCCTACAGCAAAATTAGGTCTGATCAAAAATAATATACTCGTGAAAATATGCGGATTGATTACGGTTAGACAACGACCAGGAACCTCTAAAGGTGTTTTATTTATCACCATTGAAGATGATACCGGTTTTGCAAATATTGTCGTTTGGAGTACTGTATTTGAAAAATATCGAAAAGAAATTCTTCGCGCAAAACTCCTGATGGTCGCGGGTAAAATTCAAGTTGAAGGAGAGGTTATTCATGTAATAGCAGAACGATGCTTTGATATGTCAGGTTTGTTAAAAGATCTGACAACAGTTGGCGACAATGCTGCAGGTATTTTTCATAAGGGAAGAAATTTTCATTGATCTTTCATTTATTAATCTGATTTTTGATCTAAAATGGTTCAGTGCTAATCGATAGCGAAGCAATCCATAGAAATTAAACGGTATGACTAAAAATATTCTCGTAAATACAATCGAAATTGATAAAGCAACTATTCGTGAATTAATTAAACAGGGCGATGTCAATGCCGCAATTGATCTGGTTGCCACAGCGGCAAATGTAAAGTATAAAGCTGCCCGGGATATAGTGCAAATGTTTCAAGAAGATCATATTGATCTTTTTGATGGTAAAGACTTATTTTTAGGCGATTATGACCGGATTGAAAATCGTGACGATGCTGACAGAGCAGATCACAAAAGATCTACATTTTTGGAAGTGGAAACAAATGAGCATAGCCGGACCAGTATTTGGAAGGCACTTTTTATTTTTTCTGTCCTTGCACTATTTGCTTTTGTTATCTTAAATTACGTTGTTGGTTTTAATCAAATAGGACATCATATTTCAGAACTTACGCAGTTATTCGATAAAAATGAAAGCTCAGCTGCTGCAGATGCTGACACATCCAAACAAAATATCGCCTTAAGTGTTGGAGCCACCCAGGTGGACGATGTTGAAGACCTCCATCCCGTAGATACAAATCTCTTACCAATGGATGTGAGGCAGGCCGAAATAGCACGAATATATCAGGCTCAGTTCGACCGATTGAACCCCGCAAAACATTCGCCAACGGATGAAGATGCACAGCTTGCTTTAATTCACCTTACCAAAGGACGGTTGACGGACCTTATTATTCAACAAAAATTAAGTGTAAAAATAGGGAAGTGTTATGAAAACCTGGCCATGAAAGATAAGGGAACTTGCGTGAGTTGCATGATACTACTTTATAATAGAGCGCAGAAAAAATGGCAAGAAGCACCCGATGGGGAAAATTTCCTGCGTAATGCTTATGACTTTTACTTGTCCCCTGATTCAGATTT
The DNA here is from genome assembly GCF_002295765.1 of Sphingobacterium sp. UBA865. NCBI lineage: Bacteria > Pseudomonadati > Bacteroidota > Sphingobacteriia > Sphingobacteriales > Sphingobacteriaceae > Sphingobacterium > Sphingobacterium sp. UBA865. The sequence goes on along the minus strand of NZ_DBGB01000013.1, from coordinate 179,089 downwards.
GTGGGAAGCTGGTCCCTTGAGTATGCGCATACCCTATGATTATGCTTTAGTGAACAAATATAAGGCAGCAAATTAGCGGCCTTAACCCTTATATAAAATAAGATAAAACAGCTAAACCCTATACAAATTACCTGCTATTTTACCTTTTGTGAAGGTAAATAAGCTATAAAACCTAGGACAAATAAGAGCAATATGACCGATAGTGCGATCGAGTAGCCATAAGCTGATGAAATATGCTGCCAAATGAAAAATTTATTTTCTTTTTGATGTAGAAATACACCGACGATAAATGTGATTCCCAGGCATATTGATAGTTGTTGTATCGTAAGATAGATGGCAGATCCGACTGAAATTAATTTTTCATTGAGGTCTTTTAAGGCAAGAGTCATTAATGCAGGTAGCACACTACCGCAACCAATGCCGTATAAAAAGAACAGGGTATGTATCTGGTAGTTATTTAAAAGCATCCTATTAAAAATGAAAAGATGTGCAACCAATCCCAAAATCATGATGCCTAATCCATAAAGCACCACAATTTTTCCATGACGCTGTATCAACTTGCTGACCATAACGCTTGCCAATACATAACCTATACCTTGATAAACAAAGGCAATTCCGGTCATTGTTGCTGTATAATTCTTTTGATTTTGAAGGTAATTGGAATTTATGATAAAATAAGCGTCCTGTACCATATAGTAGGCTAATGCGGCCAGCAGACCCAAATTGAAAACCCGATTATTGAATAAGGTGAAATTGAGTACGCTAGGATAGCCCATCTTTTCTAATTTACGCTGTTTTTTTAGAAATAGCTGGACAAAAACAAGCGTTGTTCCCAGGACAAGCAGTGACCATATTGGCCATTTCAAGTCAGGCCCCATGATTAATGGAAAAATTATTCCCATTAAAAGCGTAAATAATGTTACCATTGGTTTAAAAGAAACAGCGGATTTAACGTAGACTTGATCGTTAGCTGTATAACGATAGACAGCAAAGCAGGCGACCACCCCAATGGGAACATTAATTAAAAAGATAAGACGCCAGCTTTCATGTATCCAGGTCTGGTCGGGAAGTATTCCTCCCAATAATTGACCGATGACAGAAGCGATGCCTGCTATACTCCCATAAATACCCAATGCCATTGATCTCTTCTCGGGATTTTCAAAACGTAAGGTGATCAATGCGATACCCTGTGGAACCATCAATCCAGAACTAATCCCTTGGATCAATCTTCCGGCCAATAAAATGTAAAGATTATCGGCTAAGCCACATAAAAGAGAGGCTACTGTAAAACCAGCCATGCCAATTAAATATAATTTCTTCTTTCCATAATGATTTCCGGCATTCCCTGCATTGATTAGAAGACTTGTGTAACCAATGATATATAGTATTATGATCCATTGCGTATCACTATTGCGTAGATGTATCGCATGTTGAACCGTGGGAAGAGAAACATTAATGATAAAAAGATCGATGACGAAAAGAAATATACCCGTTGAAAGGAGGAAAATATGAAGTAGATCCTTAATTTGAAAGCGCATATAGAAAGTTTTTAATAATTTTACGATTAAAAATAGTTTGGATATTTTTTGCAATCAAGTAGTTATAAATGATGTACTTGGTATGTTTTTATGAACTAATGGTCAGTATGAGGAGATTATGAAGGAAAAAAAAAGTGAAAATTTTGGAGCCTGTTGTGATGTCAACGGAATTTTTAAGATAATTGGCGGAAAATGGAAAGTTTTGCTCATTAAGGCTGTTGCCAAACAATGCCCCAAAAGATTTGGAGAACTACGGCGGGAAATGGAAGATCTGGCGCAAACGACCTTGACCGTTCAACTCCGTGAGCTCGAACGTGATGGTATTTTATGTAGACAGATTTATGCTGAATCTCCACCACGTGTGGAGTATAAACTTAGCGAATTAGGTAAAACTTTACTGCCGGTCATTGAAAGACTTGATGAGTGGTGGTGTGATTACAAACGCGAAAGGGGATAGGCATTTAGTTTATATTCCCTTTCGCTACTCATTTTTGCTGATGCCTAATGAGACAATTGTACCGATGATACAACAGTTTGCATCCATTCTGTTTCTTTAAAAGGTGCATTTAGCCACAACATTGCTAATAGCGCTACCTCAAAATAAATTTGATGGGAAGTCTTGTTAAAGCATGACCTCGGCGTCAGTGATTCCTTTGGTTGATAGGTCTGAGATGCTCCTTAGTGTTCTTTGCGAAATTTCGGTTAATGCTTCTGTGGTGAAAAAAGCTTGGTGTGCCGTCACTAAGACATTCGGATAACTCATCAATAATTGTATTGTTTCATCTTCAATAATTGTTGTCGATAAGTCTTTAAAAAACAACTTTTCCTCTTGTTCATAGACATCAATACCCAGTAAACCAATTTTTCGTTCTTTGAGTGCTTTAATGACATCTTGGGTGTTGATCAGATTGCCTCTGCTTGTATTAATAATAGTAACGCCGTCTTTCATTTTCCCCAATGACTCGCTATTGATGAGGTAGTGGTTCTCGGAGGTTAGGGGACAATGAAGTGAAATGATATCTGATTCTTTAAAGAGCTCATCCAATGATTTGTAATTGACACCCTGTGTTGTAAGCTGCTGATCGGGATATAAGTCATAGGCAATTATTTCTGCCCCAAATCCCAATGCAATTTTGATAAAGGCCTTTCCAATTTTTCCCGTTCCAATAACGCCAATTTTTTTCTGGTGAAGATTAAATCCTAAAAGGCCATTCAATGCAAAATTTTGCTCCCTTACGCGGTTATAGGCTTTATGGGTTTTACGATTCAATGTCAATAACATTGCCATTGTATGCTCTGCAACTGCTTCTGGGGAATAAGCCGGGACCCGACATACCTGAATGCCAAACTCCTTTGCCGCCTCCAGGTCAACATTGTTAAAACCAGCACAGCGTAATGCAATCAGTTCGACACCTTTTTGAGCAAGTACTTCAATCACTTGTCGGTTTAGTTTATCATTGACAAATGCGCAGACCACTTTCTCATCTTCAATAGCATTGACAATATGTGGACCTAAATGCGTTTCAAAAAAATTAAACTGAAATCCGTAAGCGCTGTTTTCCTGTTCAAAGAATAATTTGTCGTATGGTTTAGTCGAAAAGAAGGCGATTTTCATAAAATTGTTTGTTACGTAATAAAATACCATAAATATACAGTATAAATAGCTTATTTGGAACTTCCGTTGTAGGATGTTTCCCAATTGTTATCACATCATTTAACAAAAAATAAGCTAAATTAGACGCATTACATCGATCGTTATACAAATTTTAAGACTATTAAATTGTCCCGATATGCAGTGGTCAAATCAACTCACAAGATCAATAGGTATTGAATATCCGATTATCCAAGCTCCAATGTTTGGTGTTACGACACCAGAAATGGTCATTGCAGCCTCGCGTGCTGGAGCGCTCGGTTCGTTATCTTTGGGTGATCTGCCGATAGAACGTTGCAGCGAACTTATTCGTTTGACTGCCGAAAATCTAAAGCGGCCTTTCGAGGTCAATATTTTTGTCAATAATATTCCCAAGGTTTCATTCGATTTAAGGAAACAGTATAGTGAAACAAAAACTTTCGTGGAGCAATTAGCCGCGCAGCACGACTTGAAAGTAACCTTACCCGAGCTTGATAGTATCCATTTGACCGATTACAGGGAACAGATTGACGTAATCATCACCCATCGGTGTAAAGTTGTGAGTTTTACGTTTGGAAATTTGGATACAGAAAGTATAAAACGATTGAAAGACAATGATGTTACTCTTATTGGTACATGCACCTCGGTGGCAGAAGCAATCGCTTTGGAAGAATCTGACATTGACATCATCTGTGTACAGGGACTAGAAGCAGGGGGACATCGCGGAAGTTTTGACGAGACTCCAATACCGGCGATTAGCGGACTTTCACTACTACCGCAGGTAAAAGAGCATGTCCATGTTCCCCTTATTTATGCCGGTGGTTTATACAACGCTAGTACATTGCATGCTGCAAAGCTCTTAGGTGCCAGTGGCTTCCAGGTGGGTAGTTTATTACTCAAATCTAAGGAGAGCGCGCTCCTGGACTTTGAAAAAGCGCGTCTTTCAGGCGTTAATGAATCAGACATCGTATTAACGAGGAGCTTTTCAGGGCGCTACGCCAGAGGTATAAAAAATAAATTCATTGAAGCTTTAGAAGCCGCTCAAAAGATTTTGCCCTATCCTTATCAAAATAAACTCACAGGCGAATTAAGAAGAGTAGCAAGGATAAATAGAAATGCTGATTTTATCAACATTTGGACCGGACAATCGATACATTCTTACAGTGAACTTTCTACTGCAGATATCATTCGTTCCTTGATCGAAGAAGTTGAAATTTTACATACTAGTTTAGTTGTTTAACAATAAACACGAAATAAGCTATGTCAATATATTGTCATTTTAAGAGATAACAATCCTTAAAACCTGCGTTTAAATTATTTAAATCCACCTGTAGTTGTTAATCGACAAGACATTTTCTTTTTTTTTCGAAACTTTGTCTCACCGTGAAAAACTAAAAATCTACCGCTATGGAGAACGAAAAAAAGAGAATTCTTGTTATCGAAGATAATGAAATTCTATTGAGCACAATGCAATTTGTTCTTGTAAGAGAAGGGTATGACCTCTTACTGGCAAAGTCCGGTAAAGAAGCCCTTTCGCTGGTTTCGGATGAAACCATTGATTTGGTCATAACAGACCTGGCATTACCCTTTGCTAATGGTTACGAAATAATCGATCGCATTCGGAAAAGCAGTACGAATAACCAGGTGCCCGTTATTATTATTTCAGGCTATCGAGATGACAACAGCATTGTTGAAGGTTTCGAAGTAGGAGCCAACGATTATATCAAAAAACCTATTTCGCCGTCTGAACTGATATCCCGTGTACGATTAAATATAGGTCATGCTTAGTAAAATAGAACATACGATTCATAGCATCCGATCCTTTTTTGAGGGTGAGGGTTGGCCAATTTTGGTTACGATAGCGCTTGTGTCGAGCTTTCTATTTTGGGTAAGCTGTCTTGTCGGTATTGCTATCTTTTATTATCGTGACTATCGGTATCGCCTATATCATGCTAAAATATATCCTGTATTGCGAGATTTTATCTATGAACACATTTTGATTGATAATAGGAATAGCCATTATCCGGTGGATAAACTAGCGTTGGATCTTCATAAGCCGATCATTCAGAAAGTGGTCCGTCAAATATTGCATGAATATATTTTTACTATCGGTGGAGAGAAAGGAAAAAATATGCGGAGTTTATTTAATGAATTGGGCTTCGATAGAGAAGCGCAATACGAAATAAGACACGAGAGCCACCATGTGGCAGCCACAGTAAGATCTTTGGCCGATTTAGCATTGATGAAGGTCGAAATCCAGGATGCGGTTTTGATGCAGCTGATGAGTAGCCCACGCATTGAAATTCGGGTAGCGGCCTTTAAATATCTTTTGCAGGTGCGGGGTGAAATATCCTTCGATCAGGTTTTTTCTGGTATTGCAGGAATTACTGACCTGGATGCACTTGATATCTATCAAACAATTGTCTCAACCGATTATGTGGGATCTTACGTGTTCTCTCAATGGCTGGACGGCGCTCAATCTTTTTCAATCAATAGCCTTATGATGGACCTCATGGTCTATTACCAGCAATTGGATGAAGAAAAATTATGGCAGCTCATCGTTTCAGCTCAGGATGCTAAAACGCTACACAAAGCGATCAACTCATTGGGCAAACTCCTGGCGAGAGATAGCGAAAGTCGGTTAGTGGATTTTTACACCATCGAGCAGCCCTTAAATGTCAAGATAGAGATTGTAAAAGCATTGGGGCGTCTTGGTCAAGGAAAATCGATCGATCTTTTAGAGAACATCTTCAACGATAAAAGTACAGTATTGGCACTACGAAAACACGCTTATCGTTCCCTGCTCGCGCAAAAGCCTTAAAGTGCATCAAGTTTACGTAAAATTGAAACTGCTGAAAATTTGGACGATTATAAGCTTATACGTTATGTTAGTCACCCTATGGTTCACTATATATAGATTGCTAGGTATTGGTTCCATAACACAAAAGTATTGCATATGAAACATTTTATATTTTCAATAGAATTTGTTTTCGGATTTTATTGTCTCTTGCTGTTGATTGTATACGTCATGTTGTTTCGGATGTCATCCATATCGATCCGGAAGAATCTTCGTAAGAGAAATTCCCGACGTGTGCAGACATTAATGGAGTCTGAAATTGCTCCAGGGGTAAGTATTGTCGCACCAGCATATAATGAATCGGTTACAATCGTGAACAATGTACGTTCGCTGATGACACTGTTTTACTCCAGATACGAGGTCGTTATTGTGAATGATGGCAGTAAAGATGATACATTGGAGAAGCTCATTAAAGAGTTTGATCTGGTCCAGGTAGACTTTTTGGTTGACTATTTGGTGCCATGTAAGGAGATTAAAGCAATCTACAAATCCAGGGACATCTCTCATAAACGACTAACGATCGTTGATAAAATAAACGGGGGTAGTAAGGCCGATGCGGTAAATGCTGGAATTAATGTAGCTTCCTTTCCTTATATTTTAAATACCGATGTGGATTGTGTACTCGCCAATGACACCCTGGTTCAATTAATCGAAGCTGTACTGGATTCGAAGGAACGTGTAATCGCTGTGGGCGCAACACTACGGATGTCAAACTCCAGTTATGTGGATTCCGGTATGTTGGTGGAAGCTGCATTACCCAAACCCATATTGGCCCGTTTTCAGGAAATGGAATACATTCGATCATACCTGTTGGGTAAAATGGGCTGGAATTACCTCAACTGTATTCCCAATGTTTCTGGGGGGATTGGGATTGTTTGATAAAGAGATTCTCATTGCTGCGGGCGGATATGATTCTAATTCCTTGGGCGAGGATATGGAGATGGTAACCAGAATGTGTATGACCATGTGTGACAATAACCAAAAATACGAGGTCAAGTATATTCCGCAGACGCTCTGTTGGACTGAGGGGCCTGACAGCCTCAAGATGTTAACGCGTCAACGTGTACGCTGGGCGCGGGGTTTGATGCAAATTATGCGCACACATCGTAAGGCCTTTTTTAATCCAAAGTACAAAAGGTTTGGACTCATCGTTTTTCCATACAATGCCATTTTCGAATTTTTTGCCCCTATTATGGAGATTTTAGGTATTTTCTTTTATATCTACCTCATCCTAACACATGGCATTAATTGGCCAATGGCTATTCTTTTATTGATCTTCGTCTATATGTTTTCGGTCTTTCTGACAAGTTTTTCCATTTTACTGGACAATTATGTCTATAAATATTACAAACGGCGAAAAGATATTATAAGCTTATGCCTCACCGCATTTATAGAACCATTTGTTTATCATCCCATTATCGTTTATAGCTCGCTTAAGGGCTATGTCCAAGAACTTTTTGGGAAAAAGCATGCCTGGGGGGAAATGACGCGAAAAGGCACCTTAACTCCTTTGCCCTCTGATCACATTAAAAAGTAGAAAAATGAAAAAATTAATCCTATCTGCGCTAATTTTTTGTTTGCTATTTTTGTCGCAAGTTGTACATGCGCAGGTTAACTGGCAAAATAAAACATACGACGTTGACAGCTTGGTTCCAAAAGCCGCTGGCTACCTGCGAGCAGGAAGAGTGGGGGAATCCATTGCATTGAGCCAAACCGTATTATCAAAATATCCTAAATACACGGATTTAAGGTATATCTTGGGATTGAGCTATCAGAAGATGGGGCGAGCCGACTGGGCGATTCCCTATTTTGAAGCAGTGGTTTCGAGCGAGCCGAGCTACAGAGATGCGTATCTTTCATTAGCTGCACTATATGAGTCTTCTAATCAGCCTGAAAAAGCAACGATTACCTGGCAATCCGCAAGTAAACGGTTTCCGATGGACGCTGAAATCATCAGGTTGTATAGCGAATTTGAACATAGGAAGTTAACACGTGACCGTGATGCGTGCATCGATATCTGGTATAAAAGGGGACGGAATTTCGTCGAAAAGGGAGATGTATTTCAAGCATTGGCTTATTCGGACAGTATACAACATGCTGATCCTGCAGACAATCGTTTCTTATACCTGCGATCAAGTGCTTTTATGACGAATAGAGAATACGGGAAAGCGAAGACTGATTTCGAAACTTTATGGAGCAGAGGTGACAGTTCGATTTTTGTTACCGAACAATTAGCAAACATTGCCGCACTAAACAAAGATTATTCAACGGCATTGGGTTATATGAATCAGCTGGTAGCGAAGATACCAGAAAATGTACAATATCAGCATTTGACCAAAGTTTACCGCGAGAATATGCCTTATAAGTTTTATATTGGAGCAAATCATATGCAAAGTTCGCAAGATCGGCCAAATGGACATTTCTTTATTTCAGGTCTGGAATATGGCCAAAAATTAGGGGAGAAAAATACACTTATCGGACAGTTTAATAACGGGAATAGACGTGGTGAGAAAGGTTATCAGGTCGGTTTGGATGCTTGGCTTAACTACAGTAAAAATATATATGCCTATCACCAGATAGCTTGGGCTGATGGTAGTGTTTTTCCAACATGGCGCGCATCTTATAGCCTATATCGGGAAGCGGGATTGTGGCTCTTCGATTTCGGAGGAAGGTATGTTCGTGCAAATGACAATACAAATAATTACGGACTTGTCGCTTCGGCAGGCCGATATTTTGGGCCAACTTTTGTCTATTTAAGGGGATTTTTGTTACGTGATGAACAGCGATGGAACCAAGCCTACTCCCTCGCGATCCGACATTATTATAACAGTGTAAAACCGGATTCCTATGTCACACTAATCGGTAATGTGGGGACTTCGCCAGATGATCCATCGCGTTATCAATTCCTAAACAACCGTTTCAATTTTTTATCCCGATCAATTAATGCAGGCTGGCAACATCGCATAGATGCTTGGGGTTTTACACTCATGGGCGGTTGGAGCTATTACAAAGTTGCTGAAAATAGATTTATGAACCAGTATGATCTAAATCTATCATTAAGGAGATATTTTTAATATGATGTGGAAGTTTATGTTAGGTCTATTGTCTTTGGTAACGATAGTTCAGGGTAAGGAAAGAATGGTATTGGTGGACAATGGGAAAACGGATTATGTCATCCAGGCGGATGCAAATGATCCTGTTGTACAAAAAGCTGCTGCGGTAATAAACACCTTTACAAAAGAAAGCACAGGTGTAGATTTTGCAATACAAGCCAAAGTTGATGATACACATGCCATTATTTTGGAAAGAAGCCCAATAACAAATGCGTCCCCTGAAGACAGTTATTCGATTGAAGCTGTAGGAAAAAATATTTACATCAAAGGAAGTGGTAGAGGTGTAATATTTGCGGCGTACCGTTATGTCAGGGATGTTATTGGTGGGCGAAAGTGGTATACAGGTAAAGAAAGTACCGATGTTCCAAAGTGTACTGCGTTATATGTGGATGCCGATTTAAAAATCTTTTCAAAGCCTAATTTTCAATTTAGAGAAGTTTATTTCCCTGTGGAATTGGATCAGGAGTACATGGACTGGTATGGCCTACATAATTTGGAAGATAGATGGGGGGACTGGGGCCATACCTTCAGTAAAATATTGCCACCATCGATTTACTTTAAAGATCATCCGGAATATTACGCGCTGTATGATGGGAAGCGCCAACCGATTCAGCTCTGTCTTTCCAATGAAGAAGTTTTTACTCATACAGTCGCTTACTTTAAGAAAAGGATGCTTGAAAATCCAACGGCTATCTATTGGTCCATAGCAGCCAATGACGACATTGGAAGCTGTACTTGCGATCTTTGCCAAGCCATTGATAAGCGCGAAGGAGGAGCACAGGGCTCCTTGATCCACTTTGTGAATAGGGTGGCCGGAAAATTTCCAGACAAGAAATTTACGACGCTGGCGTATCTCGAATCGGCTAATGCTCCAGCGCATTTTCGCGTCGCAGATAATGTTTCGGTTATATTAAGTAATATCGATGCTTTTCGGAAAAATGATATCAGTAGTGAATATTCTGCAGCAACTTTCCGTAGACAATTGGGCGCTTGGAAATCGAAAGCGAAGCATGTGTTTGTATGGGATTATTTGACTCAGTTTACCAATTATCTTGCCCCATTCCCCATTCAAGGAACGATGCAGAAAAGCATGCAATATTTGAAAGGACAAGGGGTAGAAGGGGTATTCTTACAAGGTGGCGGAGCGACCTATAGTGATATGGCGGAGTTAAATGCTTATATTTTGGCTAACCTTGCCTGGGATACAGATGGTCGTTCAGAAGAGCAATTGACAGATGAATTTATTGAGGGCTATTATGGTAAGGCTGCGCCATTTATTAAGAGATATCTCGATCTGCGAAGAAATCACTTGCCTGGAGCTTCCTCCGCTTTGTCGATTTATGGAAATCCAATTGATAATAGAAAGGATTTTTTGAGTCCCGAAGCTATGGATCAATACAGTACATTGTTAGAAAAAGCTGAAATTGCAAGTGAAGGAAATCCTTTATTAGAATCGCGTATTAGACGTGTCGGTTTAGGCTTGGATTACACCTACTTGCAACAAGCACGGTTCTATGGTCCGCATCAGCATGGTATCTTTGAGCAAGACGGCGACCATTGGGTTGTAAGACCTAATGTAAGCCGTAAAGTCACTCAATTTATTAAAGACGCCAAAAGGCTGGGGGTAATAGAACTTGCCGAAGGGGGGGCGTCACCTGATGCTTATGCAAAAGAATGGAGCGAAATATTCAATGCTGGAGTCAGAATGAACAAAGCTTCCCAAGCAAGTATAAAACTGAAAAATCCATTCGATCCTTCCTTCCCTGCCAATGGTCTGGAAACCCTCTCCGATAGTGTCCCAGGATACATGGATTATAGCTACAACTGGTTGCTATGGAATGGGGAGCCGATGGATATTACGTTTGATTTTGAACAGGAAAAACACATCGATACAATTGAGCTTAATTTTCTAAAGGATGTCCGACATTGGATATTTTCACCAAAGGAAGTCCGCATTTCGGTATCCAAAAATGGCGAAGATTTTCAAGATGTGCTGCTGAGGAAACTTGAATCTCAGGAGGAAGATTATACAGTTGAGAAGGTTCGCTATCGAGCTGTGATAAACGACCGTGTTAAGGTCATTCGAGTCTATGCTGAGCCCTTAGCAAAATTACCTGAATGGAGGTATCATCCGAAACGGAACGCGCTTATAGCCTGTGATGAAATATGGATAAACTGATGTTGAAGATGTATCTATAGAACTGATTTTAATAGTGTGTGAATATTGTTCTACAATAAATTTTTTAGTGCTTTAATTTAATACGGAAAATGATTAAATTAGAGTTAACTAAGTTATAAACAGATTCATATGGAAATTAAAACATCTTCAAAATTTGTTGCCGAACTAATTGGAACATTTGGTTTGGTACTTTTTGGTTGTGGAGCTGCCGCTATTGCAGGGGCCAATACCACAGCTGGACTTTCTGGCCTTGGCCTTTTGGGTATTGCAGTTGCCTTCGGCCTTTCGGTCGTGGTTTTTGCTTATGCGATCGGAGGAATCTCAGGTTGTCATATCAATCCTGCCGTTACGGTTGGTGTATTATTGGCGGGTAAAATGTCTGCTAAGGATGCAATTGTGTATATCATTGATCAATTTATTGGCGCACTTTTGGGAGCATTTGTTCTTCAACAGATTTTGAGTGGACAGCTGGCCGGCTTTACTGCAGGTGAATGGGCCTATGGCTCCAACGGATGGGGAAAGGGTTATCAAAACGAGCATGGTACTGCTTCTGCCTTTCTGATCGAAGCAGTGTTAACGTTTCTTTTTCTATTTGTGATATTAGCGACAACCTCTAAAGTAGGTAACAGTACAATGGCTGGACTTGCAATCGGTTTTACACTGCTATTAATCCACCTCGTTGCTATCCCTGTAACGGGTACATCCGTTAACCCAGCACGTTCATTTGGTCCTGCCATTTTAGCGGGGGGCAAGCTTTGTCTCAGCTATGGTTATTTATCGTTGCGCCGCTCGTGGGTGCTGCAGTTGCAGCAGTTGTTTGGAAAGCGTTGGAACCTAAAGACTAATTTTTTTCATTTTATCGGATGCGTCCAATGGGTACAACATACCTATTGGACGCTTTCATTTAGGAGTGATTAATAAGCCTAGAGGTCGGATCACTAAGATTTCAATATGGCCTCCATAAAACTTGCAACCTGCTCCTCGTCGGTGGCCCAGGAGGTAATCAGGCGAATAGCAGCATAATCATTATCTATTTCCTTCCAAATATAAAACTGGTATTTCTGACTCAATGTCTCTATGACAGATTTGGGTAAAATCGGGAAAATTTGATTAGTGGTTGAGTCTGTCAAAAATGAATGGCCTTTTTCTTTGATCACCTGAGCGATCCGCATAGCGTAGGAATTTGCTTTTTGCGCTAGTTCAAAATATAAATCATCTTTAAAGAGCTCGAGAAACTGAATGGATAAAACCCGGCCCTTGGCAAGCAAAGCGCCCTTCTGCTTGATTGCATAGTCAAAATCCAGTGCCAATTCGGGTTTATTAAACACTACGGCTTCACCTAAAAGCGCACCGTTTTTCGTCCCGCCAATATAGAATACGTCAGCATAATTTCCAATGTCTTTCAGTGTTAGATCGTTGTTTTCAGCCATCAAAGCATGCCCCAACCGAGCTCCATCCAGATAAAGTAAAAGATGATGTTCTTGACAACATACATAAAGTGCTTCCAATTCTGTCAGCGTATAGATCGTGCCAATTTCAGTCGAATTGGAAATATACACTATTCTTGGCTTTACGACATGTGGTGCCAGTGCATGTTCCTTTAACGTTTTTGTAATATTCTTCGGCGTTAGTTTTCCATCAAGTGTTTCGACAGTAATGACTTTGTGTCCAGTTGCTTCGATAGCGCCAGTTTCATTGGCCGATATGTGCCCCGTTTTTGCGCTAATTACGGCTTCATGGATACGTAAGAGAAAGGATAGCACAAGTAGATTGGTCTGTGTTCCGCCAGATAAAAAGTAAACAACAGCTTGCTCGTTCGCTATCTTTTTCTTCAAAATGCTTTTTGCTGCTTTAGCATATTCATCTTCGCCATAGCCGGCTTGTTGTATCAGATTTGTTTCAATAAGTTTATCTAAAATGCGGGGGTGCGCCCCTTCGGAATAATCGTTTTTAAAATTATACATAACGCTGTTTTTTACTTCAGATGCTATTTACTAAGTACGTCAAACGCATTACCAGGATGATAAATGAATCTTGACCGAGTCAAATGTATAAATACAATATCGTTTTTTAACAATCTGAGCAGGAAAAAAATGGGATAAAAGCTATGAATATAACATTCTGAGCGTATAAGAAAAGAATATGTTGTTTTGCATTGTAAATGTTTTTTCAAAACTTATGATTAAATTTGGGAGAGGAGGTAGAAATAAATATTTATCCTTATCAAATTATGAAAAGAGTCGTATTTGTTGCGAGTATTTCGCTGGCGTTTGGAATGGGGTACGCCTTTAATACCATGAGCAATTTGAACCGACCTGTCGAGTTAAAAAGAGTAACTGGTATAGGCGGAATTTTCTTCAAGTGCAAAGATCCTAAAAAATTAAGGGCCTGGTATGCCGATCATCTGGGACTGGCAACAAATTCTTACGGCGCTGTATTTGAGTGGTATCAGGGTGCTGATAGTACGAAAAAAGGATTTACGCAATGGAGCCCTTTTAAAGAGAGTACAAGCTATTTTGGTCCCTCGGACAAAGACTTTATGATCAATTATCGGGTTGCCGATATTGAAATTCTAATCGATCAATTGAAGAAGGAGGGAGTTACGGTACTTGATAAGATCGAGTCCTTTGACTATGGCAAATTTGTTCATATCATGGATATTGAAGGAAATAAAATAGAGCTTTGGCAGCCGAATGATGTTGCTTATGAAAAGATGGGCATCGATATGGGGGCCAAAACGACAAAATAGGTCTATTCAGTTCACAACGCAGGGTCTGTTTTTAGCAAATGATCTTTAAGATAATCAAGAAATGCAGCTCCAAGCGCTCCCAGGAAATAAGCCCCTAAATCTGACCAGAGAAATCCTTGTCCAAATACGAGGCGCAAAAGTGAATTGCTCCTTATCCATAAAAATAGGGGCAATTGGACAAGTTGTAAAAATTCAATGGTAAAACAGAATAGAATGGTAATGATACAGTAGGAGAACAGTGATTTTTTAATAAATATTAAGCGTGATAACCAATACACCATCATGGCATAAAGCACATCGCCACATATAGGCGGTATGACAGATATTTTACGTGAGATTAAACCCAAGAGTAGAGTTGTCACCATTAGGACCAAATACTGAATTTTTGCCGCGCTTTTCATTTCGTATATCGATGCCAAATTTATTGCCTGGAATAGGAAATTGTTTCAACAGGATTTCCAAAGATCTTTTTGTTCCCCTTTGTCTTCACAAATCTACCCTGTTGTGCTATTGCACTAGCGATGGAGAAAATGACATTTGTGTCGTTTTGGGGGTGTATTGTAGCGAGTAGCTGTCTATTTTGATCGAACAGCTGAAGCTGGTTGACCAAAGCATGGTTTATTTCCATGATGTAGATCTCTTTCAGTGGAATAATGCTATCCTCTTTTTTCGGCTGCCTGATAGATAAGTTCGCACTGTCAACTTGTACTTCAATCTTGGGATTGATCAATTGCAAGATGACGACTAGTGGACCAATGATAACAACCGCAACCAATATCCCTAAGCCCTTCGCCGAACCAAAGTTATTTGCCGCATCGGCCATCCCATTTATACCACCGAAGATCATATAACATAGTATAAATACAACAACTAAATAAATTAATCCAAAGATTAAGCCCTTTTTAACCTGGTGTGATTTAAACTGAAAAGTCTTCATACGATACGCTTTGATTTTTTACATATATATTAATTAAAGATATTTATATTTATGCAATCAGAGAGATATTATGTTAAACATTTTTTCATTTTGTTCGAGCAGGTAGTGGAAAACAGCATTGAAATTAAGAGAACCAACTTCCAACGGAAATCAGATTATTTTCAACTGCTGATGTATATGCTATGCTCAGTGCTGGGTGTTGTCAGTATATTTTGGGATTGGAAAGCAAGTATCCCAGCTGTAATGTGTACAATTTTTGTGTTAATAATACGACGTAAGGTTGACATTTTGTCTAATATGAGCTGGTTTATTTTTGGATTTATTGCTGTTGCATTGCTTTTGTCCTGGATTTTTCATCTGTCTTTTGGTCTGTTTGTGCTTCAGTGTGCATTATTTGCAACCGTTAAACTTGCCATATCAAAATTTAGAGAGATTGGTCAAGATCACACTGATATTATCTTCTCTTTAAATGCCATTGAGTTCTCTTGTCTATGTCCCGAAAACAGCGATTATAAGGGCTATGCAATAAATCCCATGGGCTATAAAAAGCGATTTCAAATGGCAGATATTCGCTCTGTACAACGCGATCGCAAAAATCTACTTATCGTATTAAAAGAACAGATCGTCCGCCCCCGCGAACTTAGACAGGAAGAGATAGAGCTCATTCTTACGTATTTTAGAAAAAATAAGGCCGCTCTTATTCATGCGGTAACCACCGAAAGGATCCTCCAGGAAGAGGATCGTGTCTATTGGATCAAGCTGATTGTTTTTGCTTTGCCCTGTCTGTTGGCGGTATGCGCAATCTATATTTTTGCTGATAACGGGCGAAATTCATTAATCAGCGTATGTATCATTATTGGGGCAATACTTGTAGCGGTAATTTTATTAAAAATCACGAATTTGATTTATCATCATGGTGAGAAAAAGTAATTTTTTTATTTTAAGAAGTCCGCATACCAATGCCCAGAGGATTTGATGATACGTTGTTGATTTTTGAAATCAACATACACCAGTCCAAATCTTGGCCGATATCCTTCAGCCCATTCGAAGTTGTCAAGAAAAGTCCATACAAAATAGCCCTTGACATTTATACCTTCCTGTTTCGCACGATAAACTTGTTGCAATGCTTCCTGTAAATAGGAAACTCTTTTAGGATCATGTACTATACCATTCTCGGCTTTATCCGGAAACGCGGCGCCGTTTTCGGTAACAATTAAAGGCGGCATGTTTTGGTAGGTACTGAATTTTTTGAGCATATGATAGATGGACGCTGGGTAAACCTCCCAGTTCATTTCAGTTAAATCAACTTTACGCTCTTTTGCGGATACTATTTTTGCTTGGAGATAAGGAACGAACATGGCGTATCGTATAACCTCCCGCGTATAATTCTGTATCCCAATGAAATCCATATCAAATTTCAGGTCTCTTTCATCATTAAATTTAATATACTTCTCAATTCTATTCAGTATTTTAATCTCCTGAGTAGGATAGCCCATTCCTAAGAGAGGTTCTATAAACAGACGATTGAGTAATACGTCTGCTTTTTTTGCTGCTTTAATGTCCTTGTCTCTCGATGTGAATGGTTCGACATGAGAACATGAAAATGTAGTTCCAACCTGACTGTCGGGCTGGATCGATTTGATGATTCGACCTCCCTGTGCTTGTGCCAATGCCGCATGATGCGCGGCGGCCAAAAAATTACCCAGACCTTTTCGTTCCGGTGCATGCACGCCAAAGAAATAACCTGCGGCAGTGAATACGGTAGGCTCATTGAGAACCATCCAGTTTTTAACACGATCACCGTAGGTATGCACACATTTGGAAACAAATTCGCCAAACCAATCTTTTACATCACGGTTCACCCAGCCACCTTTTTTTTCTAATGCATGGGGAAGATCCCAATGGTATAAGGTAACCCAAGGGGTGATCCCTAGTTCGAGCGATAGGTCGATCAATTGATCATAAAAATCCAAACCTGATTGATTTACTTCACCGATTCCACCCGGGAAAATACGGCTCCATGATAAGGAGAATCTATAATTAGGAATATGCATTCCTTTCATTAGATGGAGATCCTGGACGTAGCGATTATAAAAATCGCAAGCCTGATTACCATGTTGATTTTGAAATATACGGTTCCTTTTTTGTACAAAGATATCCCAAATAGAAGGACCTTTGCCATGTAAATCATGCGCACCCTCGATCTGATAGGCAGCTGTAGACACTCCCCAAATAAAATCTTTGCCAAAAGCATCTTTGGTTAAAAGCATTTATAAAATAAAATTATCGGACCTCAATGCCGTTTAAAAACAATTAGGTCTTGTGGAATCTCAAGGGTGAATAGAATGAACTGAATCGACCTAGAAAGATCCTAAATATAATTCGCTGGAAAAAATAGTTTATCGTTTTCATAATAGATACATTACTCCGTTGATTACATTGAACTATTGCATGATAAAGTAACGAAACGAAAATGAACTGTATATAAACTATGTGTTAAATATACGAAAAAAACACCGCGATGAATCATGGTATTTAACTTAGCCGTATGCTAATTCTAAGCAAGTTTTATTCGTAAGTACGATCTTACCAGAATGTCTAATTGGCGTAGATTCTTAATCCCAATTTTTGAGCTATCTAATTTCAAATTCCGTATATATTGTCCTTTTAAATTCTAAAACTTCGGGGGCTACTTTAAATCCTTCGCCGCCGTAACCCTTGTTGAATGTTTCTAACGCCATCCCTGTTCTAAACTGCGTCGATTGGTTGGATGCGCTTCCGTCGTTCGACAAAAACAGCAGTTTGCCAATTTCGACATCTGCCCGAGATGCAAGTTTTTTTGCAGATTTTAATGCATCATCATAAGCAATAAGATCCGCTTCTCTTAAAATACTGTCTGCTTTGGAATGATCGAATGAGATGGAGCCTATTCCGCTTATTTTGGTCTCTAACAACTTGCCTGTTAATTCTGTAAATTTCGATAAATCATGTAAAACAAAATCGATTGTTTGTTGTGCTTGATAACCAATAAATTTATTGGTATTTCCGATGTATTGATAATCCTTATTTGCTGATACGCTGCTTGTTTTAATGTCTTCCTTTTTATTGCCGTATTTTTGGAGCAATGCAATGACCGTATCGACAGTTGCTTGAGTCTCTCTAACCGCGTCTACCATCCTCGGTTTTGTGAATGCCGTATTGATTGTCAACGTGACTTGATCGGGCATTATCCTAATCTTTCCTTCACCACTGACACGAATTCTATTTTCACCTTCTTTTGCTGCCCGATCACAGGACAATACTACCATAATGCCACTCAAGCATATAAAAAATAAAGTGATTAACTGTTTTCATACTTTTTGATGTTCAATCTATTAAATCAATAAGTTGTTCCCTAAATATCTAAATATAATGAATAACTAGGATATCCGCTAGGGTAAAATGCAGTTGAAGAATAGGAAGGTCTAAGTAATGGGAAATAAGATAAAAAAGCAGGCTAAATACCTGCTTTTTTATCTTGAAAAGCGACCATTTTTTAATCGATACTTTTTGAATAAATCTTTAGGTGTTTTTGCAGTGCTTTCCTGGCCATATGTATACGTGTTTTGACCGTACCCTCCGGGATTTGCAGATGCTCTGCAATTTCATAATATTTAAATCCTTCCAAAAACATTGCAAAGGCGTTATAGTAATCTTTTGATAAACTATTGAGTGCGTGTTGTATATCAGAGGCTATAAAATTATTTTCACCGCGATTGGTTGTTATTTCATTATGATAACCTATACTTACATATTCATTGCGGTAATTCTCCAATCTTTTATTTCGAGTATATTGGTTAATATATGTATTTTTCATGATTATATAGAGCCAGGACATCAACTTTGGATGTTTCAGGAATTTTTCAATAGATCCCAATGACCTTACCATGGTCTCCTGAACCAGATCTTCTCGTTCATCCGGATCGTTTGTAAATTGCGCTGCCAAATATTTTAATGTAGGTCTTTTTTCCTTAAACAGTTGATCGATTGTTAAATTTTCCATATTATCAAGTTTTAAGTGTCTATCTTGCCTATATCACTACAATTAAGGTGCTAGAAAATAATTAAGAGGAAATGCGTTGACGCTGAATGGATCAAGCTGTTTTATTACTTGTTTTATTTTAACAATCAGTTAGTCAATGTTTTATGTAGAATAACTATTCAGCTATCAGGCTGATGCTAAGCGTTATTCTGCATTAATAACAAGTGTTTTCCTGTTTCATTTCCCCCTTTTTTCTTTTTGTCGCACGTATTTATACGTAGTGTTTTAATTGGTACATTTTTAATGGCTAAATAGATGTGAATATTTAAAACTGTTGATACCTTTAAATGGTTATTAGTTATGACATGTAATGAAAAACAATATGGGGGACGAAAACAAAAAACTATATTTTGATCTATCAGAAGAGCCTGTGGGACGGTTGGAGAACCTCAAAGAGCCTTCGGAGCTAAAGCAGGTATGGGATGGTAGTCAAGAAGATTTTTATAAATCGATTATTAGGAATCAACAAGATGATATTGGAAAAATAGGACGGTATTTCCGCGATGAATTGGCTCAGGAACTTTACGGAATGCGTATATCTCTTCAGAATTTTACAAATCGCTATGGTGATTTTGAAGAATTACGTTGCTTACGTGATTCATTAAGCACGTTGGTTATGGAGATTCGTAATAAAGCTGTATTGCTCTACAATCCGATACTGAATGATCTTGGCATTTTTCATGCAGTTGATGAGGCTGTGGCGAGTTATAGAAAACGATCGGGTTTTACAATTGACACCTTGCTAGATCCGCATTTAAGAGAATTGCATCATGAGGCACAAGTTCAGCTGTTTAAGTTACTTACTGCTATATTCCAGTATTTAAATGATGAGATTCCTTCACAGGCTATTTCAGTTTCGGTACAGGTGATTGAATTTGAGATTTTAGTTAAAGTGTCACCTTTTTTTAGCCAGGGGAGATCGCTGTCAACAATAAAACATGAACATAGTCCAATGCGTTTGATGAAGATTGCTGAACTCTATAATGCACGGATTATGAATCATACGCCGGAGACAGGTATTTTACTTAAATTAACTATTTAAAAAAAGAATAATGATAAAAATCCTATTGGTTGAAGACCACATGGTTGTACGTAACGGAATAAAATTACTATTAGAATCGCAAGATGGATTTGAAGTTGTTGGAGAGGCGTCGAATGGAAAGGAGGCTCTTCAGTTCTTAAATTCTAATCCTGTTCCTGATATTGTCTTAACAGACATCAGCATGGAGGAAATGGATGGTATTGAACTATTACATGAATTAAAAAAACAGTATCCGTCCATTAAAGTAGTAATACTGTCCATGTTGAATCAGATCAACTACGTTGTTGAAGCATTTGAATCTGGTCTTGCCGGATATTTGGTTAAAAACGTTGGCTATAACGAATTGCTTTTTGGATTAAATCATATCGCAAATGGGGGACGATACATGAGCGAGGAAATCGCAATGATACTATTGGACCAAGTTCGCTCTGGACAAAGCTATGCACAGGTATCAGGCGAGCTACAGACAGATTTTGATATCTCCGATAGAGAGTTTGAAGTACTCAAATTAATTGCAGAAGGATACACAAATATTGAAATTGCCGATAAGATATTTTTAAGCAAGCGTACAGTTGAAGGACACCGTCAAAACTTAATCGATAAAGCGGGCGTAAAAAATACAGCTCATTTGGTCAAATTTGCATTTGAAAGAGGCATTTTGAATTAAAAATTTCCTGATAGCCCCATCAGGAAATTTGAAATCTACACCACTATATTTTATGCAGTTAGTTTGTTACACGCAATTGCGCAAAGTTCACATAACTTAGCACAGTGCTGGCAATGTTCATGTGGATGCATAAAGCACTCCTCTGCACAGAGTGTACATAATTCAGCGCAAGTCTTGATAAGTCGTCGGCTATAGTAACTTTCCATAGCAAGAAGTTCGGCCACTGCTTTACAAACGACTGCGCATTCCATATCCAATGCAATACATTTTGCCATGGCTTGAAGGTCACTTTCTTTTGTGCAAGCATTCGCACAGGTATGGCAAGCAGTAACACATTGCCAACAGGCTTCTATACACGATTGTTCGAT
This sequence comes from Sphingobacterium sp. UBA865, assembly GCF_002295765.1. Taxonomy (NCBI): domain Bacteria; kingdom Pseudomonadati; phylum Bacteroidota; class Sphingobacteriia; order Sphingobacteriales; family Sphingobacteriaceae; genus Sphingobacterium; species Sphingobacterium sp. UBA865. The sequence goes on along the minus strand of NZ_DBGB01000013.1, from coordinate 157,928 downwards.
TGAATTTATCATAAGTTTGTCGTTTTGTCTCGCTGATTGCGCCTTACATAACTGACTTGGCAGCTTTGATGCTATCTTCTAAATAGCCCATTATACCGTCATGATCAGCTTGGGTAATTTTGCCATTCCTTAAATTTTCCAAAACATCTTTTTTAATTCGAGCGATGGCTTGTTCTTTTTCCATCGCTTCTACTGCTGTCTTTGCATTGATTCGATCGACAATGATTTTGCCGAGTTTGTTGTATATCCTTTCAGCTTCCTTATTGGACAACGCTGGAGCTGGAATCCCAGCAACAGCCTCGTTAGCAGCAGCTATATTTGCATAAATGACTGCTTCTGTATTCTTTGCTGCCGCAGCTTCAGCTCTCGCTATAGCTTGTTCACTGGCTGCCGCTGCTTTATTTTCGGCCTCCTCCATATGACGGGAAGCTTTTTCCTGAGGAGTTTGATGATTACACGATATCAACAGCAGACTGGTTATTAAGGAAAAGAAAAAGATGTTATTACATATCATGACCTACGCTCTTAATTAAGTATTTGATTATTTTAAATAGAACGGGTCTCAGAAGTAAATGGTTTGTCAATTAAATGAAACAGTTGCATTTAACTAAACTTGGTTAGAGAAATGGTTTTATGATACAAAATGATGTTCAATTGATACAATATTACCGGCAATTGAGCGATTAATTATTGAATTTTAGATATCTGTATACCAAATAGCTATTTAATTCAATGAACAAAATATACCTTTTAATTAGTGCCCTTTTTCTGTCTTTTGTACAGACGACAATCGCACAGCATACCACAGCAGTATCGATAGGAAAGGCGAATATTCCAATAGACGGAATTTTTCAGGCTGATCCAACCGTATTCTTTTACGGGGGATATTATTATCTGTATGGTACGAATGGAGATTCTGAAGAACAGCAGGGGTTTAAAGTGTATCAATCTACAGATTTGAAACATTGGAAGGTCCCGGCAGGCACAACTTCAGGTTTTGCTCTTTTAAAAGGAGATGCTTTTGGATCGACGGGATTTTGGGCGCCACAGGTATGGTTTGAAAAGGGTAAATTTTATATGGCTTATACAGCAGATGAGCATATAGCAATTGCAGTTAGTGATAGCCCTGTAGGTCCTTTTAAGCAAACTTCCAAAGCACCACTTGAAGTCGGGCAAAAGCAGATAGATCCTTTTGTATTCAGCGATCGCAATGGGAGGAAATACCTGTTTCATGTCAGATTAACGCAAGGAAATAGAATTTTTGTCGCCGAATTAAAGTCCGATTATTCGGGAATAAAAGGAGAGACGCTAAAAGAATGTGTCCATGCGGAATTACCCTGGGAAAATACAGCAAATGCAGAGTGGACGGTTACCGAAGGTCCTACTGTTATCCAGCAAGGCCAGTATTATTATATGTTTTATTCGGCAAATGATTTTCGAAATAAAGACTATGCTGTCGGCGTGGCAATCGCGGATAATGTCTATGGGCCTTGGAAAAAACTAGAAGGTCAGCCGGCATTAAGCCGAAAAAATAGCGGTTTTGCCGGAACTGGACATGGCGACGTTTTCAAAAAAGGAAAGCAATGGTATTATGTCTGTCACACACACTTTTCAGATGAAAAAGTGGCACCTCGGAGAACCGCTATCATACCGTTTAATTTTGCATCAACCAGTGACGGTATTCCGGTTCCTCGGTTTGATACCGCAAAGTTTCGCTTCCTGGCTACAGATCAGGGATTGACCCGGAATGGAAAATCCTATCAAACGGATGTAGCCTTTGGCGATCCCTTTATTGTATTTGATCCGCCTACCGATCGATATTATTTATATGGCACAGGTGGAACTGAAAACGGCTTTATTGCTTATAGTTCCAAAGATCTGAAAACATGGACGAAGGAAAGGAAAGTATATGATGCCAACCAGCCTAATGGCTGGGGAGAAAAAGATTTTTGGGCGCCTGAAGTTTACCGGGTCAATAACAAATACTATATGTATTATAGCGCCCATTGGAAAGATAATCCAAAACAACATATTGAAAACTATCGCATCGGGGTAGCTGTGGCGGATAGTCCCTTAGGGCCATTCAAAGACCTTACTGGAAAACCTATTTTTGATCCGGGATATCCAATTATTGATGCGAACGTTTTTAGAGATACCGACAATAGGAATTATCTGTTTTATTCGCGTTGTTGCTATGAGCATCCGGTGGAGTCGGAGGTTGCGGATTGGGCGAAGCAGAAGTATGGCTATAGCAGGATCGAAGAGAGCTGGGTGTATGGTGTTGAATTGGACAGCAGTATGACTAAAACGATCGGGGACCCAGTCCTTTTAATGCGACCTCCAGTTTCGATGAATGACGCACAGGCTGAATGGGAGAGTAGGTCAGTCACTTCGGGTGAGATAAATAGACGATGGACAGAAGGTTCTTTTCTAATGAAAAAAAACGGACAATATTATATGATGTATTCCGCCAACTATTTTGCTGGAGCCAATTATGCGGTAGGCTATGGAACGGCAACTGCCCCATTGGGAAGCTATGAAAAGTCACCTGCTAACCCAATCATTGAAAAAAATATCCATAGCGGGGGAGTAATTTCGGGTACCGGACACAATAGCCTATTTAGCGATAGAGAAGGAAAGCTCCGCTGTGTGTATCACGGACGTACTATAAAAACGGGTGATAAACGCATGGTGTTTATCAGCGACGTTTTCTTTAATGAAAATGGCCAATTGCATATCGTTACAGATTGACCCACGGGTCAATCTGTCTTTTTGGGTATTGCCGGATTTTCGACATTTTCATCCCAAGCAGCGGACGAGGCCGCTCTAGCACTTGTTCCGTCGCTTGTTTGTGTCTTTTTATGGGCATAATTGACATTTTCTTCTTCTTCAGGATCGGTTTCATCCACGTCCGGTTCAGGACGCTCAATTGGATCAGTATCATTGGGATCCGGAATAGTATGTTGCCCGAATAATCCTTTACGATACCATATGTTACTAAAGTAATAGGCAATAATCAAACCTCGTTTTACTACTGCATGTTGCAATATCTCTTCCATGTTTTCGATTTCGTTTAAGTGGTACAACCCTCTTTATTCGCGTTGTATTCTCTCGAATAATGAACAATATCAGCAAGGAAATAGTTTGCGAGATTTCAGGATGCTGCATCAGGTTAATTGAGCAACATTTGTTCGGGAAATGGCTTAACAATTGGAAAGTAAAGATGAACTGTTGTACCCAAACCGACTTCCGATTCAATTTTTATATTTCCTCCCAACCGCTCCATAATGCGCTTTACGAGTGAAAGACCAATGCCCGTACCGGGTATGGAGCCCACGTTATCCGCCCTTGTAAACATTTCGTATATGTGCGGTAGGTGTTCACTGGGTATGCCAATTCCATTATCCTTGATTTGATAATGGGTATAATCATCTTCATGCGAACTATCTATGGATACCACAGGGCTGTCCGACTGGGCTGAATATTTTATAGCGTTGATAATTAAATTGGAAAAAATTTGATAAGCGGCACTTTTCTCGCCCCAAATAGGCAATAATGTACCAAAAGTGGGCCGACAATTATTGACGTTATATAGAATACTGTTTTCTTGGAATATACGCTGAATGGTGTAGGCCATTGGAAGTGGCTCTTTGTCTAAAATGCTGGATCGGTGTTGACTTAATTGTACCATATTGTTGATAATATCCTCAATGTTGGTGACACTTCGGCTGAAATTCTGATACCATTTATTGATTTTTTTAAAATCGATATTGTCGGGGTGTTGCTGAAGAAATTGTATGCCCATTTTTAAGATGGACAGCGGGTTTTTCAAATCGTGGGAAAGCGTATGGGTAAACATTTCCAATTCATTGTTTAAGCTGAGAAGTTCGTCATTGAGGAGCTGGCGTTCTTTCAATTTCGCAAAGATGGATTCTTTGATGATTTGATTTAAGCGAAGCACAAAGTTAATTTCAGCATCATTCCATGGCTTGGCAACATCATAACGCGTATCTTCCCAGATTTTGAGCTGCTTTTTACCATCCTGTTCTTCTTTTAACTCCATTTGCATGACCTGACTGCTATTTTCTCTTCTAAACCAAACGATGTAATAATCGTTCTCCAAGCCTACCTTTAAATACATTAGACCGGCAAAACCAAGCTTTTCTTTAAAGTTTTCTTGATGATTTAGACGAAAGTTGTAGTCTTTAAAGAGGGCTTTGTCGGTATGTTTCTGCAGGAATTGAATGAGTTCATAAAACTGTGCTTTAGGAGGAGACTGCCCATAGCTAAAAACGTCGCCCTGATTGAAAATCGCCAAACCGTCTGCATCCACAAGCTGAGTTAGGATGTCCATATGTTGTATCAAGGCACAATTTACCATCTTATTTTCAGAGAGACTTTTCTTTAATTCTTCTTCTGCGAGCTTTAGAAGCTCTGTTCTTTCCAAGAGATTCTGTTTGACATGACTTTCATATTTGCTGGTTGCCGCCTGGATGGCAAACGTGCATAGTTTTCGTTGTTGTAGGTCGACCACACGCTTTTCGTTATGCTGCGCAACCACAAGTCCCCAAAAATCATCATCAATACAGATTCGAAAAAAAAGGGCACTTTGAACATTTATTTCTTTCAAAAAAAGTTGATGGAGTTCAGGCAGAGGAGATAATAGGCTCGAAAGGGGATCGATGGACTCATCTTTATAATAGAATTCTTGTCCCTGATCGTCCATGTTGGGAGCGTATCGATACGAATAACCGCGATAATAAGACAAGACTTCCTCGGGCATAAAATCTTTGGAGAATTCCTTGCCTTTGAAAGAAGACCGTCCATTTGCCGTATGCTCATCAATCACCGAACTATACCCTGTTTCTTGAATTTGCAAAACGAAAACACGATCATAATTCAATATCTTGTTGATGGCCGAACAAACGCGATTCCAATTATTTGGCTGAATGGTATCCAACAAAAAATTGAGTTCGTTAATTTTTTTAGCGGGAATATATTTTTTATGCTGTTGTTCCCATTCAATGTAAAGATATTCATCATGTCTACGTAATTTTACATAAACCCGGTCGTTTTTAATTTTAATGGGTAAAATGTGGCGCGACTGTCCGTTTTCAAGAAGTTCCATCACAGCATTCCTCACTTTTAACAAAGCTTCGCCGAAGATATGGCCAAAGCTATGAAAAAAATGAGTTCCTAATAGAGCTTCACTGGTATAATGTTCTTTTACGACAGACTCCGTTACTCCGACGATCGTAAAGTGCCGATCTAAAATGACCAGTTTGCCAAAAGATTGAAGCTTAATAGCGGTTTGATTGCTCGATTGGATTGTATGATTCATAGTACCCCAAAACTCCTAATGTATACATAAATGTACGAAAAAAAATTACGACAACATAGATCGAATCTTTAATATTAGAACGTTGGAAAGTAGATAAAATTGCTTTATTGGCTTCTTTTTACTTTGGAATTAAAAATGGTACCATTTTCTCACATGTAACATACTATAAATGGGCATTAAATTCTTTGGCAACAGCATTCGCCATTCCTTTAATTAATGATTTCCACTGCGGATAGGAGGCTCCTATTTTCGCCGCCAAACCGACGAGATAGTTCCGAACATTATCGCTAAAATTTTCATTGTCAACGTTTATGATCTCGTTTCTGCCAGCATATTGAAACAATATACTGTTTCTACGCTGTTCGATCAGGAAAGTTGACGATGAAATTCCTTCGAAAAAATGAGCTGTATTTTTATCGCCGGGATGGCTTGGATCGGGACAAGGCTTTAAGGTTAGGGCAAAAACTTTATAATCATCGGTTTTGTCTAGCGTGAGGTTAACGACATGCACCCAGTCATAACCACCGCTACTTGGAAGTCCCGGTCCGGGGATATCCAGTCTGATATAATCATGTAATTCGAGTAAGCGATCTATCGGTGTACCATAACCGCCTGTTAATTGAAATGTGGTAGCGGGTAATTGGGCTAACGTGTACCAATGGTTGACCTTTCTCAGGTTCTCTACGCCCAATTCAAATGCTAAGTTAGCGATATCTTCACTTGCAAATTCAAGTGATTCAAAACAATCAAGTCTTTTCCCTTCTTTTTGTTCCGGTATGATATTTTTCATCGTTTTTCCATTTATGTTTAAAATACTGGATTTCTTATTCCTGCTTTTAGCTTCCTTGATGGTAGCTAAGCCACCTAGGTTTTTATGTCGGTGCGTCTTAACCCAAGCTCGCTTTTAGTTTGGCAAGGAGATCGTCTGCTTTTGTATGCTCAACTTTCATTTTTCGGATGGTTGGGCGTTTTCCCTTGTCTTTTTGCTTGATAATTTTTAGGAGCTCGTCCATGTATTCATTTTTATATTTACTAATATCAAAGGACTTACTGTGCTGCTCAATCAGCTGTGTCGCCATGTCCATTTCCACCTTTTGAATTTTTATTGTAGTGGGCAATTTAAGGTCGTCCAAGCCCCTAATCTCCTGCTGATAGCGAATTTTATTCAATACCAATGCATTACGATAGGGTTTTATAAGGGCTAGATGTTCGACATTTCGCATCACAAATGCTCCTAAACCCGCCATTTTTGTTTTTTCTAAAGCTTTGACAAGCAGCTGATAAGCTTTCTCACCGCCCTTCTGTGGTTCGAGGTAATAAGGTGTTTCAAAATAAATACTGTCGACATCCATCAGTTTTACAAATGCATGCAGATTGATAAGTTTTGATTTCTCCGGACTTGCATCTTCAAAATCGGCGTCTTCCAAAACTACATAGTGGTCTTTCATAAAGTATCCTTTAACAATATTGTCCCACTTTACTTCTTTACCAGTCTGTTCATTTACCCGTTTGAATTTAATATTGGATAAATCTTTACGATCAAGCATGTCCAAATCGAGACTTGCATTTTCAGTTGCACTATATAATTTTATGGGAATATTAACTAAGCCAAAACCAATAGCCCCTGTCCAAATTGCACGCATATGTTGTCCATTTATTGCTAATACGATAACCTTCGCTATGGAGGAATGGTTTGAAATTTAATAAAATAGCTGGCAAACTATTCCTAAAGGAATCGGTTATATACTGTAAAGCTGCTATTATTATCATGGATTTAAAGTCAAATGAGCCATTTTGGTTGGTGAAGAATGGTCTCTTAAATACCTATCCTTCCTTACAAAAAGATATAAGCTGTGATGTACTTATTGTAGGAGGGGGGATCACCGGAGCCTTGATTGCGCATCAATGTATGGCCGATGGAAAGAAATGTGTTCTTATAGATAAGCGGGAAATTGTGAATGGGAGTTCGGCGGCAACAACTTCCATGTTACAATATGAGATTGATATTCCCTTATATAGATTAAAGGAATTAATCGGCATTCAGGGGGCAATTGCGAGCTACCGAGCCTGTGGAGAAGCGATTGATAAATTAGGTAGACTTGCCAAGAAAATCCGATCGAAAGCTGGTTTTAGAAGCAAACAGTCACTCTACTATGCGGCAAAGAAAAAGGATATAGCTTGGCTAAAGGTGGAGTTCGAAGCAAGGCAAGAAGCTGGCTTCGACGTCAAGTGGCTGACGGAGCGGGATATCAGGGAACGTTATGCAATGTGCGGTGCTTATGGGGGTATACTTTCGGATCTAGGGGCAAGCATTGACGCCTTTTGTTTCACACACGAACTATTGGCATATAATGTTAACCGAGGGTTATCTATTTTTGACAAAACAGCGTTGGAAAAAGTGTTTTATAAGTCTGGTTATAATTCAGCGATTACTTCAACAGGGGCTAAAATCAAAGCGGAAAAGATTATCTATTGTACAGGATACGAAACAACAAATCTCATTTCCGAAAAATTTGTTGACCTGCTAAGCACATTTGCTATTGTATCGGAAGCTGATAAAGAACATAATCAGCTATATCGCGACCTTCTCATCTGGAATACGGCCACGCCCTATTTGTATATGCGAACAACAGACGACGATAGGTTTCTGATTGGAGGAGAAGATGAGACCTTTAGAGATCCCATCAAGCGAGATGAGCTCATTGCAAAGAAGTCTCATAAGTTAGCGCAGTCATTTAATAAAATTTTTGTCGATAAAACCTTCCGCACTGATTTTACTTGGGCAGGTACATTTGGGACGACCAAAGATGGATTACCTTATATCGGAGAACATAGAAAGTTCAAAAATTCATATTTTGTATGTGGCTTCGGCGGAAATGGTATAACCTTTTCTGTTGCAGCAATGGAGATGGTTGCGAGTTGGCTTCATAATCTAAACCATCCATTGGAAGAATGGTTTAGATTTGGCCGGTAATTTCCTGCTTAGCCATGCTTACGTAAAAATCGGAATACTCTCTCTTCAAGCTTCGCTAGTGGTAATTTATCTTTTATAAAGGGGAACTTTGCTTCCATAAATACCTGTTGTATGGCCGGATGGATATAATAAGTCTGCGAAACAGACTTCGTATTACCAAGTTGCTCTGCAACCTTCTTGATGACGCTATTTAATTGTCTTTTCCGTGCACTGAGTGATTCCGCCTGTTTTATTTGCGCAAGCTGATAAAAGGCTTCACGACTGGCGCCCCAAATGCGAATACTCTTGCAACTGATCTCACCTGTACAATTCTTCCGCAGATACTGATTAAAAGCGGAGCCACAGAAAGTGCTTTCGCAACTTGCACTATCCATTTGGAATATCCTTTTGCCTTTCATTTTTAGTAATTCTTCCAAAAGTTTAGCTTGTTGTTTGTTGGTCCAGGATTTCTGCTGGAAAACCCCCTTTTTACCTTTATAGGCTAGCGATATCTGATTGCCTTCAATGCTGACGTGTCTTTTTTCCAAAGTACTCAGCCCATACGATTTATTTGTCAGTGTATAACGCTTATTGCCAATACGAATCAATGTACTGTCCATTATTTTAAAAGCAACTGCACAAAGTTTATCCATGTCCCAAAATTCGTGTTTGAGGTGTTTGGAACTGATGTTTCTCAACTCTTGTAAGTATTTACCCATATAGAGGATATTGCTAAACTTTGCAGCTTGCCGTTGGCCGACAAATTTGGAATGATAGATATATTGTTTGCGTCCTTTTTGGTCGAAGCCAAAAGCCTGTAAATCGCTTTTTGAGCTTTTAGCGATCCAAACATCTGTCCAATTTGGTGGAATAACGAGTTTTGCGATCCGCTCTAAAATCTTTTTATCGGACACTTCCTTTTCCGAAGCGTCGAAATATTTAAAAGACTTACCTACTTTTCTTCTTGTATACCCCGTTCTTGCTTTCATAGTGCATTTACCCTTGTAAAATATGTTGATAATAGGTTAAGACGTAGTGGCCTTGTCTCGTAACGTTTTAATATATTCGTGAGCTTCGAGCTGTATACCAAGTTGTTTTTCGATGAGCAGGAGCAGATCATGGCTGATTTCCCAGTCTTCATGGTCAACAACATCCTTATAGGTATGTGTAAAGGCATCTTCACCTTGCTCACAGCTGCATAGTAAACTCCTTTCATCATTTCCTGAAATGGCGGATTTTATCTCCATCCAAATTCTGAATAGCTTGCCACTGATCATCGTTCCTCCGATTGAGTCGTCTTCCCGCGGAGCTAGGTAGGGTTTTAATTCTTCAATAAATACCTCGGATTGGTTCATAAACTCAATAAAGGTGTTATTTAAATGTTCAAGATGGAGGCGTGTGGCTATTTCTACAGCTTTCTGATAGCCTGCAATCCGATCGTTGTTGATCTGTATAAGGTCGCTGATTAATGTACGATCATTTATCGTATTGTTTTCCATTTAATGTCGGCTTTGTGAATTTCTATTTTTCACTTAAGAACGCCTCAAGTAGCCCTGCAGTTTTGTGAAAGAACAGGATAGGTATAATTTCATCCATGAAGGCGATTTTATACTGCGTACCATCAGTAGATTGTTGCACGATAGCTGGAGCGAAACGCAAAAAAAAAACGGCTGCTTTAAATTGCTAAAGCAGCCGTTGGACGGTAATTGCTATCTTTATTTTTTATTAAAAGAAGTTTTTTTACCTTTTTCCGTATCGACCTTAATCTGTTTCTTGTCTACTGATTCCGAAACTTCTGGTTGAACAATGGTTTTGCTATTTCCTTTTCCTATCGGACCGCCGCAGATAATTAGCGCAATGACCATTGCTTGCTGATTATTTATTTTAACTCTTGATTTCATATGTTTACCATTTAACGAATTGTTGTGATGTCGGTTAGCTGCTTCTAGATAGATAACCCTAGAACCACCTTTTTGTTTTTTATTTGAGCCTGTAAATTTTAAGTTGCTTTTGAAGTTTCTTTCTTGTCATGTGGATCCTGGTTTTTATAGTGCCTTCGGGCATGTCAAAATAAGAGGCTATCTCATGATACTTGTATCCTTCGAGAAATAATTGAAACACTTGATAATTTTCTTCCGATAAACTGCACATCGCTTTTTCAATATCATCCGCGATGAATTTATTGTCACTTTTATTTGTTTCTATTGTGTTGGTACTTTCGAGACCGATGTAGGTTTCGTGGATATCATTCGTACGCTTCGCTTTGCGGTATTGATTGATGTATACATTTTTCATAATAACGTAAAGCCAAGACATTAACTTGGGGTGACGGATAAAATCATCGATCGATTTTAATGCGCGGATAAGTGTTTCTTGAATCAAATCCTCTTTTTCATCAGGATCATTGGTGAATTTTCCCGCGAAATGTTTCAAAAGACTTCTTTTTTCTTCGACTAACAAATTTAAATTGGAATTGTTCATAGTACCTTTTGTTAAATTGACTGATGTGTATTCGATAAACAGAGGTACAATTAAAGTGCTAGTTTTGCGATTTAGAGGTCATCCAAACCTTGTTTAAACAGGTATATGGGAAAAATACGTAACGCTGCGTATCCTTGATTTTGTAGTAGAAACACTACAAAAAAGCGGGATTAAACGTGTCGCAATAAAATTTACTGCCATGAATAGCTTTTTTTAATTGGGTATTTGTTCCTAAAAAAAATGTCTTTATTACGGGTATTACCTGTTTTAATGCCATATACTAGTGTCCATTTTTTTAAGCAAGTTTTTGAATTTTTTGTTTTTATCAGCTTTTATTGAACTAATAAGCTTTGAATGTGGTTCTTATCGAAAAAGATTAACGCAAAATAAAATAGACTATGAAAAAGAGCAAAAGATTCACATTAACTTTAGGAGCGATATTATGCGCTACACTATTCTTTTCGTGCCAAAACTCGACCAAAAATCAAACTGAAGGAAGCGGTCAGTCAGACAACATTGCACCTACTGATGCCGACGAAACCCGGTATAATTTAAGCGAACAGCAAAAAATGACCATGCAGAAAGATACGAGTTTAGCAGACACACTTAGGAAAGACAGTATCAATAATAGTAAATCAAAACCGTAACCATCTCGTCGACCTATCAATATATCTGATAAAAAAACTCCCTTAATTAAGGGAGTTTTTTTGCTCTTTCTTTTGATCCGGATCAGCACCATAAATATCTTCTTCTGAATGGTCCGGTTGCTCTTTCTTTTGATCCTCTTCTGTATTAATTTTTTCTTTATTACTACGATCGCGTTGTTCTTCTTCGCTTGGATCAGGCCCCTCTGCATTTTCAGGATAGTATAGGTCAGGAGTTACGTCTTCTTGGGAAGGGACTTGAGGCTGCTTCCGTACAGAAGTACCATCGTCGGTACTTGGATCGTTGTCTAGAGGGTCTATTTCGTTCATGTACATGGAGTTTCTCCAATATGATTGTGAAATAGAATCACCAAATTGAATTGCTGTATTCATCATCTTTTTTATAAAGAACAGCAATTAAAACTGAATGGTTGTTTTTTTTATTAAAAAGTGGTATCCATATTTTAATGATAAATTTAAAACTTTTCATTTATTGACCTTGTTATTAAATTAAAGTAATTTAGAACATACATATATATGAAAAAATCGACACTTCTTTTATTAATAACTGCAGGTATTGGGTATCAGGCCTATGCGCAGAAAATTGAGACCACGCCACAGATGTCATCGGAGGTAGGCATCGAACCTATAAAGCAAGGAAACTGGATGGTCGGTGGATCGATCGGTAATCTAGGCTACAGCTTTGAAGCAAAATCGTTTAACATTGCACTTCAACCGAGAGCGGGCTATTTTGTTTCGGATGGTTTGGCCATCGGAGCGCAAGCCAACTTAGGTTTGGCCACGGTAAAGGATGCTGATAATGAATGGACATATGGGGTTGCACCTTTTGTACGCTATTACTTCCCCAATGCAGGTTCCACTACAGGGAGATTCTTTGGGCAGGGAGACATCGGGATTTCGGGTAGCTCGAAAGGGAAAGATGTTGCACTGGCCGTAGGAGCGAATGTGGGTTATGCACATTTTATTACCAGGACAGTGGCTTTGGAAGCCACCTTCGGTTATAACTACAGTAAAGCCAATATCAATACGGGTAGTGGAGCGAGTGGATTGGGGGTAGGTTTGGGTTTTCAGATCTATCTGCCTGGCAAAAGATAGATTAATCTCGTACAGACTTAATAAAAGCATGTTTTCAAACCATAATGGTGAAAACATGCTTTTTTTATATAACGTGTTTATACTTGATACTGTGTATAAAAGACGCATTTTTGCTGGAATCAGCAAATGATGCAAACATTTAGACAATTACTGATGTTCCCTTTTTAAGAAAGGAGCAAATTACGATGACTGAAACAAAAAATATTGGGTTGGTACTAAAAGATAAAATGGGGAAATGGTCTTCTTATGATATACCATTGCTTAAGGAATGTCATCTAAATAATAAACTGGTCAAAAGTAACGAGCAGGAAGGTATTTTTGTGGTGGGAAGCTTGGCAACAGGATTATATATTTTCTCATTGTATAAGAACCGTTTTATAGATTTAATGGGTAAACAAATTGGGGTGGAAGAAATCTGTGAGCATTTTGATCGCTACAAACAGACCTTAATATAAGCGCCTGTAAATATAAGCACCGAAAGCGCTTTCGAATGCTCAAACCGAAGGTGTTAACCTGACTTTTTAACACCTTCATGTTTGTTTTATGTTAGTGAAAAATTGGTTTATCCAATTTTATCGCTAGGCGGTAAACAGCATTCATCAATCCAACGTGGCTATAAGCTTGAGGGAAATTACCCCATTGGCTACCGTTATCTTCCGTAACATCTTCGCTGAACAGACCTAAGTGATTGCTGTAGGTCAGCAAACGTTCGAGAATCTCTTTCGCTTCTTCCACACGCCCTACGCAGGCCAAGGCTTCTACATACCAAAATGCACAGACCAAGAACGTGGATTTGGGGCGGCCAAAATCATCTTGATGCTTATACCGATAAAAAAGTCCATTTTCGCCTTTTAATTCTTTTTCCAGCATCTCGAGGTGATGACGTGCACGGTCCGATTTTGGGTCAAGATAATCCATAACAATAAGCTGTAAGGTGCTTGCATCTAAATTTCGGCTGTCTAATGCGTTTTGATAGACTTTTCGCTCCTCGTCATAACAAGCTTCAATGTAAGCTTCTGCCTTTTTTAGGAGAACATTCGCGCGATCCTCCATATCCTGATAACCATTTTGGCGTGCAATTAATAGGGCAGCTTTGCATCCAACCCATTGGAAAAGATTCGAATAGCAGTGATGGTTGGCAAAGTTCCGGAACTCCCAAATGCCGGCATCTTTTTCCTCGATTGTGGCTTCTATTTTTTCCAGAATAAAATTCACCCAGCCTAAGACATTTTTGTTTTCATGGATTTTAAATCGCTGATCAGTGAAAAGAGGCAACAATGCAATCATAGCCTGACCATAGACGTCATTTTGGATATGTTCAAACGCCTGGTTCCCGATTCGCACTGGACCGCTTTCCTGATATCCTTTTAGATAGGGTAAAATATGTTCCGTAAGCTCGGAATTGCCGAGAATACCGTACAATGGTTGAAGCCTTCCCGGATTACGATGTGTGATGCCGGCAATATAGTTTGCAAAGCTTTCCATTTCTTCAAATTGACCGATATGCGTCAGTGCCGTTAGCACATAGTAGCTATCCCGTACCCAGCAATAGCGGTAGTCCCAGTTTCTGCCAGAACCAGGGTACTCGGGCAAGCTTGTTGTTGAAGCTGCTATAATTGCTCCTGTGTCCTCATATTGATGGAGCTTTAGCACCAAAGCGGATCGAATAACTTCTGTTTGATAGATGTTGGGAATACTACATCTTTTAATCCATCGCTGCCAATAGCTAATTGTCTTATGGAGGAAATCTTCGCAGGTACCTGCGATAGCTGATTCGAAAGCAGCATCATAGGTCAATACAAGGTATTTATTCTCACTGATGATGGTCCAGCTCTCCTCTTGAAAGAAATGAGAAATGGGCAGATCCGTAGTAAGGCGAATTCGTTCCCCTATCTGGTCGTTACTGTACAGGATATGATTGCTTCCACGGGTTGGTTTAAGTGCCAATCGGCCATAGTCGCCAGTAGGATGACACCTAACGTTTACACTGGGGACCCCATATAAAGGTTCGATCTTCCGGACCAACATCAAAGGTTTAAAATATCGTCCGAATTGTTCAAATCGAGGGGCAAAATCCGTAACGCGATAGGCATAGGACGCTGTATGGATTTCCGTGCAGAGCACGTTGGAGTTTTTGATGTAGTATTGCTTGGTTTCGACAATAGGTTCCTCTGAGCTGATCTCAAAGCGCCCGCCTTGCTGTTTGTCGAGCATACTGCCAAATACAAAGCTATCTTCGAAAGAGGGCCAGCACAGCCAAGATATATTGGTATCCATACCGACATGCGCAATATAGGAACAATTGCCAATGATTCCAGATTGATAGGTATGTCTTTTTTCCATTGTATTTTCGTTCATTATTTTATGATAAGTTGATTCAAAAATTGAAGAACATCTTCTTGTTCATCCAGATAATATTTTGCCGCAGACTTATTGCTACCAACTTTAATACTTATCGTCGATTGAGGAAGATAACGGAATAGGTCTTCATCGGTAATGTCGTCGCCAATGGCCAACATAAAATCTGCTTTTATATGACCTGCAATTTCCAATGCTGCTTTACCTTTGTTAACTTCCGTATTTTTAACCTCAATGACCGCATTTCCGTCAAGTAACTGTAAGCCATAATCATTCAGCATCGGGTTTAAAATCTCTTTTAATTCAGTGGCTTTAAGTTCGCCCAAGCCTAATTCTACTTTTCTATAATGCCAGGCCAACGAATAAGGCTTGACTTCAATAAATGCGCCTGGAGTTTGGTCGGCCAATTTTTCCATCAATTTTTTTACTTCGGGCATCCAATGAAGTGCCAGTCCTTTTTTATATGACCAGTTGAAATTTGGGAAATTTGACCAAATGCCATGTTCGGCAACCAAATAGTAAGACCGACCGTCAAACCAAGACGATAAGCTTTCTTGCGAGCGCCCGCTTATGATGACCAAGGTATTAAGTGGGTCTGAAATAATATTATCCAAGAGGTTGTACAATAAGGTCGTCGGAGTTGCTTTTTGGGCGTGGTTCTGGAATTTGACCAAAGTGCCGTCATAATCCAGGAAAAAGAGCCTATTGCTGCTTTTACTGTATCGTTCCGAAATACTACTGAACACTTTATCTGAAATCCGCCTTGCCCATTCATCACGCTGGATGGCTTTGGTTTCAGCCAGGCGATTGGTAAATAGTTGCACCCAATGCTGTACATTAAACTTCTGTATAATCTGAATATTGGCATCGGTACGTTCCTGAACTTCTTCGGGCGGCATTTTAAGCGCTTGGTAAATACTGTCAGCAGTTTCCGTTCGATTATAGGGGTTGATAATCAAGGCGTCAACAAGTTCTTTGGAAGCGCCCGCAAACTCACTTAAAATCAACACACCTTTTGATAACGTTTTACTGGCGATATATTCTTTACTGACAAGATTCATCCCATCGCGCGTCGATGTAATCATGCAGATATCAGATGCAACATATAATCCAACCAGTTCCTCGAATGGAAGTGATTTGTAAAAATATAATACTGGCGTCCAGCTTAAATTTCCATAAATGGAATTGATTTCACTCACCTTTCGGTTAATCTCGTCTTTCAGCTTCTTATATTGCGACACTTTATCCCTTGATGGCACGATAAGCATATATAAGACAACTTTTGTATGCCATTCGGGGTATTTTTCAAGGAAGGTGAGAAAAGCACGTAATCGCTCTAATATCCCTTTGCTATAATCGAGCCTGTCGACCGATATAATAATCTTCTGGTCGGGAAAGTGGCTTCGAAATTGGCTTGCAATGGATTGAATTTTTGGTTGATGGCTGACTTGGACGAATTTATCAAAATCAATGCCCATCGGAAAGGATTCCACAAAGATATGGCGATCTTTATATATCAGCTGATTATAACCAGATGATACATGCAGTATTTTTTTGCAGGCGTTTAGAAAGTTCTGGCTATCAGCGAACGTATGAAATCCGATGAGATCCGCACCCAATAAACCTTCGACCAATTCTTTACGTTGTGGAATGTTCATGAAGAGCTCTTCAGAAGGAAAGGGGATATGGTGAAAATAACCGATGTTGAGTGTTTGGTTTTCTGAACGCAGCAGTTGCGGGAGCAGCATAAGCTGATAATCCTGCACCCAGATAAAATCCGAAAGTTGATCGATGGAAAGAGCGGCTTCGCAAAATTTTTTATTCACTGTGACATACGTAGACCAATATTCGCGATCAAAATGAATGTAGCTCGGCTGATAGTGACAGATAGGCCAGAGAACCTCATTGGAATAACCTTCGTAGAAATTGCGGATTTCATCTTTTGATAAGAAAACAGGAAGTAAGCTCATCGGTTTGAGAAGCTCAACAATCTTTTCTTTTTCCTCTTCATCTTTCGGAACGATTCCCGGCCAGCCAACCCAGAGTATTTCGTCGCTATCAAAAGCGGAGTTTAACCCAGTTGCAAGTCCACCCGCACTCGGCTTGATGATTAATTTTTCTTTTTTTCGTTCTATTTGTATCGGCAGTCTATTTGAAATTATTATTTTCTTCTTTTTCTTCATAAGAATATTAGATCGATTTATTTGCAGTGTGGAAGAGTTATATTGACTATAACGATGGGCTTGTCATCCACTATCTGAACAACCTCGGCGAAGAATAGTTTCGATAAATTCAAATTAGAAGGACGGTAGGGGCAGCTGTTGAAGAAAGAACAAGGTAGTTTATTGGAATAATGCTGGGGAATTTGGGCAGCGGTACGGCCCAAATAGCAACAAAAAAGACCTCTATTTCTACAGGTCTTTTTGTTATCTCATTAACTTACGATATAGGGACAGCAGCAGCTTTTTCGTGATTCAATTTTTTCATAAATTGATCGAGGATGTCTCCTAATCTCCCTGAAATTTCCCCTAAAATGCTTTCCCAATCTTTAACGGTACCATCACAATTGTCTGAAACAATTTTAATGCTATGAAAGGTGAGATTTTTTTGAAAACAGAAATTCGCTAGGGCATAAGATTCCATATCAAATGCCAGAGGATTAAAATGTTTGATATCCTGATAAAAAGCCGTATTTACATTGATAAAACGATCCGATGTCAAGAGTGCATCTTCGTAACGAAATTCATCGCGTGAAATGGATTCCAAAATCCCTTGCCCTTTAAAAAACAAGGTGTTTTCCAGAAAAAAACCATCTGTATACGCGTCTCCTTGCGCATAGTATGCCGGATAAAGAACATGTCCTATCGGATGTCTTGTACAGCCCACAGTGCCCACATTGAGAAGAATAGGATTGATCCCTAAAGCTTTGATGTCTTCATAAAGCGTAGCAACGGCTAGGAGAGCATTTACTTTACCTACACCAATTTCGTAGACAAAAGTCGATTCAATGGTCGGATTAAAAGATAGCTCATTTTTATTTGCTACCAAGATAATCGTTTCAATATCTTTATTCAGGATCATTTAGTTTTCTTCAATATATGGATACTCAAAAGCCAATTCTCCGGCAGTTATCAGATTTAAGAAGTTAACACAAGCCTGCTTTGAGGTGGGAAAATCCATAAATGTGTAGTTTCCGCAGCTAATCGGGTTTTGGAAAGGTACTTCGTATCCTTCTGTAAGAATAGTCTCTAATACTTCTTTCATCAATTCAGCCACATTCTGAGGAGTTTTCGCTGTTCCAGCCAATACAACATAAAATCCCGTGCAACAGCCCATTGGTCCAACATAAATAACCTCATCACCTAAGATGGTTCTAATTTCTGTTGCAAAACAATGCTCTAAGGTATGCATGACTTCAGGCGATAGCATACGCTCAGGAGAATTCGGTCTGATCATGCGAATGTCGTAAGTTGTATAACTTTCAACATTGCTGTTATTGGTGGTAGAAGCTTTAGCGTAGATCCCTTGTTTTAATTTGGTATGATCTACCGTAAAACTATTTACTTTTGCTTTTTCTTTTGTGTACATCTTGTTCTGTTCAAAGCTGTAACGCTTGCGACGCTACAGGGGTTAAAAGTTGAATATCAAAAATTTCTACAAAGATACTAGATTATTATAGAAAAAGGACGATAAAACTACTATTTTAACACTTCATAATGTTCGACTGTTGGAAACGGATCGTAGTAATGATGTAAAAGTTTTTCCCATTCCTTAAATAATGCAGATTCTCTGAAACCGATGGTATGATCTTCCAACGTTTCCCATTCGACCAATAGAATGTACTGGTTGTCTTTCTCAATACATTTACGTAGTGAATGCGTTATATAGCCTTTACTCGCACTAATATACTGGCAAGCTGTTTTATAGTCTCTTTCAAAATTGGATTGTTGTCCTTCAATAATTTGCAATACAGCTACTTCTAAAATCATAATTTGTTTTTTTATCAAGTTTAGTAAATAACTCAAACTTAGAAAATTTGTTTCTGATATGCAATACACGAACAAGCTTACCGAACAATTTATTCTTTATTGTTTTAATATGGACTTAGACCTTAATTATCCCGCTTTGACGTATTATATCCGTATTTTAGTTGTGAAGTAATGATCTGGGTGACCAATGGAATACCCGGGTTGCGATTTTGTGCATTCCAAACTAGAGAGAGCGTTGTTCGTTGTGGTAAACCGTTCAATTCAAGGAAGGTGACATCAACATGGTATCCGTTCTTTAAAGACGAAGGAACAATGGCAACACCCAATCCCTGAGCAACCATATTGAAAATGGTCAAAGCATTCACAGTGCGCAAAGTAACTTTGGGGATAAACTTATGATCACTAAAGATACTCATGACGAGATCATAATAAGAGTGGCTATAGTTTTTGGAAAATAAGATAAATGATTCATCTTTTAAGGCGTCAAGACTTGCTTTCGGCGAATTCAATAGGGGATGATCGTTGGGTAAAACGAGACTAAAATGCTCGGTATGTATAGGCAGGCTACATAGGCCAGGTGGCGTTTCCGAAAGACGAACAAAGCCTAAGTCCAATTCTTTTTTCTCCAGCAGATCCAGCTGGGTTTCATTCGCTAGTTCGTGAAGTGATAACTCGATATCAGGTTGCTGCTGTTTTAAATTGAGTAGTAGTTCCGGCAGGATGGTCTGAACAGCCGACCCAATAAACCCCAGCTTTAAGGTACTTATTTTACCATTGGCAAAGCTTTGAAGTTGAGTTTCAATCTGATCCAAGTGCCTAAAGAGTTCTTTCACCTCCGCAAAGAGATAGATCCCAGCTTCCGTCATTTGAACATTTCGTTTATTACGCTCAAAAAGTGCTACGCCATAGGATTCCTCCAGCTGCTTAATTTGTCTGCTCAAGCCCGGCTGCGCAATAAACAATTTTTCGGCAGCCCTTCTAAAATGCAGCTCTTCTGCCAATACTTTAAAATACAGTAAGTGTCTTAGTTCTATTTGATAATTCATGGTTATCAATTGATGATAAAAATGGTATTTCTAATTATCAAATATAGCAAGTACATTTGAGTAAAGCAGATAGGAAGATGGAAAAATTTTTATACGGCAGTGGGCAGCTAACATGCTCCGTAGCCTTAGCCATAGTAAAAGGAACGGTTACGGGGGAAATATCACCCGGAGTCAAGAATAAGATCGAGCAGAGCGCCAGTTATGTCCGTAAAATAGTCGAGCGTGGTGAGGTTGTCTATGGGATTAATACCGGTTTTGGTCCCTTGTGTACCACACTTATTGACGCAAGTCAAACGCAGTTGCTACAAGAAAACATTCTAAAAAGCCATGCTGTCGGTATGGGCGAACCTATCGCCAATGATTTGGCCAAATTGATGCTTATTCTTAAAGTTCACGCGCTTTCTCAAGGATTTTCGGGTGTTCAGTATGCGACAATTGAACGGATTATTTGGCATATCGAAAACCATATCATTCCTGTGGTACCTAAGCAAGGCTCTGTCGGCGCATCGGGTGATTTGGCGCCATTGTCACATTTATTTTTACCCTTGATTGGCTTAGGAAAAGTCAACGTAGAAGGGGAAATTATGGAAACAGCTACCGTTTTGGAAAAATATGGTATGGCTCCGGTGCACTTGGGCGCAAAAGAAGGTCTGGCTTTGATCAATGGAACTCAATTTATGGCAGCCCATGCTGTGATGGCTGTTGCTGAGTTAAATCGTGTACTTCAGAATGCTGATATTATTGCGACCTTAATGATTGAAGGTTTAAACGGCTCAATAAAACCATTTTTTACTGAATTACATCAATTACGCCCGCATGCCGGAAACCGTTATGTCGCTGCAAGCATTTTTAACATGCTTCATGGCTCCGCCATTTTAGAAAGCCACAAAGACTGTTCCCGCGTACAAGATCCCTATTCTTTGCGCTGTATCCCTCAAGTCCACGGAGCATCACGCAATGCTTGGCTTCATTTGAAGGAGACCATAGAAATCGAAATAAATGCAGTGACCGATAATCCTGTGATCATTAATGATGAACTAACCATTAGTGGCGGTAGCTTTCACGGACAGTCAATCGCTTTGCCTTTGGATTATGCCACACTTGCTGCATCGGAAATCGGCAATATTTCGGATCGAAGGGTTTACTTGTCTTTAGAAGGTCAAACCAACGGTGTCCCAAAATTGTTAATGAAATCAACCGGTCTCAATTCAGGATTTATGATCTTACAATATAGCACAGCCGCGATTGCAAGTGAGAATAAAGGGCTTTGTTTTCCTGCAAGTGCAGATAGTATTCCTACCTCTTTAGGCCAAGAGGACCATGTCAGTATGGGATCTATTTCCGGCCGAAAATTACTACAGGTCATTGACAATGTTGATAAAATATTAAGCATTGAACTGTTATGTGCGGCACAGGCAAAGGATTATCATCAGCCATTAAAATCGACTGCAGCATTGGAAGCTATTCATGCGAGAATTCGTCAGTCCATTCCGCATATCGAATCCGATCAACCGATGGAAGAGCTGTTGACTGAAGCATTAAGGCTCGTAAAATCGGGCGAACTGATCACATTGCATCGTCAATATGCGACGGGCGAAATTGCTGCGGATTTGAAACAAAGATTTGAAGAGTTTTAGACGAAGAAGGATGGAAAAAGAGCTAAAATTAGTTGGACCTTTTAGGCAGATATTAACCATGTCAAATATGCCCGTTAATGGGGCGCTCCATGATAAACAAATAGTTATTATTAAAGATGGAGGTATTTTAATAGCAGGTAACGATATCATGGAAGTGGCGGACTTTGAGGGATTACAACTGCAATGGGGAAAGCAAGTGGCACTTGTACATGTAGAGGAAGATCAAGTCGCCTTGCCAGGCTTTATTGATTGCCATACGCATATTGCTTTTGCCGGTAATCGAGCAAATGATTTCGCCCTCCGAAATGCAGGCTCAAGCTACCTGGAGATTGCGGCAGCTGGGGGAGGGATTTGGAGCACGGTATCACACACAAGGGATTGTGATGCAGCAGAATTGATTGATCTCACGATCCAGCGTGCAAATTTTCTGTTAAGGCAAGGAATCACAACAATTGAAGTTAAAAGCGGTTACGGTCTTAATGTTGAAGAAGAGCTGAAGATATTACGTGTCATTCAGGAGTCGGATCGTCGTACGGCATCAGACCTTGTTCCAACTTGTTTGGCGGCACATATGCTCCCGCGAGACTTCAGCGGATCGGCAAAGGATTATCTTCATCGAATTACAACAGATCTTTTTCCGCTATTAAAATCAGAAGGGCTGTCAAACCGGATTGACGCATTTATAGAAAAAACAGCGTTTCAAGGGGAAGACATTGTGGCATATTTACAAAAAGCAAAAGCGATGGGTTTTGACCTGACTATTCATGCCGATCAGTTCACAACTTCGGGAAGTCAGATTGCAGTTGAACTCGGTGCCCAATCTGCGGATCATCTTGAGGCATCAACAGCAATTGAAATTGACCTTATTGCCCATTCAGATACAGTTGCGGTGGCGCTACCTGCGGCTTCCATCGGACTTGGATGTGGTTTTACGCCAGCTAGAAAGCTGTTGGATGCAGGTGCATGTTTGGCGATAGGAAGTGATTGGAATCCGGGTTCTGCACCCATGGGACAATTATTGACGAGTGCGAGTATTTTGGCAACAGCAGAGAAGTTGACGAACGCTGAGTTGCTTGCTGCATTAACCTATCGTGCCGCCAAAGCTTTAAACCTGTCGGATCGCGGCGTGTTAGCCAAAGGCATGAAAGCAGATTTCAGTATATTTAAAACAGCTAATTATCAGGATATTACTTACTGCCAAGGAAGTTTGCAACCTACAGCAGTATGGAAAAATGGTCGGGAAGTATTCTCATTATAACAACATGGAAGATACATTTAAGAACGAGGTGGCGGAAGGTATTCCGACCGTATTGCCCCCAAAAGTAGAGCGAGATCATACCATAAGTCATGCCCCCCGACGAAAGGATATTCTCACCCGGTCGGAAGAGAAGCTGGCTTTACGGAACGCATTACGCTATTTCCCCAAACAATGGCATACCGTTTTAGCACCTGAATTTTTAGAGGAGCTCCGTAGTTACGGCCGAATATACATGTACCGCTTTAGGCCCCAATATGCAATGCACGCGCGACCGATCGCTGATTATCCAGCAGAGAGCAAGCAAGCGGCAGCGATTATGTTGATGATTCAGAACAACCTTGATCCAGCTGTAGCGCAACATCCTCATGAACTGATTACGTATGGTGGGAATGGAGCTGTTTTCCAAAATTGGGCTCAATATCGCCTCACCATGCAGTATCTTGCACAGATGACAGATGAGCAAACTTTACATCTCTACAGTGGTCATCCCATGGGTCTTTTCCCGTCGTCACAACATGCACCACGCGTTGTTGTAACGAATGGCATGATGATTCCAAACTATTCGACACCGGATGACTGGGAGCGTTTTAACGCCTTAGGCGTTACGCAATATGGACAGATGACAGCAGGTTCCTATATGTATATTGGTCCCCAGGGTATAGTACATGGCACCACAATTACTGTCATGAACGCTTTCCGAAAACACTTAGCAGCAGATGATACAATTCAGGGCAAGGTATTTTTGACTTCTGGCTTGGGGGGAATGAGTGGCGCACAACCTAAAGCAGGTAATATTGCCGGCTGTATCACCGTATGCGCTGAAATAAATCCCGCTGCGGCAAAGAAACGGCATGAACAAGGTTGGGTAGACCGATTGATCGAAAACATCGATGAACTTGTTGAACAGGTACGGTTGGTGATGGATCAAAAGGAGACCGTATCCTTTGCCTATATCGGTAATATTGTCGAAGTGTGGGAAGCCTTTGATAACGAAAATATTCACATCACTGTCGGATCTGATCAGACATCATTACATAATCCTTGGTCTGGAGGCTATTATCCAATGGGGCTGACCTTTGCAGAATCCAATGCTTTGTTGGCGAGTGATCCTGACAGATTTAAGCAATGTGTACAAGAAAGCCTTGTACGACATGTTGATGCCATCAATAAGCATGTATCCAAAGGAACTTATTTTTTTGATTACGGTAATGCGTTTCTCTTGGAAAGCAGTCGCGCTGGTGCAGCCGTATGGAATAATGACAAGGATCAATTCCGCTACCCATCTTATGTGCAGGATATTCTTGGTCCAATGTGTTTCGACTATGGTTTTGGACCTTTTCGGTGGGTTTGTACCTCAGGAAAGGCTTCGGATCTTCAAAAATCAGACGAAATAGCCATGACAGTTTTGGAAAATCTCCGAAAAGAGGCCCCAGTGGAAATTCAACAGCAGATGCAAGATAATATACAGTGGATTAAAGAAGCTGGAAAAAATAGACTTGTGGTAGGCTCTCAGGCTCGTATCCTGTATGCAGATTCCAATGGACGAATTGCAATAGCAAAGGCTTTTAATGACGCTGTAAAAAGTGGCTTATTTGAGGCACCTATTGTTTTGGGAAGAGACCATCATGATGTGAGCGGTACCGATTCACCTTATCGGGAGACCAGTAATATTTACGATGGAAGTCAATATACAGCAGATATGGCTATTCATAACGTCATCGGAGACAGTTTCCGCGGGGCCACTTGGGTCTCTATTCACAATGGCGGCGGAGTTGGTTGGGGAGAGGTCATCAACGGTGGCTTTGGTTTACTGCTAGATGGCTCAGGGGAAGCAGCTGTTAAATTGGAAAAGATGCTGTATTTTGATGTCAATAATGGGATCGCTAGGCGTGCTTGGGCTAGAAATAAGGAAGCTAATCAGGCGCTAGATCGTGCAATGGAGGGAAATACGGCATTGCAAGTTACGCGCGCGCAACTTGTAGATGACGATATTATTGAACAATTATTTGATCTGAACGAATGAACTTTTTGTTGAATAATCCAGAAATATACAGCAAAGGTGACCAAGCGGTATGGAAAGGGCGTATCGATGGCCAGGATCGTGAATGGATGCGTTGGCATCAATTAATGGATTGTGTTGATCTTCTCGAGCAGCCTGATTTAAGACAGTCCTTCGCTTTTCTGGGATTCTGTAGCGATGAGGGGGTCGGACGCAATCAAGGTCGTGTAGGAGCCAAGGACGGACCCACAGCACTTCGGAATGTCTTAACAAACCTTCCTGTACATTTTTCAGATAAATTACAACTTAAAGATTGTGGTGATATATTGATAAAAGACAGTGATTTAGAGCTGTCGCAGCAGGGTTTAAGTTCTGCCTTAAATTGTATTCTTGAACAAGAAGGATTTCCAGTCATCTTGGGTGGCGGCCATGAAGTAACCTATGGCCATTATTTGGGTGTTAAAGAATTTCTTAAGAGCCGTGATCAAAGTCTAGGCATTATTAATTTGGATGCCCATTTAGACATCCGTCCATTGCAGGACGGCAAAGGGAATTCGGGAACGGGCTTCTATCAAATCGAGCAGGACCAGTCTAATGCAGGTTTGCCATTTCATTACCTGGCAATTGGTATTCAAGAAATTAGTAATACCAAAGGATTGCTCGACTATGCCAAAGCGAAGAAAGTACAGATTATAGGGCGAGAGGGTCTGGTCGTTGAGAAACTTGATTTCATTCGCGACAAAATTGTACGTTTTGCCAAATCAGTAGATTATGTATATTTGACGGTTGATCTTGATGCTTTCGCTGCAGCTTATGCGCCGGGAGTAAGTGCATTGGCATTTAACGGTATAGTGCCCGATCATTTGTTCTTTACGATCTACGATATTCTACTGGATCTGCCCAACTTAAAATCTGTCGATTTTGCTGAATTTAATCCCCATTTTGATATCGATTCTAGAACGGCGAAATTAACAGCTGATCTGATCTTCAAGTTGATAAACAAACTTGCCATTAAATTTGATCAGCAACTAGCCAGTAGATAAACAGAAAAAAAGATGGGTAAATTGCGACAGCAATCTAACCATCTTTCTGCATATTGGTCGAGGCCTTAAAAAAGCACATCGGCCAATGTCGGATCCTTATCAAAAACTGATTTTGCAAAAGGACATAAAGGCATAATTTTTAAATTTTCTTGACGTGCATAAGTCACTGCCGCCATCAATAGCTGTTTACCTAGCCCTTTTCCTGCATATTCAGAACTTACTTCCGTATGATCTATAATGAATTTTGTGGGGCCAGCCCAGGTATAAGTCATTTGCGCAACTGATTTTCCTTGATCGATAACCTCAAAGCTACCATGTTTATCGTCATTTTTTTGTATTACTTCCATGAGCATGATTTAATGAATGAAAAGTACAAATTAAACAAAATCCAGCAATATATAACATGACATTAGTTGAGAAAAACAGCTGTTTTACCAGTTAGATGGCATAATTTGCTTTTGTGTTTTGTAAAATTGCAGCGATTCTTTTAAATAGCTAATATTTTTAGTATGTTTGCTTTGCGTTATGAGTGTAAATCAAAGCAAAAGACAAGAATTTGCCATTGTGGACATAGAGACTACAGGTGGCCATGCAAAATCGAGCCGGATCACCGAAGTTGCCATTATTATTCATGATGGTAACCAGGTTTTGGAACGTTGGGAGACCTTGGTTAATCCAGGGAAAGAAATTCCAAATTCAATTTTTGCGCTTACGGGAATAGACAATGATATGGTGAAAGATGCTCCATTATTTGATCAAGTTGCCGAACACATTTATGGAATGCTCAAAGACCGTATTTTTGTTGCGCATAATGTAAACTTTGATTATTCATTCATTCGGTTTCAGCTTCAGGAATCGGGCTTCGAGTGGTCAGCAATAAAATTATGTACAGTACGCTATGCCCGAAAAATCAAGCCCGGATTATTGTCCTATAGTTTGGGACGTCTATGTGATTATTTAGATATCCCAATTGAAAATAGACACCGTGCGGGTGGCGACGCCGATGCAACAGCCATTCTCTTTGCTTATTTGAAAGTGCTAGATACCGAACAGGTATTTCAGGATATGATTAAACATAAAGCGCTAGACCAACGTTTTCCACCGCATTTAAATCCCTTGGAATATGAACAATTGCCCAATGATCCCGGGGTCTATTATTTTCATGACAAAGCTGGAAAAGTAATTTATGTTGGCAAGGCTGTAAATATAAAAAAAAGAGTATTGTCCCATTTTACAGGGAATAATATTCAAGCGCAAAGGCAACATTTCTTAAAAGAAATTCATCATATAAGTTATGAGTGCTGCGGAACTGAGCTGATGTCATTGTTATTGGAATGTGCGGAAATTAAAAAGTTCTGGCCAAAATATAATAGGGCACTTAAACGGTATGAGCCTAAATTCGGTTTATTTTCTTATGAGGACCAAAATGGCTATCTCCATCTGGCTATAGGGAAGACGACAAGGGGACAAGCATGTATTCAGCTGTTTCAGCGTGAATATGACGCTATTCAGTTGCTGCAAAGCTTTATTCAGCATGACGCTATTAATCCGCAATTTTGTCAGTTTGGGCACGCCAGTTTGTCTACGAAATCCATCAAGAAGACCGAATTGCCCGATCGAGACCTACACAATACCCGGATGGAACGTTGTATTGAGGATTGGCTCAAACAGCAGCCATCGTATGTATTGATCGATAAAGGACGTAATTCTGATGAAAAAAGTTGCATTGTCATTGAAAATGGTATTTTTTATGGAATGGGATATATGGATCAATACGGCCAGTACAGCGGGTTTGAAGATATAAAAGGACAAGTTAAAAGATATCAGAGCAATCACTACATGATGGAATTGGTCAAAATGGCAGCAGAAAGACATCCCGCTAAAGTACATTTCTTAACAAAATCAAAGATTTTACCTGACGTTGCGGCAGAGCCCACTTTCTCTTACGAGAAATTGACTCCGAATAGTCTATTTAATTTCTATTAACAGCATATTTTCAAGTCATATTTTGGGAATTTTTTCCGTTTAGTCATTTCAATCTCAGTAATCTGTTAAAGAAATGTGAAATCGCAAATCGCGCGCGATTTTGGTCCAATAGTTGAAATATTCTTTGTGTAGAATATTAAAAAAAGACTTTTCATAATTTAGGTTAATAATTGGTTAGTTAAAAACCTGGGGCTCCCAACCTCAGGTTTTCTTTTTTTTATATTTCCGAACAAGAATTTTAGGTGAAGTATTCCTTTTATTTTGATTATTCAAAATAAATCAGTGTTTTTTTTTATTTGAAGTGTATGTTTCAATTTATTGGTTTTCAATTGATTAATATTTGTCCCCCTTTTGTCCCCCTAAGTTTTTTCTCTCTATAGTTAGTTTAAGTTACTTTAGTGTCAGCGTACTGTAATAGCGGAATTAGTAAAACAAAGATGGGGCGTTTTCTAAAAGTAGCTGCGGTATATCTTATCCATATCTTTATATATAAAAAGGGCCTTTGGCCCTTTTTTTTATTCCTAATTCAGATTCCCTTATTTTAACCCAAAGATACCTTGACCTAGATTTTGATATAGATCTTTTTCTTTCGTAAATAATAGGCGATCAACCAATTCAAAGCGACAAATAGCAATGCAAATAGGGCGGAGGATAATTGTTGATTATGCCAACCATCAAACAGGAAATGATAGCTAAAGTTCCAAAGGTTTTGATGTTTATCCCCAATGAGAATAAATGAACAAATCGTAGGGATTAGTCCGCTAAGACAATAGATAAATAGTGTATTCCTGCCGAAGTCGTCAAAGACAGTATAAAATATCCCTCTGATGTTTTGAAATTCGATGAGATAGATTAATATACCAAGAAAAGAGATGGCAATACCCGTTGTGAATACGCAGTAACTGCTGGTCCAGATTTTCTTATTAATAGGAAAAGCAAATGACCATAGATAGCCTACTAAAATAAAGACCAGGCCTACGACAAATAGGTTCATCAGTTCACTTTTGCCGGTCAGTTTTTGAATAATGTATTTTCCTGTGATATACCCGAATATCGTTTGACTGATGGCCGGAAATACGCTCCAGACATCCTCTGGATCAAATGCTGTTCCTTCGCCGTGATAGAGGTGGGATGCACCAAAGATTCGGATATCTAGTGTCGTTCCAAACCAACCTTCCAGACTGTAAGGATCTGCTGGATTACCGTAATAGCAAATTAGCCAATAGAGGAGTAGCAGGAAGATACTAATAACTGCAGCACCTTTAGCCCTAAAATAGTATAGTATCATTGCCGTGCTGAAATAGCAGATTGCAATACGTTGCAGCACCCCAAAATACCTGTACTTGGCAAAGGGAATCCACTCGAGCTGGTGAAGACTATTCCATTCCGCAAAGGGGAAAATATTTAA
Organism: Sphingobacterium sp. UBA865; assembly: GCF_002295765.1. NCBI lineage: Bacteria > Pseudomonadati > Bacteroidota > Sphingobacteriia > Sphingobacteriales > Sphingobacteriaceae > Sphingobacterium > Sphingobacterium sp. UBA865. The sequence continues at coordinate 128,669 of NZ_DBGB01000013.1, read as the reverse complement.
AAACAGACCAAGTAGAAAAAGGATGATTGTTCTCTTGAGAATTTTATTCCAATATCGTGTGGGGGCTAACTGGTCGCTGTTTTTTAAAGAAAATGCCATAGCGTTTCCGACAGCAAATAGGAAAAATGGAAATATAAGATCTGTAAACGTACATCCATGCCAAATGGAATGTTCAAGTGGAGGAAATACATGATGATAGTTGCCAGGATTATTGACGAGAATCATAGCCGCGAGTGTAAACCCACGGAAAATATCCAGTGATTTAAAACGAGTCATAATAAAGTGTATTGGTAAAAAAGGCTGTTCAAGGATACTCCTTTGAACAGCCTATGTTTGGTCTAATTAATAGCCTGGATTTTGAGTCAGGCTCGGGTTTGCCTGCAGTTCCAATAATGGTATTGGAAGGAGCAGGCTATTTTGGTTAAAATTATACTTAATCAACGTAGGGCTACTCTGCTTGCCGTTATCGCATGTAAATTTGATTTCATTTAATTTATTCATCACATCTACTGTGACACCATAACGGTTTAAATCATCCCACCGTTGCCCTTCAAAAGCTAGTTCTAATCGGCGCTCGTTGAGAATGATGGCCTTTAGGGCACTGGAGCTGATACCGGATAAATCGGCGAGCCCTGCGCGATGACGGATGACATTAAGGGTATTTATTGCCCCTGAAGTATTTCCCAGTGCGTTTTGAGCTTCTGCTTTGAGCAGAATGATGTCCGCAAGTCGTAAAAGGTAAAAATGATCGCCACTTTGGAAGCTGTTGGCATGTTTTTGCTTTACGTTAAATGGGATTTCTGTCGCAGCATCTCCGCAGGGATTCCAAAATTCATCCGCCCAAGGAACTGAATAGAACCAAATGTTGGCGTTCTTTCGTTCGGTGTCGCCAGCATTGTCATAAGCTTCGACAAGATCTTTCGATGGTGTTCCATATCGGCGCCATTCGTTTTCGTTGATTTTGCCATTTTCATCAAGATCCGGGAAAAAGAATGCGCCACCCCAGCAGCTTAGATTGGGACTGCCGGCGATATAGGGAATCTCAATGATAGATTCACTATTATAGTTGTGTTTGCCGTCAAAAAGATCCGCATAGTTTTGAAGGAGCTGGTAACCACCTTTTCCAGCGATCACTGCATCGGCGTATTGCAATACCTTATTGTAATCTCGATCAGGGCGTTGTGCCCATATCTTGGTCAGTAAGGCATTTGCAGCCCCTTTTGTTGCTCTGACCTTGTCAATGGAAGGTTGCCCAAATCCATCGGGTAGGTTGTTTGCAGCAACTTGCAGATCCGAATCGATAAAATCATAAACCTCGGCTACAGTTGATCGCTTGATGCGTAATACTTCTGCATCTGTACTGTTGGAGTGTTTTTCCAAGGGCACACCACCATAAAGCTTGACCAATTGATAATAATGGAAGGCCCTTAAAAATGAAGCTTCTCCAAGAATTTGTTTGCGTCTTTCATCCGAAAAAGTAGGATCTGTGACCTTATCAACGTTGTCAATAACGATATTGCATTTTGAGATTGCTCCATACAGTTCTTCCCAGTCCCTGCGTACCATTTCATTGGTATTGGTGATGTTATTATAGTCAATTTGTGCAAAATCTATTTCGCCACCACCGGCAGCATGGGCATTATCAGAGCGAATATCTGTTTGCAGAATCATTTCCCATTGATAATAATTGGCATTGCTACCTGGACGAGTGCCATTGCCTATAAAAGAATTATAGGCTCCGTTTAATGCTTTCTCAATATTGTCTCCTGTGAGATAGGCATTTTCGCTCGTTACCGTGGAGGTAGGCTGAAGATCTAAAAACTTTTTGCAGGAATTTAGAGTAAGCGATGTCAATAAGGCTATGGCCAATGAAGTATATCCAGTTGATTTCATTTTTTGTAAGCTAAAAGGTTAAAAAGTTAGGTTTAAACCAACAATAAAGGTGCGTGCCTGCGGCGAAGTACCAAAATCGATACCGGGCGCCATATTGGAGCTCACGGTTTGCTGATTAGTTCCCCCATACATGCTTACCTCAGGATCCAAACCTGAGTATTTGGTGAATGTTAACAGATTCTCGCCCGTCACATAAAAACGGACCTTATTGAGCTTCCATCTTTCAAGCACTTGTTTAGGTAGCGTGTAGGCCAGGGTCATCGATTTTACCCTGAGGTAAGAACCTTTCTCTACAAAACGGGAGGAAATTTGTGAATTGTAGTTGTCATCTGTATTGTTTAGATCCGGACGTGGCATAGTACTGTTGTTGTTATCAACAGTCCATCTGTTTAACACGGCAACACTTTGGTTTCTCGGTTCCCACATACCTTCTGTATAAATACGCGTCGCATTAAGGATATCATTTCCCTGTACCCCCTGTAAGAAAAAGGAAAAGTTGAAGTTCTTATAGCTGAAATCATTGGTCATGCCATAAGAGAATTTTGGTGTAGCATTCCCGATGATAGCCATATCACTTGTTTGAAGACCTGTTTCCGGATCAGCCATCTGATAGATCATATCTCCGGTCTCTGGATTGACGCCTTTTGCGATATAGCCCCAGAAGGACCCCAATGCAACGCCTTCTTTTGCAATCGTACTATTACCCCGACCATCGATATTTCCGTCATAATAGGTTCCGCCATCAATATTCAGGACTTTATTGCGATTGAGCCCAAAGGTCACAGTTGTATTCCATTTGAAATCGTGAACGAAATTTCGGCTACTCAATTCGAATTCAAAACCTCTATTTTGTAGGTCGCCTAAGTTTTTCAGCGCAGTTCTATAGCCCGAACTGTACGGAACCCTTGAGCTGAGAAGTAGGCCTACAGTCCTTTTTGCATAATAATCTGCACCAAATATCAATCTCGAATTAAAGAAACTGGCATCCACACCAATATCGGTCTGATTTGTTGTTTCCCATTTTAAATTGGGATTGTCCAGGGTAGCAGGCGTATAACCGGGTACAACTTGGTCGCCGATGTTATATGATCCTGTCACGTCGACTAAACCGAGATAGGAAAAGGCCGGAATTTGGCTATTTCCAACTTTACCCCAACTCGCACGGATTTTCAAATCGTTTACGGTGTTTTTCAGCGAACTGAAGAAATCTTCATTGGATAAACGCCAACCGGCAGAGAAAGAAGGGAAGTAGCCCCAGCGGTTATTTGGGCCAAATACAGATGATGCGTCAGCCCGCAGATTTGCTGTAAATAGGTACTTGTCGTTATAATCATAACCAATTTTTGCGATGCCAGATACAGTGGATACAGCGGCGTCTACTGCCGTAGGCATCGCTGTGATCATCGAACCACCATTGACCGTGTGGATTGCTGGATTAGCAAAATTTTGCGTAGCAATATTTGAGGTTGTTGTTTGTGTTTTCGTTGTAATATAGCCTAATAAGCCTGTAAAATGGTGCTTGTCACTAAAGGTTCTATTATAGTTTAATGTATTTTCGGACATCCAATACTGATTGTCCTGCTGCTGGAGCGTTGCCATACCCTTATATTTTCGACCTTCCGTTGTACGAAAAGGATCTACGAAACTGCGGTACTGGTTGTTAAATTTCTCATACCCAAACAGCGATTTGAATTTTAATCCAGGTAGGATATTGGCTTCCACAAAGGCATTTCCTGTAAATCTGTTGTTGATATAGCTGTGCTCGTTGCCTGTTGCCAATGCAACGGGGTTGTCAAGATCTGTATAGAATGGATCTACTGTGAAAGCACCTTTGTCGCCATATATTCCGATTACTGGAGAGCCCAGATAAGCATTCATGATGACTCCATTTCGGGAGTTCTCGGTAATATCCACGTCGTACCAACGGTTGTACGATAAGCTGGTCCCCACCTTAAAGATTTTATTGATCTGATGATCCAAATTAACCTTGAAATTGACCTTGTTTACTGTATTTGTGATGACCGTACCATTATCTTTTTGATAAGATCCCGAGATGTAAAAACCTGTCTTTTCATCTCCACCGCGTACTGAAGCCTGGTATTTTTGGCTGTGACCGGTGCGGAATAGCTGATCTGGCCAGTTTGTATCAGCGGTATATTTCGACCAATCCAAGGCTTCTCCCATCTCAGTCATTAATTCTCTATATTGTGCCGCATTTAGAACACTAGGCTTTTTTCTGATGCCTGAAAATCCTTGATAGGTTTCGAAATTTACCTGTGTCTTACCGTTTGTTCCTCTTTTGGTTGTAATCAATACAACGCCATTTGCGCCAGAAGATCCATAGACAGCGGCTGAAGCAGCATCCTTTAATACAGAAATGCTTTGAATATCGGATGGATTGAGCTCCGATATGTTTTCAGTAGGAACACCATCTACAATGTATAATGGATTGCTACCTGCAGTAATTGTTGAAGTTCCGCGAACGCGAATAGAGAAACCAGCTTGAGGTTGTCCGGAAGATTTTACAATTTCCACCCCCGCCATTTTGCCCTCCATAGCACTCGCTAATTGGGTCACAGGGCGATCTTCAATATCTTTTGTACTCATGGTTGCAATGGCTCCCGTGATGTCTTTTTTCTTCTGTGTTCCAAAACCGACCACAACGATCTGTTCCAGTTGGTTGTTGGCAGTTTTTAGCTGTATATTGAGGTAACTATTGGAACCTACCGTACTACTGATAGTCTCATAACCTATTGAACTAAAGCTGAGTTGATGGGTAGTAGTCGCTTCAATAGAAAACTCACCTTTACTGTCTGTTTCCGTTTGTTTACCTGTTGTTGTATTGCGGATGGTGACCCCTGTTAATGCTTTACCGTCGCCATCGGTAACGCGCCCTTTGACAAGCTGTTGTATATTGATCGTGTTTCTTAAAGGTATGTCATTTATTTTCTTTTTTAGGACAATGGTGTTGTTGACAATTTTGTATGAATACGACAGCTCTTTCAGGTTGTCATCCAGAATTTCAACAATAGAACCATCTTTATGGTTTATGCGGATTTTTTGGTTATCATTAATCTGTGAGTTATCGTACAGAAACACATAAGAACTCTGACGCTCGATTTCTTTAGCAAACTTTGCCAAAGTGTATTCCTTGTCTTGTAACTTGATTTTAGATTGGTTTACATTCGCCATCGCCAAATTATTTGCATGGGAAACGCATTGGATAGCAAGTAAAGCAGCAAATAGTTTTGCCTTTTTACCAGCCCCTTGGATGGTTTTAAGTTTGTGCATAATTAGTTGGGTAAGTTTGTTTTATATTAGATAATTTAGAGTTCAACTTCAATTTTATTGTTTTCCAATCGGCATTTTATATCCAGAAAGTTGAGGGTCTCAACCAGTTGCTGGGCAGTTGAATTGCGTTTTATCTTACCTGTCAGTTCACGCTTTTCATTTGTTCCTTTATACACGATATCCACATTATACCAGCGTTTTATGGCGGCAAGCGCATCTTTAATGGGTGTCGATTCGAAATAGAAAAAACCATTTTTCCAGGCCATTGCTTCTTCGATATTGGCTTCTGCTACGATAAGATTCCCGCCAGTGGTAAATGCTGCTTGACCAGGTTTCAGCATTTTTGACTTACCGAATTGCGAGACTTGTACAGAACCGGCTATAAGTGTGGTTTTATTGTTTTCATTTGGATAAGAGCGTACATTAAAATGGGTTCCGAATACACGAATGGTCTGTTCATTGGATCGCACATAGAAGGGGCGCTTGCTATCGTGGCTGACCTCAAAATAGCCCTCCCCAGATAATTTTACTTCCCGGCTATTCGACGCAAAAGATTCAGGAAACGTCAGCACGGATCCAGCATTTAGCCACACCTTACTGCCATCGGCCAAAATGATCGTATACTCTGTTCCAATCGGGGTTTCAATGGTATTGGTACGGCTTGTAGCAGTTTTCCTACTGGCTGTAAATTGATATTGCACGGTTCCGGAAGCAGTCGTAATTACTTTCACCTGTTCATCCTGATGGAGAACGCTCTGTTGCTGGGCAGAAAGATCAATTTTAGTTCCATCGGCTAAAGTTAATACGGCCGCCTTAATGCCCGGGTGAACCTGTTGTTGCATCTTCACGGCTACCCGCTGGCTATCTCCAGATGTTCTTTTAACAAGGTAAAGGGGTAATATAAACAACAGTGCCAAAGCAGCAGCTATTCCACCCAACTTCACCCGTTGCGGGATTCGCCTGATTTTTGACGCTTGGATTTCCTGCTTTATATTGGAAAATAACAGCTCTTTGAGTTGTTGTTCATCGGTTGCCAGCCCCTCAGGAACAGGGAGAGGTTCGCCATTACTTGTTTCATACCACTCTTGCAATTCGGCATCCTCTTCAGGGGTACATGTGCCTTGAAGCCATTTGTAAGCCAATTGCTTTATCCGGAATTGATTATGATCAACCATATTTAGGGGTTATTTATATATAGAGTCCCTAGATTGGGTTGATACCCTGACAAGTAGAGAAAAAAAATCACAAAGTAATCAGAAAGCGCTGAATACCAGCGCGTATTTTTTTTAAGGCACGGCTTAATTGGGTTTCGACCGTTTTCACAGAGATGTTCATGTGCTCAGCGATCTGTTTATAAGTGAGTCCTTCTTCGCGGGATAATTTGAAAACAAGCTGGCATTTTTCGGGCAGTTCCGAAACAAGCTGATCCAGCCGAACTCGAAGTTCTTCAAACTGAAGCCAATCTTCCGTCGAGTTATCGAAATCGGCCCATTCCGTATCGTGTTTAAAAACTTCCTGCTTGTATTGTTGCGCCAGATATTTAAAGACTTTGTATTTAACGGCCACAGCGAGGTAGGAGGCGAGATTGCTTTCAATTTGGAGTTGATGGCGTCTCAGCCAAAGCGAAGTAAAGATGTTTTGAACGATTTCCTGCGCGTCTTCCAGCGAATTTGTTTTGCGCGCAGCCTGGTAATAAAGCTTTTTCCAATAGCGATCATACAAAGCTTCGAAAGCTAAGCTATCGTCTTGTTGAACCAATACAATCAACTCTTCATCTGAATGGCCTCCAAAATCTTTCATGCAAGACAATAATTTGTTTTTCTACGGTTAACGACGTGTAATGCGAATCGTGCTATAAATGTAGGGACTAAATTGGCAATAATGCAACTTTAATCTGTAAAAGCTGGTTTTGAACAGCTAAATACCTATTTTACAAAGACCAAGGGGAGGGCAAATAGGCAAAAAAAAAGAGTATCTGTTGATTCAGGGACTCTTTTTTTACGGGTACTTCTTAGAAGTTTGGTTTCAACAAGTATTTGTCGTAGAATCGGAAAATATGATCCGCAGCCTCTTCGGCAGTATCGACAATACGGTATAGTTTCAAATCTTCTTCGCTGATATATTTGTTAGGAATCATTGTATTCTGAACCCAGTCCATCAACCCTTTCCAATATTCAGAGCCAACCAACACGATCGGAAAACGTGCAATTTTGCCGGTTTGAATCAATGTGATTGCTTCAAAAAGCTCATCCATGGTTCCAAAGCCTCCTGGCATAACAATATAACCCTGAGAATACTTCATGAACATCACTTTTCTGACGAAAAAGTACTTGAATTCAAGTAGTTTGTCGCGATCAATATATTTGTTGTGAAACTGCTCAAATGGTAATTCAATATTTAGACCAACAGACTTTCCTCCGGATTCATAAGCACCTTTATTGGCTGCTTCCATAATTCCAGGTCCACCGCCCGAGATAATACCATAACCGCGTTCTGTCAATAAACTGGCAATATCGACCGCCATTTGATAATATTTGTGTTCACGTGGCGTACGTGCTGATCCAAATATCGATACACAGGGACCAATTTTTGCCAATTTCTCAAATCCGTCCACAAACTCTGACATCACTTTAAAAATCTGCCATGAGTCCTTAACTTTAATTTCCTGCCATGTTTTGTTTTCAAATGCGCGGATAATTTTATCTTCTTTTGTAATGTCCATATATAACGTTATACATTTAATTCTAAATTCCAATTTTTCAAAAAGGAATACAATATAGCTATTTTTTTAATAGTAGCTACTTTTTCTGATTATTCTTACATTTGCATTATGAATTTTTCTTCTAAACTTCTTGAGAATGCCGTCGCTGAATTTGGAAAACTACCAGGCGTAGGGCAAAAGACAGCATTACGACTGGTTTTGCATCTGCTGAAGCAATCCGATGCGGATGTAGCCCGTTTTACAGCCGCTATTGATCGCTTGAAAGAAGATATTCAGTATTGCCAGGAATGTTTCAATATTTCGGATCACAGTATATGTGAGATATGTGCCTCCTTTAAACGTGATAAAAGCTTGATTTGTGTTGTGGAAGATACACGTGATGTGATGGCCATTGAAAATACAAATTCCTATCAAGGTGTATATCATGTATTGGGTGGGTTAATTTCGCCAATGGACGGTATTGGTCCTGCGGATCTAAAAATTGAGGGATTACTCAATCGAATTCAAAGAGGTGAGGTGGAAGAAGTTATTCTGGCACTTTCAGCAACAATGGAAGGGGATACCACCATTTTTTATTTATATCGCAAATTGCGTGAGTTTGATGTTAAAATTACAACCATTGCCCGCGGTATAGCCTTTGGTGGTGAATTGGAATATGTGGATGAACTGACCTTAGGACGGTCCATTGCGACACGGGTGCCTTACGAGCGCAATGTTGGTTAATTGTATTTCAGATAGATTTGTTTCACACCCTCGTGTATCTTTCTTCCTTTGTCAATCTGTTGTTGTCGCCATAGGCTGTCGGTGATCATATGATTTGCTTTTTTATTTTTTAAGATATTCACATAAGCGATTTTACCGAGTACCGTTTTCCTTAAACCAAGTAATGAACACGAATAGTCTCCCAATAGATAATGATTGTAGTAGAGATGAATTTCACGCATAAGCTTTCGTCCCCATTTGTTTGTGGGGTAGGCTGCTTTAATGGGCTCTTCCATGAGCGCTTTTGCTAAGGCTAAACTATCCTGATCTCCTGATTGTTGGGTCATCGTCCAATAATACAACGCTTCAATAGCTTGCTCCTCGGTGTCGGGTAGCAATTGCGTGGGAATGCCCAGCAATGTCCCGATAAATTTGTAAACATGGAATAAACCATCAACCTCGCTTTTCAATATATTGAATTTCATGCGTTTTAGCCCTGTTAGATAAACAAGAGAGAATCCGAGGTTGGTCGCAAGCATATCCCAAGTGTTTAAAGGGATGCCCCATTTTTCTGTTTGCCACTGACCGTGCTTTAGAATATTTAACCGAGCATACGAATGGATACATCGGGTAAGTAGGATGGCCTCAATGCCGATATTACCCTTTTTCAGTGCATTGTTACCTGTGACGTCAACCCAAAAGGTGACCGTTTCGGTGAGCCTTTTGACAGCACCTTTTTTTAACGCACCTGTAAAAATTAGGGGTTTATTGATGGCACTGGATTCATAGCCCCCCATGAGGACATAGTCCCGTAATACGACAAGTCCTGATAAGCCCGAACGTTGGCTGACGCCAATGCCTTGCTCTATTTTATCCCAATCTAACCAAGAGGGACTGAGATCCAATGTCTGTAGAAAATTCTGCAATATGGGTTCGTATGCTGCATCAATAGGCTTTCCTGCAAGTGCATCTTTAAGCAGTTGTTGACCTTGAGGGAAACCAATTTTTAGGTGGAGCTGTTCGACAAGCTGGTCGCAGCTATTGTCAAATTGATCGAGTAAAGGTACAAATTGATCGGCAGCAGCGATCGAAGGTTTAGTCGGCAATTTGCGAAGCAATTCCACGCCAAGACCTCTCGACCAATAGAAAGAAAATGAACTTGTATTAACTTGATAACGCTCGGGTATTCGCCTCTCTTTTATTGAGTTGTCCAAGATATATAACCTCCTGTTAATGTGATTGTATTGTTCGATTTATTGAATTTAAAGTCTATATAATCCGTTTGACAAGATAAAAGATCACTGCAGCAAAATTGACGGTCAATTTTAAAATGAAGTCTAAAAGAGCCGCCTTTCTGATCAGCAAAAAAAGTCAGCCTGTTGACGCTAAAGTCACTTAAATGCGGGCCGCCATCTTTATCTTCCAATTGATCGATAACGTAATCATTGATTTCTTTCTGATGTTTGTCGACGAATGGTAGGAGCTCTTGATCGGTGAATGGTATGATTAAACTGTCTTTTTCTATCGCTATTCTGATGCTAATTTCTGCCATTTTATTATAATATGCTAATAAAGATCTCTCCAGTTTGGGATATATAGATTGAAAATTGCTTCTGTTTCCTTTCGGGTCTTATCCGCAAATTTACAGAAAGCCTTTAGAATAATTAGATTGATGTGTTCTTTTTTAAAATCAATGAGTCGATTTGAAAATTGAAATCCACCTTCAACGATTCTAAAATCACTTTTGGGTAGTTTACGGATGGTCACTGTTGCCACATCATATATATCCAATTGCTCCTCCCAGTAAGCAATTTGCTTGACGACTTCATGGTAGAGTAATTCCTGGCACCATTTGTACAGTAAGTTCAAGGTATTTGTGTCCTTCTTTTGATATACACATATGCTCGTTGCTGTCAATTCAACAGTTGGTAGCATTGCGGACGGATAAATCTTGACCAAATAAGGTTTTCCAAATAGGTAGTAGGGATCTTCCAGATAGGAATAGGATGAATCTTCCGATTTATTTTCTGGAGGATTTAGCTTAATGTACTCTTTGAGGAAAGCAACATCGCAATGCGCTGGAGCGTATACACGATAGGGTGATGAACTACCTAGAATCTGGATGTAATCTTTATTCCAAAGTACTATTTCGTAAAATATACTCCCTATTTCAATTTGCATGTTTCGATCTTAAGTTGGAAATGAGGCATAGGCATTCGACCTAAATCAGACCCTATAAACTATTTCAAAGTAACGTTTTTTTGATATTAATCAATAATGATAATCGTAACAATTTCTGTCAATAATTGCGGGCAAGCTTAAGGGCTTCGTTAGAAAAAATGATAGCCTATTAGGAATCAACTTCGGACTGTAAGCAGTATGTCTGTATGATGAAGCCACGGTAATTGCACATAAAAAAGGTGGACTCAACGTGGACTTACTGTGGACTCACTGTGTTTACAGTACGAAGCTGGTCATAAGTTGGAAGTAATTTTTAGTATTGTTACCAGCTCTCACTAGCTTTTGTTTTTTGTTTTAATATTTAGATACTATCTTTGGAATACTGTTTATGTATCAACCCAACGACCATTTTCCAATACTAGATCTGCAAAAATTCCAGGAAGGGATTATTGCGGATTGTGACCTGCTTTTTCACGAACTTATTGGTCCTCGGGAAATTAATGAACCGCATAAACATGATTTTTTTATTCTCTTATTATTTGAAGAGTCTGTAGGTACGCATACCATAGACTTCGATCACTTTACGCTTGGATGTAATCAATTACATCTCGTTTTTCCAGGTCAGGTACATCAGTGGAAGATGGACGACTCGACCCATGCATTGCAGCTCATGATCAGCAGACGTTGGTTCGAAAGCTTATTACCTGCATTACGATTTCCTATTTCTTATTATCTAAAGCATTTGGTCATTGATCTTTCAGCGATCCACTTTCAGTCGCTATTGGCAGAATTTAAAGCAATTGCAGCTGATCTAGCGGACGACCATATCCTATGGGAATTGATTTACGCGCGGGTTAAAGTAATCGCCCTTCTGATTAGCAAGATCGTTCAGGATAATTATCATGATTATGAACAACCTCAGGATAATCCGATTGTGGCAAAATTTGTTCAGCTTATCGATGAATGGTATAAAAGTGAAAAATCCGTTGCTTTTTATGCCGAGAAGCTAAATATATCCGCAAACTATCTGAATGTGTTAAGTAATCGGGTGTTACACAAGTCAGCTTCATTTTTGATTCAGGAACGCGTGTTATTGGAAGCAAAGCGCTTGCTTAAAATTTCGGATAAAACGATCAAAGCTATTGTCTTTGATCTGGGATTTTACGATAATGCAAGCTTCAGCAAGTTTTTTAAATGCCATACAAATATGACACCAAGTCAGTTTAAAGCGCAGCCATAATTTCTACACAAGCTGTGATAATTCTTACAAGGATCATTGTCCCAAATCACTTAGCTTTGGTGAAAATGATTTAAGCATGAATGAAATCAATCAAAATCAAGATACTTATTTGTTGAGGAACGTATTGCTAGAAACAGGCTTTCTTTATGAGAAGGAAGAAATTGTTGCTACGAAAACGGCATTATTTGATATTCAAATCGAGGCAAATAAAATAAAAAATATAGAGCCAGCGCAATCGGGGATTGACGGAAAAGGCTTCGACATGAAAGGTAAATTGGCCTTACCGCCATTCCGTGACATGCACATTCATTTAGATAAAACTTTATACGGCCTGCCCTGGAAGGCGGTATTTCCAAAAAACAGGACTGTAAAAGATATGATTGCCAAGGAACAGATCATCATCCCTGAATTGTTGAAAACCTCTGTCGAACGGGCCGAAAAATTGATTGCGCTATTGCAGGGCTACGGAACAAATTTTGCGCGCGCACATTTTAATGTAGACCCAACATCGGGGACGAAGTCATTGGAACATCTGTTACAGGCACTGGAACATTTAAAGTATTCCTTTGCTGCAGAACTGGTCGCATTCCCCCAACATGGTCTATTCTATACAGAATCCGCGAAGTTAATGGAGGAAGTTGCAAAATGGGAACAGGTGGATTTTATCGGTGGTTTGGATCCCTTTAGTATTGACGGCAGTATCGAGAAACCGATGGACTTGACGGTTCGACTTGCATTGGACAATAACAAGGGAATCGATATCCACTTGCATGAAGGTGGAGAATCAGGTGTTAAAACTATGGAATATTTGATTGATAAAGCATTGGAAAACCCCGCATTACAGGGACGCACATTTATCAGTCATGCTTTCGCCTTAGGCTACCTGCCGAAAAAAGACTTAGAACACATAGCCGAACGACTGGCAGAAGCGAAAGTCGGTATATGCAGTTCGGTTCCTTTCCGCAATATGTTGATGCCATTTCGGGAACTGAAAAAGGCGGGAGTGGAAGTTTTTGTTGGGAACGACAATGTTCAGGATCATTGGGGTACTTTTGGTAGTGGTAATATGCTTCAGAAAGCCAATCTAGCCGCGCAATTATATGGTTATGAAACTGAATTCGAGCTATCTCGTTGCCTTTGTTATGCGACCAATGGCAAAATCCCGCTTGATGACCACGGGAATTCGGTATGGCCGAAAGTAGGAGATGATGCTAGCCTTCTTTTTGTCGACGCGAGTTGTTCAGCAGAAGCAGTTTCTCGGATCTCGACCGTCCATGGGCTTATTCATCAGGGAAATCTCGTCAAATGGAACAATAGTTCACAAGCTTGATTAAAATAGCACATAATAAGAACATTTGACATGCCAATTTATCGTCTGGGGAATTGGCATGCTCATTTTTTAGGAGGGATTACGGTTAATGTAGGAAAGTCGTCTTGCAGTAGTCTATTTTATAAGAACCTTGCTCATGGACCAATTGAACCTCGTTTTTGGTTCGGATATTATCGCCGTAATCAATAAATACGATAAACTTGCTCTCCGTTATTTTGTCGATTTTAACATCCTTGATATCCAATGCGTCGTCATTACCTCTTCCAAATAACCAGGTTTCCGCTGTATATAAGGGATAGATTTTTTCCCATTTAGCTTTGTAAGCTGCTTCAGCTTTGGGCAGTTCTTCATCTGTGAGGTTAGATGGCCCGTAAATTTCATTGGCATCTTTTAAGAACGCCTGAAAGCGTTTGGTACATAAGGCATCTTCTTTGTCCAGATAGTAACAATATTTGCCGGATGCAGAACTTTTACATTTAAAAATCTCTTTTAACCAATCTTCCGCTTGCTGATGCTGAGCAATTGTCGTGTTTTGCTTCACTGTGCCTGTGCCGTCGTTGATTAAAACCTGCTTTGCAGGATGTTCCACTGCAGTGCTTTTATGGTTTTTCGTTGGATTTATACAGCTCGCTAGCATGTAAAACAGCAGTATTGTTGCATACAAACTTTTCATCTTTTGATATCGTCTTTTATTTGGGTGTAAAATTAGGATATAAATCCCATAACACGATCACGGATTACCGCTATATTTCTACAGCATATTTACCAAAAAATCCTATTTCCCATTCTTGTTGAAATAAAGCAAAGCTCTGTGTGCCGATCGTGTGGCGTATAAACGCAATACATCTGCGTAGTTAAGAGTCCCTTGTTTCTTTCTGATGCTAATTATTTATTTTTAATTGCTGTATAACAGCATTTTATGTTTTCTCTATATTTTTTTTACTTCTTTTTTTTTCTACGCAAATTCCCTGCGCATTAACCCAACGATATTTGTAATGTCAACAATGACAAACGTTCTTTGATGAAATTATAGCGAATAGCTTTAAGATATATACTTCTTGATGAAGTATTAAAGAAGCCTTTCTTCTTCAGTGGCATCCTGGTCACCTGTTTCAGTATAGCAGGTTAGTATTGTTCTCTATGAGAATCAATATACTGATAAAACGAGAAGTTGAAAGGAAAGTGCTCGTGTTAGAGGTTCGAGTCCTCTCCCGTAAAAAGGTAGCTCAAGGGTAGAGCAGAGCAGATAGTTGTGGGTCGTAGGTTCGATTCCTACTCCTGAGCAATCAGGATAGTTCAGTCTGGGTAGAACAACAGCTCAATCGTGTGGGTTCGAATCCCACTTCCATTTTCGGATGGAATAGCATAAGGGTATTGCACCGAACTGTCCATTCGGACATTCAAAGTTAAGACCTTCTTTAAAAAGGTCATTTGGTAGAAGCTTGCTATCTTTTTATCCTGCTTATGCGCTGTTTTCATGCGACTATGCAATTGATTGATGGCCTGAGATTCCTAAGATGTGGTATTTGAATTTATACTAAAAAGTCGTGACCAATAAGATGGGGTATTTGTTCACCGACTTTTGATTTTAAAAGCGGATACTTGGGCTTTTGAATCCCGCTTGAGGTCAAGGGATAAAAAATAGCAGGTTTTATAATAGCAATAATTAAAATTTAAAAGAATATACAAATGAAAAGAGTACAGATAACTACAGCGGAAATCGGATTGGTTATTAAAAACAATATGGTGGTCCGTGTTTTAAAATCCGGTAACTATTGGTTGGGATTTGGTGAAAAACTGGAGAAATATACAACTACTCATTCATTTCCTTCCGATCGTAATATCGATGTGCTTTTGCAGTTGGCAGGTTTTAGTGAATTGGTTGACATCGTTGAGGTGGGCGATACGGAGATTTGTCTTGTTTTTTTGAATAATAATTTCGAAAAGACGTTAGCCTCCGGCAGACATGTTTTTTGGAAGGAATTGCGTGAACGCAGATTTCAACTGGAAGACATTGCGGAGATTGAGGTTCCGGCATCTTTAAATCGTCAGTTGTTGGAGAAACAGAGTTTGAGCTATTATGTACGTCAGTATAAAATTGAACCAAATGAGAAAGCCCTGCTTTTTGTAGACGGTGTGTTTGTGGATATCTTGAAGTCGGGAACGTATTATTGGTGGAAGAATGCAAAAACCATAGCGATTTCAAAAGCTGATATGCGGGTTTTGACCTTGGAGGTGGTAGGACAGGAGATCTTGTCTAAAGATAAAGCACAGATCAGAATCAATTTCACGCTGCAATATCAGATTGTGGATATTGTCAAAGCACTATTGAATAATAAAGACCACGAGAAGCAATTGTATTCGTTGATGCAGTTGACCCTACGGTCCTATATCGGGCAGATGACGTTAGACGAGCTGATGGAGCGGAAGACTGAAATACAAGGCTATATCTTAGAAAATACATTACAACAGGTTGCGAGCATGGGACTAACACTGTTGACCTGCGGTGTTAAAGATGTTATTTTACCAGGGGATGTGCGGGACATCATGAACCAGGTGTTGATTGCAGAGAAGAGGGCGCAGGCAAATAGCATCATGCGTCGCGAAGAGACCGCTTCGACACGGAGTCTGTTGAATACGGCGAAACTGATGGAAGAAAACAGTATGTTGTTTAAGTTGAAGGAAATGGAATATGTCGAAAAGATCGCAGAAAAGATCAATACGATTTCGGTTTCCGGAAATGGACAGATTGTTGACCAACTCAAACAATTGTTTGTGAAATAAAAGATTATTAAATTGAAAGAGATGCAGGTAGCAACGTAAAGAGCTGTTGTTACCTGCTTTGGAGGATTTGTAAAGCTACTCTATAAATTAGAAAGTAAGAAAATGGAAAATAAGAGAATAAACGGCAATGACTTAATTGCTTTGGGATATAAAGAAAATCATAGCTTGGGAGTAGCACTGAAGATCAACAGTAAAAGACACGGTTTTACGCGGGCAGAAATGCTTGAAAAGTTTAAAGCTGTTTTGGAAAATCCGACCAGCTATTCTGATGATGCTGTTTTCGGAATTTTAGCGAGTGCTCTGCTTGGGCAAGAGGCAATTGACAAGTCATTAATTGTCTTGAACGAAAACCCGGCGGATTATACCATTTACGGTTCGTCTGAAATTGAAACAGGGGCGAAAGCACAGATGAATATCGCCATGAAATTACCAGTTTCGGTTGCCGGAGCATTGATGCCAGACGCCCATCAAGGATACGGATTGCCAATCGGAGGAGTTCTGGCGACAAATAATGCCGTGATCCCTTATGGTGTTGGTGTCGATATTGGCTGTCGCATGGCTTTGTCCATCTTTGATCTACCGGGTTCATTTGTGGAGCACAATATAATGACGCTGAAAGAAATTATTCTACGAAACAGTAAATTTGGGGCTGGTAATGGATACCTGAGACATGAACGCGTAGATCATGCTGTACTGGAAAACAAATTATTCAATGAGAATAGTTTACTTTCCTCCTTGAAGGATAAAGCCTGGACCCAATTGGGCTCTTCCGGTGGGGGGAATCATTTTGTGGAATTTGGTATAGTCGAATTTGAGGAAAGAGATGAGGTTTTAAACATTGATAGCGGCAGTTATTTGGGTTTGTTGACACATTCGGGTTCAAGAGGAATGGGCGCTACCCTAGCAGCACATTATACCAAGCTGGCCAAATCCCTGTGTAAGTTACCTTATCAAGCGGAAAATCTGGCTTATTTGGACCTGGATAGCCATGAGGGACAGGAGTATTGGCTGGCCATGAATCTCGCTGGCGATTATGCGTCAGCCTGCCACGAAGTGATCCATGACAAGATCACGTTGGCTTTAGGAGCTGAATTGTTGGCGAAAGTTGAAAATCACCACAATTTTGCATGGAAGGAAACTTGGAATGGTCAAGATGTTATTGTACACCGAAAGGGTGCGACGCCCGCTGCAAAAGGGGTAATGGGGATTATTCCGGGCTCCATGGCGACACCAGGGTTTTTGGTTCGCGGAAAAGGGGAGTCGAATGCTATACAATCGGCATCTCATGGGGCAGGTCGACTGATGAGCCGTACACAAGCGATTAAAACCTTATCTTCCCATGACCTTCATGCGATGCTTAAAGATCAAGGTGTTATGCTGCTTGGAGCAGGGATGGATGAAGCGCCGATGGCCTATAAAGACATCCACACTGTCATGGCTTCACAAAAAGATCTTGTTGATGTCGTGGCAAAATTTTCGCCCAAGATTGTCCGCATGGCAGATGATGGGAGCAGAGAAGACTAATGGCAAGAAAAAGCGGCTCAGATTGATGTCTGAGCCGCTTTCGTATTTAATTTCTTTTGATTACCTGGCCGTCGCCACTTCCTTATAGGTGTATACGTTATAAGGATATAGTTTTTTAGCTAGCGTTTTCGCAATAAAACTGCTGATGAGTAGGGGGGCTAGTAATAAATATCCGGAAGGAACAAGGCTTGCAATAATAAAGATCGCCGTGAAAGGTGCATGTATAGCCGCAGAAAGCATTGCTGCAGCACCAAAAAGGGCAAAATTAATAACCACCAATTGTGTGCCTAGATAATGGTTGCAAAGCTGTGCAAACAAAACGCCTAACAATGCACCTGTAACAATACTGGGGGCAAAAACGCCGCCGTCACCACCAGCACCTAGCGTCAGAGAAGCCACAAAAGGTTTTAAGAGAACAAGCAGGATCAACGGAAGAAAGTAAAGTAAATTGACAGAATCATGCAGACTGCTTTTTAGAACCTCTCCAAGACCATGATAGCTGTCGCCATAGAGTACCGGTAAGAAAAAGATAAATGTTCCAACGGTGATTGCACCCAAGTTGACACGGATAAAATTACTTTTTATGCCTGCAAAATAGGACTTCGCATAAATTACCGTTTTAGTAAAATATAATGCTAAAATCCCGCCAATCAATCCCAAAATAGCGACAAAAGGGATCGCTTGCCATCGCCATGCTTTTACCTCAAATGTAAACAAAGGACTTGCGTCAAGATAATAGACAAATACGGAAGCCAGGGCCATTGAAGTTAGTCCGCTAATGAGCAAGGTCTTGTTATATCTGCGTGCAATTACCTCAAAAGCAAAAAGAAAACCACCCAATGCACTTCCAAACAACAGGGTGACTCCAGCGATTACGCCAGCGCAGATCAACTCGGTTTTGTAAGCCCAAGCTGGATGTAATCGCTTATACGCTTGGTTACCCACCGTGGCTGATGCAACAACTGTAGAAACTTCAACACCGGTTGACCCACCAAAAACTACCGTTAGAAAACCATTGATATAATGTGAAGGAATCTTAAAAAAAGGTAAATGGTCTTTTCTTGTTTCTAGTGTCGTATAAATTTCTTTGATCCCTTTGTTTTTTCTGTTTTGAAAAGCGTATTTCCGTAAGAAGTAAATCGCTGTAATACCTATGCTGGGTAAAACAATAAAAAGTTTGGCATCCCAGGAAGATACACTTTCAAACAATTCTTCCTGTACATAAGCTGTGCTGTGTTTGAGGCTGTATGCCAATACACAACAAACGATACTGACGAGCGCTGAACTTCCAATTAATTTTAGATAGCTATATCGAACAACTTTTTTTCTGTATGTCGTATTGCCTTGCATCATGTTTTTCTTTAAATCGACACAAAGGTAAGGGTTATTTAGTTTAAAATAAACGATAAATACCTTAACACATACGTTTTGTTACGATAAAGACCCTAATGAATGCCTATGTATATATCCACCTTTGCATCGTGTGGGTTTTGGGCTTTTTCGCCATATATTTCGAGGTCTGCGGCATACGTTCTGGGTAAATCCGAACGCCATATCCTTTGCCAAGTTTCATAAACGATGCCATCTTCCAAATTTCCTTCTGCTGTAAAATGTCGGTAATGGTTTTCAGCGATATGAATACCGTCCAAGTCTTCGGGTAGTTCTTCAAGATTGCTGACTTTACAGCCTAATAAAGTCGTATAAGGCAATGTGTGATCTTTTTCATATTCGGTATAGATACAATAGAGTTCGCTGGATATCTTGTTGGGAATACGGCTCAACACATCTTCTTTAAAAAAGCGGGCCCAAAGTTCTGGAATGTCTTTCGCCGCCTGCCCATTTTGGTTGCTTGTACGGATGGCAAGACCTATTATACTGAATGAAGGGATTATTTTATTATTCATTTCGCTTAGTTTTCCCCAAAGTTAGATCGGCCAATGACAATCCTATGTCATGACCAAAGGGCTAATGTTGTTTTTTCCAGATTTTATCTACTTGGGACAGATATTCTGCCAAGGCAGCTGAACCATACCAGGGGTAAAACGAAGCTTCTAAGAGGCCGTTTTTTATCGCTGGATCGTTCTCTAAAATATGCTTTGCCGCATCAGTTGAAGCCATGTTATTTAAGATAAAAAGGCCCCGAAAGTTGTCGTCATTTTTTCCAAATGGGCCAGCAACAATCAATTGCCCATTTTTTACGAGACGATTGATATTTTCCATGTGACCTTTGAAACATTCATTAATGAATTGTTTGTCTGTTGTTTTATTCTCGCCAGTTTTGAGGAGGACAAAGATGTAGGATTTCATTCCATAATCATCAGCCCCCAATTTTTTTGCGAGCTCTTGATCGTAATTTGGGTTTCCTTCAGTCGTGGTCGGTGCAATTCTGCTCGCATAAAAAGACCTGGCTCTTCCCGATTTTCCTTCCACTACAATGTGAAGTCGGTTTGTGGCGACTGGTGTGTACCGAATGTAATTGGGGAAATCATGGGCCTCATTGATAAACGTATAGGTACTATCCTGATAACTTAGCTCAAAATTGACTTCTT
This sequence comes from Sphingobacterium sp. UBA865, assembly GCF_002295765.1. Lineage (NCBI taxonomy): Bacteria > Pseudomonadati > Bacteroidota > Sphingobacteriia > Sphingobacteriales > Sphingobacteriaceae > Sphingobacterium > Sphingobacterium sp. UBA865. Next base: position 108,453 of record NZ_DBGB01000013.1, on the reverse strand, counting down.
TTCCATGGTTTTGTCCGATGACCAGTGCTGTGTATACAACTTTATCCTTTATTTTGGTCAATTTTAGGTATTCACTGACGATCTTTTGCCCATTTTTCAACGTATAGGAAAGTCCCTTTAATTCGTGTTCATTTATACGATCCCATTGTTCGTATTGCTCTTTATTGTCCACCTTCCATGTCCCTTCCAAGAACGATGGAAAAGATACTTGTGAAAAAAGCGGTTGGGCAGCTCCCCAGCAAAAGAGCAGGGTGGCTATTACAATTGTTTTCATATAGGTTTTAAATTTTGAAGGTTAGGGACTTTTAAAGAAAAAGTATGCAGCGAAATCCACGTGCGGCATAATAGGAGATTGCGCCATTATGATAGGTAAAGACTTGGTTGTAACGTCGGTCACAGAATAAGGCACCTCCAAGCTTGCGGATGGCATCTGGTGTTTGTATCCAGCTGGAAGTTTTTAAATCAAATTCACCTAATTGTTGAAGTTGGCGATATTGTTCTTCATTTAGTAGCTCAGTCCCCATTTTCTTAGCTTCTTCCACAGCATTCCCAATAGGCTTGTTTTCTTTCCTTTCATCCATGGCTCTTTGGTCAAAACAGAGGCTTCTTCTTCCTTTGGGACTTTCTTCAGCACAATCCACAAAAGCATACTGTTCTTTGTTTGCATCAATCAGAATAAGGTCGGGTTCGCCAGCGCTCTTTTCCATTTGGAACAAGCTCCACAATTTCTTGGGATTTTCAAGTAATTTATGCGCAACATCATCCCAACTGATCTGTGGATGTCTTTTAGGAAATTTCTGAAACCTTTGTTTTAGTGTTTCAAGTAGCATTGACTGTTCCTGCAGTGTAAGTGAATTTTTCATAACGGTTGTCCTTGTGGTATTAAAATTACGTATTTAAATCAAATGTAATGTAGCTTAATATTACAAATGGATTAAATTCTTTAGTTCAAAATTGAATTAAATTTATATTTTTACGTTCAATTTTTATATAAATATGGCTTCAGGAATATTTGCAATACTAGATGATATTGCAGCGTTGATGGATGATGTAGCAGTGGCGAGCAAAATCGCAACAAAAAAAACTGCTGGAATCTTAGGTGACGATTTAGCGGTAAATGCAGAGAAAGCGACTGGTTTTTTGGCTTCACGTGAGCTCCCAGTTTTATGGGCAATTACAAAGGGTTCGCTGCTCAATAAGTTGATCATTGTACCTATTGCTTTATTACTGAACGTCTTTTTTCCAATTGCCATCAAATATATTTTAATTTTGGGTGGTTTCTACCTTGCTTTTGAAGGTGTTGAAAAGATTATTGAATACCTGTTTCACCGCAAACATGCTACAGAAGAAACGAAAGTAGAGACTGTCGTTGCTGAAAACTCAGTTGCTGTTGAAAAAGCGAAGGTAAAATCGGCTATCACGACAGATTTTATTCTTTCCGTGGAGATCGTCATTATCGCTTTAGGAACAGTTCTTGGAAAAAGCTTGTCCTTACAAATTATTACGGTTTCGCTTGTTGCTTTTTTAGCCACAGTTGGAGTCTATGGTATTGTGGCACTTATCGTTCGGATGGACGATGCGGGTTATAAATTGATTAAAACCTCCCGTGAGAAAGGCCCTGTAGCGAGTTTAGGTCGTTTTTTAGTCCGCGCACTGCCTTTTGTTATCAAGTTATTGGCTGTGGTTGGTACATTTGCTTTAATTTTAGTTTCAGGCGGAATATTTGCGCATTATATTGATTTCTTACATCACGCGCTACCCGCTCTGCCAAGCATGCTAAAAGAGCTGTTATTTGGCCTAGGTGGAGGCATAATTGTGGTGATTTTATTTACGATCGGCAAAATGCTGTTTAAAAAGAAAAAATAACCTTATACTGATCATTGATGATCAGCAACCAAAAAGGCAACAGATAGATCTGTTGCCTTTTTTGGTTGCTGATGTTTAAATTATATCTGTTGCCTCTGCCGCAGCATCTATTTCCACACGTTCGCCTTTTGTATTAATCAAAATTACATCGTCCGAATCCGCTAATGAAACAGAAGCCACGCCATCGCTGAACGAGGTAGCTCCACTGTATATAAATGGTATTGCAACTTTTCCCTGACCATCTAAATACCCATACTTTCCACCTTTGCTTGCAAGGAAAAGATTGGGTTCTTCGGTAATTGAAATCAAATCGTAGTCGGGCGCAACGATTTTATTGGTCTTAATATCAGTAAGATTATACTTGTCGTTTTCAATGCTGACGAAATGCGTTGCATTGTTTTCAGAAATAAAGCTATACGTTGCCGGGACAATTATTTTACCCGCTTGATTCAATATGCCATATTTATCTTTCACTTGAAATACAGCATAGCCCCCGTTAATGAATGATATCATATCATAATTTGCTGGGATCAAAATTTTACCAGACTTATCCATGACCCCATATTTTTCGTTTAGTCCAAAAACCAGTTGGCCAAGATGGTCATCGTAACCTAAATAATCGTATCGGAAGGGGAGGATTGGTTTACCGGTGAGATTAATGGCACCATATTTTTCATCTTTATATTGAACTATACTCAGGTCGCCAACAAATGGAGCAATGTAAAGGTATTGTGCTGGCACAATTGTTTTTTCATCGCCGTCTTTTACCCCCAAAAGGCTAGTTGCAGCATCTTCAAATAAATAGAGATTTTCAGCAATCTGGTTGCTATCTTCCGCATCCTCTTCGTCATCATAAATGGATGCTACTTGTTCATAATCCTCAGGTACAATAAAATCCTTTTCGTCCAGTTGGCTATCGGTGATGTTCTGCGCAATCATATTCATGCCAAGCGGTGTTGTTAGCTGCAGCACAGCCCCAGGTATTTTTTTGAACAGATCAAAGCCCTCCCAATAGGCGACTGGCAGTTTATCGCTATACCAAATCGATAGGGTACTGTTTTCCGCGTTATCTTCCGAAATAGGAATTTCTACCTGCGCTAGTTTGCAGGGATAACCAGCGATCATTTTCGTCTGGTTTGGGACGAGTTTGATCGCATGTGAGCTAAGCTCATTTTCTTTCACGACATATTTTGCCAGTCCTGGGTATAATATAACCGATTGCTCTTCATTTTTTTTAACGAGAAAGATGGACTCTTCGCCGTCTCCGGAAGCCGATACAACTTTTATTTTATCATTGTTAACATAAGCTTCGTAGACAGAAACTGGAGCTGCTTGCGCTTCTTCGCTGGGATCGACGGAATAGGTAATGGCATAGTTGATCTTGAATGCTTTATTGATTTGTGCAAACGACATGCTGCTGGCCGCCAAGATAGCTACGAACGATAGGGATATTTTTTTCATCTTCTTAAACTTTGAAAGACAAATATCCTGATTCAATGTAAGGTGTTATATCCCTGAAATCCGTTATTTAATGATAAATCGAAATCGAGCCGATCTCATGCAACGATCTTCAGGCCCTTATCAAACCCCATTCTGAGATTTAATCGATGGCCAACTGATATTTAAGCAATAGTCCAGGCAGCTGTTCCCGACCAAATTTACTTTTTTTCATGCGATTGGCCTCGGGATCGAGCTGGATGTTGATGGAGGACCGAAAATCACAGCCTTCGAGATTGCTTTGTATAAAACGGGCATTTAACAAATTCGCTTTTCTAAACACCGCCTGTTGCAGATTAGCTCGTTCAAAATCCACATGTTGCAACGAACAGTGATCAAACTGAAATTTCTTTATATTTCGTTCAAAAAAAGAGGAGTAATCCAATACCGAGTTGCTGAAATTAACATGAAAGGAAAATGAACTACATTCATTAAAGTGTATACCTAGCATTTTGCAGTCATTAAAGACAACATGATCTAGTTGTGTGCCCTTCAGACTGACGTTGGAAAGATTACACGATTTAAATTCACAATTTGTGAAAATGAGGTCTAACAGTTCCGCGCTCTGAAAATCACATTGCTCAAAGGTGCATTTGTAGAATTCCTGAACTTGTTTCAGTTCAGGAGTCCATGTTTGTTTCGTGATTGTTTGTTCGATAAGTTCTTTCATTCTGTATGCTGTTGGCATTGATCTTAGCGAAAATAAACAATTCTCCCGAATGATTTTACTTTAAAATGAAGTGAATGCGCTACATCCGATTATATGCAAAATACCTGATTTCAGGGATAAAAAGGGTAATTTTTTCCAACTATATTTGGCATAGCCATAAAACATAATTCTGGGGGCAAGACTGAAGTATTGTAGAACTCTGGTAGGTTTTAATATAGTTGTTAAAGGGCACTCTATAGAGTGCCCTTTACTTTTTTAGCTATTTCGATTCTTCAATTTGCCGAATATTAGTTGTTTTTTAAATATTGCCGTAGCACATATTGCAGAATACCGTCATTCTTAAAATACTCGATTTCAATGGCAGAATCGAGTCTTGCTTTCACTTGAAATGTGGTTGTTTTTCCATTGTCATGCACCGCCTTTACCGAGAGGAGTTTATGGGGTGTTAAATCGTTCGCAAGTCCCGTGATGCTATAGACTTCTGTTCCATCTAGTCCTAATTTCTCTGCATTTTCGTCATTGATAAACACAAGTGGTGCTACCCCCATACCGACAAGATTACTTCGGTGAATACGCTCAAAACTTTCAGCAATAACCGCCCGTACGCCGAGCAGGAATGTTCCCTTTGCAGCCCAATCTCTTGAGGAGCCCGAACCATACTCTTTTCCTGCCAGCACAATGAGTGCAGTGTTGTTTTTTCGATATTCCATTGCGGTTTCATATACCGTCTTCACCTCATTGCTTGGGAAATAACGGCTAAATCCACCTTCACGATCAGTAATTTTGTTTTTAATACGCACATTGGCAAATGTTCCACGCATCATAACTTCGTGGTTCCCACGTCTAGATCCATACGAATTAAAATCTTCTTTACTTACCTGATGTGCGCTGAGGTATTGCCCAGCCGCAGTTTCTTCTTTGAATGACCCTGCAGGTGAGATATGATCCGTTGTAACCGAATCACCAAGATAAAGTAACACCCTTGCCTTTTGGATGTCTTGTATCGGATTTGGTACAGCCTGTAAATTTTCAAAAAAAGGTGATTCTTTAATGTAGGTAGACGTGTTGTCCCACTGGTAATTTTGATCCAGATTCACTTCAAGTTCTTGCCAGTCTGTTGAACCATCGAAGATGACATCATAAACTTCTTGAAAATCCGATTGTTTGACGCAGGCATTGACGGTTTCCATAATATCCTCGCGGCTCGGCCAAATATCTTTCAGATATACGGGCTCACCATTCGGGTCGTAGTCGAGCGGCTCCTCCAAAAGATTAATATCAACTCTTCCGACTAACGCATAGGCAACAACAAGCATCGGCGACATTAAAAAGTTCATTTTTACCTGAGGATGCACACGCGCCTCAAAATTTCGGTTACCAGACAATACCGATGCGACAATGAGTTCACCTTTTTCCACTGCCTCTGCTATTTGTGGTGGAAGAGGACCCGAGTTTCCAATACAGGAGGTACAACCGTAACCCACCGTGTGAAAACGCAGGGCATCGAGATCAGCACTAAGTCCTGATCTTTCAAGGTATTGTGTAACGACTTTTGAACCAGGGGCTAAGGAGGTCTTTACCCAGGATTTGGTCCGCAGTCCACGCTCGATAGCGTTACGGGCCAATAATCCTGCGCCGATCATCACAGTAGGGTTCGACGTATTGGTACAGCTTGTTATGGCGGCAATGGCAATACTGCCATCACTGACAATATATTCTTTATGATTGTGCTTGATGCGCACAGCATGAATAGACTCTTGGATAACTTCATGCGGTGAATCATGTTCAATAGGTACCTTACCAAAGGTAAACTCCGTACCAGACCCGCCGTCGGCAAGCCAAGCAGATTCCGATCGCTGTAGAACAGGGATATACTGTCGATGGTGTTCGCTATCCAAGAGATGTGAAAATGTAGTTTTTAGATCTTTCACAAGAATTTTATCCTGAGGTCGCTTAGGGCCGGATACAGTTGGCTCCAGACTTGATAAATTGAATTCAACAACCGACGAATATTGAATTTCTTCCTTGCCTGTCCGCCAAAGTAAATTGCTTTTACAATAATCTTCAACAATTTTAATCTGTTCGGCACTTCGATTGGTGCTATGCATGTATTCAAGGGTTCGGTCATCGATCGGAAAATAGGTAACCGTACAGCCGAATTCTGGTGACATATTGGATATTGTCGCACGATCTGTCACCGAAAGGCTGTCCAATCCATCGCCAAATACTTCAACAAATTTGCCCACAACACCTGTATCACGAAGTATTTTTGTGATGGAAAGAACCATGTCCGTCGCGGTGCATGTCGCTGGTATTTTGCCCGTAAGTTTAAGGCCGATAACCTCGGGGCAGGTGAAAAAGATGGGTTGTCCAAGCATGGCTGCCTCGGCCTCAATACCACCAACTCCCCAACCTAATACACCAATACCATTGACCATTGGTGTATGCGAATCTGTCCCTACTAATGTGTCAGGAAAAAGCCAATTGTCACGTTCAATGACTCCTTTGGCAAGATATTCCAAGTTGACCTGATGGCAGATACCCATACCTGGGGGAACAACGGTAAAATTTTTTAATCCTTTCTGTGCCCATTTAAGGAGTTCATAACGCTCACGGTTGCGTTCATATTCCAACTCGACATTCTTGTCATACGAGTACTGTGTACCAAAGTAGTCGACCTGAACGGAATGATCAATGACCAGATCCACCGGGATAGCAGGATTTATTTTTTGTCCATCCTTGCCATGACGGATAAATTCGGCACGTAGTGATGCCATATCGACTACAGCAGGTACTCCGGTGAAATCCTGCATTAAAATTCTGGCCGGTTTGAAGGGGATATCTTTGTCAACAGGTTGTGGAGTCCAATGAATCAGGGTATTGACATGCTCGTCTGTGATACTGAATCCATCATGGTTTCGCAATACATTTTCCAGTAGTATCCGGATGCTGAACGGTAGGTGCATAACATTACCTTGAGGGAGATCTTTAATAGAACTATACTGGTAAACTTTGCCGTTAATTTCAATTTCTTGTATTGATTTCTCTTTGCTCATATTCATTTACTTATTTTCATACTATATAATATACATATCCCTAAATTTGTTTGTAATATCTTTTACACTTACCTTTTCGCTTTCGTATTCTAACACCGAATTTTAAACCTCCATTGCCGCTGAAAAATCCGTTAAAAAAACGCGTGAAAAAATTCGATTAATTTTCTGCTATAAAAGCAATCAAATTAGGATACAAACGTTATGGTAATGTTTAAGCTTAGTTAAAGTGTTATATGACAAAAAAAGTAAATTATAGTCTCCTTTTATTGGTTAGTTTGTTGTTTTGCAATCCATTTTTGGTTAAAGCAAGCAAGCATTGTGTGGTCGAGGAGGAGAATAAGAGCAGAACCGAAGGATACAATCTTAGTTTTAGGGACAGTAAAAACAATATATTGAGCCTAAACCAGCTCAAAGGAAAAGTTGTGGTTATTAATTTATGGGCGACATGGTGTCCACCATGTCTTGCTGAGATGCCTTCCTTGGATCAACTCTATAAGGACTTTAAGGGCAACGATGCTATTGTTATTTTGGCTGTCGATATCGATGGAAATCTTAGCGCTTCGCGGAAGTTTATGGCGAAAAGAAAATATAGTCTACCGGTCTATCAATTAAATTCGGCTTTACCCAAAGAATTGAGTACCACAAGCATACCAACAACGATTATTTTGGATAAGGCTGGTAAGCTGGTCATTAAACACGTAGGTGGAATGAACTTTGGGTCGCAGAAATTCAGAAAATCCCTATTGGATTTAAGCAAGGAATAGCTTTTGGTCTTGGAGACTATAACAATATAATGGAAGATAATTTATGTTTCATTTAGCATTTATGGCATTTTCTTGCTAATTTTGCATGCTAATTGTATAAGGAGAAATTATCTATGCCGGTCAAACTTCCTAATAACCTTCCTGCCATTGAGCTGTTGAAAAAGGAGAATATATTTGTCATGAGTGATTTAAGAGCAAATGAGCAGGATATCAGACCGCTTCGTGTTTTGGTACTGAACTTAATGCCGCTTAAAATTACGACAGAGACAGATTTTATTCGTTTGCTGTCAAATAATCCTTTGCAGGTGGAAATGGAATTTTTGCGACTTGAAACGCATGTTTCAAAGAATACCCCCGAAGAGCATTTGGAAATGTTTTACAAGAGCTTGACCGAGGTTAAGGAGAATTTCTACGACGGAATGATTATTACGGGGGCTCCAGTTGAAATGGTTGCTTTTGAGGAAGTGACCTACTGGGATGAAATTCAGACCATCTTCGACTGGGCAAGGACCCATGTAACATCAAGTTTGTATATCTGTTGGGCGTCTCAAGCTGCATTGTATCATTTCTATGGTGTAGAGAAGAAGCCATTAACGGAAAAACTTTTTGGTGTATTTAAGCACACTGCGTTAAACAAAAGACATCCTTTATTCCGTGGATTTGACGATGAGTTCTTTATACCGCACAGCCGCCATACAACAATTGAGAAGGATGATCTCCTGGTAAAAGAGGGTTTAGAAATTCTTTCAGAATCGCCAGAAGCCGGTATTGCTATCGTTTCTTCACGCGGGGGACGCGAGTTTTATTTGACGGGACATTCAGAATATGCTCCTTTTACACTGGATGAAGAGTATAAAAGAGACTTAGAAAAAGGGCAGGAGATTGCTAAGCCGGCAAATTATTATGTTGATGACAACCCCGAAAATCGCCCTCTGGTGCGCTGGACAAGTCATGCGAATCTTCTTTTCAATAATTGGTTGAATTACTTTGTGTATCAAGAAACTCCTTTTGATCTAAAAGACGTGGTTTATTTAGGCGAAATCAAACAAGGATAATTTAATTCCTTCAAACAAAAACAGCTAAAAGAGTATTCTATTCATATGAATTGATTAAATATGAAAAAGACTGCTTTAATAGTTTGTCCTGTTTTTTCAGTTTTTTTATTGAAAGCACAGATTACCCTGGAAGAGAATCAAAAGCTTAAAGAAGCGAATGGGACGTTATGGTATGCTAATCCGTGGATTTGGATTGCCGGTGTCGCACTGTTTCTATTGATTTTTATCCTTGTACTACGTAAATCAACACGCAATAAAACCAAGACTTAATTATCCCCATTAATTTTAGTTGCGATTAGAATCCCAATTGTTGCATTAACAATAGAAGAACTTTGCTTAAGTTTGTGTATAGCGATAGACAAACTAAATTTTTATATGAAGAAAAATCTACTTTTAGCAGCTTTGTTGACCTGCGGCTCATTGGCGGGCCAAGCGCAAAACAACGCAATCAATGTGAGTTACATGGACAAGAGTGTTCGTCCTCAAGATGACTTTTATAATTTTGTGAATGGACACTGGATGAAAACAGTCAAAATACCCTCTGATAAAGCACGTTGGGGTTCTTTCGACGAATTGCGTGAAAACACCGATATTGCTACGTTGAAGGTCTTGCAAGAATCGCTAACTGGACAATTCCAAAAGGGTACAGACAATCAGAAAATAGGTGATTTGTATAAATCATTTGTGGATATGAAAACACGTAATAAACTTGGTTTAGAACCTGTTAAACCTTATCTTGCTAAAATTGCAGCAATTAAAAATTTTGATGATTTATACAACTATCTTGTTGAGGTAGCACCGATTGGTGGAAATCCTTTTTTTAGTGGCTATGTATATGCGCATCTTAAAAATTCCGATGTTAATACAGTATACCTCGGCGGAGGAAGTCTGGGGCTTGGACGTTCTTATTATCAAGTAAAAGATAAGAAGAACGAAGAAACGTTAACGGATTATTCAAATTATATTTCTGCACTTTATGCTAAATCAGGCCAAATTACGAAGGATTTAAAAGGTCCAAAAATTGTCGCCTTTGAAAAGCAGCTGGCGGCAAACCTTAAAACCGTTGAGCAATCACGCGATGCAAATGGGCGATATAATCCGATCGCTGTAGCCGATCTAAAAAAGATTGTGAAAAACGTCGATATTGCAAAGTACCTAAAGGATGTCGGTTTTAAGGCTGATACTGTTATTGTACCGGAAATAAAGTATTACGAAAATTTGGATCGGGTTTTCAACCCTGAAAATCTACCGGTGATCAAAGAGCTATTGACATTTCATATTTTAAATAATGCAGCGTCATATACTACACAGGAGTTAAATGATCTGTATTTTGATTTCTGGGGTCGTAAGTTAAAAGGACAAAAGGAGCAGCGTGCTCTGGACAAGCGCGGTGTGGAATTTGTCAATTCGATCGCAGGTGAGTTATTAGGGAAATTGTATGTGAAAGAAAACTTCCCTCCAAAGGCCAAAGCTGAAGCGGAAGAGCTTGTAAGCTACCTCGTTAAATCTTTCGGGCAGCATATCAAGGGATTGACTTGGATGTCGGATGAAACGAAAGTAAAGGCATTGGACAAACTGACTAAGTTTAAAGTTAAAATTGGTTACCCGGATAAATGGAAAGATTTTAGCAAACTTGATGTTGGGACATCGTTGTATGAAAATGTATTAGCTTCGAGTAAATGGGCATTTTACCAGAATTTGGCGAAACAAGATAAGCCAGTGGACAAATCTGAATGGGGGATGACTCCACAGACTGTGAACGCTTACTATAGTCCACTGTTTAATGAGATTGTCTTTCCAGCAGCGATTCTTCAGCCGCCATTCTATGATTATAAAGCTGATGCTGCAGTTAATTTCGGCGGTATTGGTGCGGTAATTGGTCACGAACTTTCGCACGGATTTGACGACCAGGGTGCGAAATACGATGGGAATGGAAACCTGAACAATTGGTGGAGCGACAGTGATAAGGCGAAATTTGAAGCAGCAGCTGATGCTTTGGTACGTCAGTTTGAGTCCTACGAACCTGTACCAGGTGTTTTTGTGAACGGTCGCTTTACATTAGGGGAGAATATTGGGGATTTAGGTGGCTCATCAGTGGCTTTTGATGCATTGCAACTCTATCTGAACGATAAGGGAAATCCTGGTTTAATAGATGGTTTTACACAGGACCAGCGCTTTTTCCTTTCCTGGGCAACGATTTGGAGAACGAAAACTACCGATGAGTTTGTGGTCAATCAAGTAAAAACTGATCCACATTCTCCAGCACAGTACCGTGCTTTTGCCCCAATCATTAACCTAGATGCTTTCCATAAGGCTTGGGATACAAAGAACGGCGACAAAATGTTTGTTCCGGTCGATAAACGTATCAAAATTTGGTAGGTTTCAGGCATGTTTAATGAAAAACGGGTGTATCTCACATGAGCATACACCCGTTTTTCATTTCTCAAGTGTAGGTTACTTCATCCATCTCAGAACCAAGTAGAATCCGATCGCCGTAGCAGATAAGGTTAATGCGGTTGCCCACCATAAGGTTGTAAAACCGAAGGAATCGACAATGCTAGTCCCTAAAAGCGGCGAAAATATATTTGCAGCTGAAAATGCCAACGAATTGAACCCCATGTATGCTCCTTGTGTTTTAGGTGTCGAACGGTTAACAGAAACCGTTGCCATAAATGGTAGTGTCAGCATCTCGCCAAGGCCGAAGATAAAGAATGTGAAATATAACCACCCGAGTCCACCTGAAAAATTTAACATGGCATAAGAGCTGGCACATAAAAATGTTCCAAAGACGAGCGTGCTTATAAGCGAGAATCTTTTTTCAGCTATATGGACAATGAACATCTCCAGTAATACGATAACGAATCCACTCCAGCCGAGTAGAAATCCGATTTGGTGATCATTCAAATGGTGAACTTCTCGGTAGAAAATAGGTAACGTTGTGATCAACTGAAAGAAACAGAATGAGAAAATGCAACAAAAGATATTGAATAAGACAAAAGGCAGGTCGGTATAGGGATTTCGTGTCTTTTGAGGTAATTCGTTTTCAGCAGTAATCTCTTTTGTAGATTTAATATCGCTTCTTTTTTCTCGTTTATGAAAAAAGACAAAGAAAATCACTGCAGCGCAAAGGACGGCAAAAGAATTTCCATAAAAGATCCAATTGAATGAGATGGTGGCCAAAAATCCAGCCACCGCCGGGCCGATTGAAAATCCCAGATTTATGGCAAGACGATTCAATGAAAAGGCGCGCGTGATATTTTCGGGTTTAGCGTAACTTGCCACTGACACGGAGTTTGCAGGTCTGAAGGCATCAAAGATTAAGCTTAACGTAAAAATCATGATGGATAAGGACTGTACCTCTTTGAAATGTGGGATCAGTAAGAATAAAGGGGCCGCCAATACCAGACTTCCGAACTGAACCTTGAAGCTGCCAATCCGGTCAGTCAGCCAGCCACCAATATAGGAACCACAAACGGAGCCGAATCCATAACTCATCAATACCACACCGACCTGTTTAATGTCAAAATGTAGAACCTGGGTCATGTAGAGGCCAAGAAAGGGAATCACCATACTTCCCATTCTATTAATGAGCATCACTATGGCAAGTAGCCATGCGGCTTGAGACAGTCCCTTAAAGGAGTCGAGGTAAATCGATAAAATTCTTTTCATTGAATGACGAATCAGCGTGTATAGACCGTATAAGTTTTTACTTCATACGTCTTCTTATAGTATTGGTAAAAAAAATGCCAAATTGATTAGTCAACTTGGCATTTGTTAAAATTAGATTATATTATGCCAACATGGACTCCGGAATTGTCGGATTGACCTGATAGGTACTTGCGACCATTTGTTTCTTGTCAGACCCTGGTTCCATAATAAAGTCAATACGTCCTAGATTAATTCCAGCAAAACCGACTTGATTCACAACGGTCTTTGTTCCTTTTAAATTTGTAACCAGTGTTGGTTCATTTAAGAAGGTGTGCGTATGTCCTCCGATAATGAGATCAATGTCTGAGGTTTTGGCGGCAAGGATCAGATCCGACACCTTGTCGTTTTCATATTGATAGCCCAAATGCGATAAACAGATGACCAAATCACATTTGTGTTTTTCTTTCAATGTGCGGACCACCTTGTTGGAAACTTCAATAGGATCCAAATATTTCATTCCCCTGAAGTTATTGGGGTCAACCAATCCCTCAATATCTACCCCTAGTCCAAACACGCCTATTTTTATTCCACCTTTATGGAATATGGTATAATCTTGGGTTCTGCCCTCCAATACGGTTCCTTTGAAGTCGTAATTTGCCGTTAAGAACGGAAATTTAGCGTGATCCAGGTACTTTAAAAGACCGTCAAGACCATTGTCAAATTCATGATTTCCAAATGTCCCGGCATCATAACCTAACTTTGTCATGAGGTCAAGTTCAAGTTTTCCTCCAAAAAGATTAAAATAGGGGGTACCTTGAAACATATCGCCTGCATCGAGTAATAGAAGATGTTCTTCTTCTTTGCGGATTTTATTGATCAGTGTACTTCGGCGCGCAACACCAGCCAATCCCTGATATTTCCCGCCGTCCATTGGAAACGGTTCAATACGGCTATGAACATCGTTGGTATGTAAAATTGTAAGTTTTACCTTTTTGCTCTTCGCGTCGACTTGAAAAGGAAGTGATCCCAAAGCAACTGCAGCAGAAAATCCACCAACTTGCTTGATAAAAGATCTTCGGTTAATTGATTTTAATTCTTCCATCTAATTCTGCATTTACTTTTTTGCCTTCTTTTGTTAATTCGCTCACATATTCAATCAAACCTTCACGCATGCGTTGCGGATAATTAGCCCGGGATACAGGTTGTGTCAACAGGCTGAGGTTGTCACCACCATTGGCAAGATAATCATAGGTCACTAATTTATATAACTTATTGTCTTCAATAGCTTGACCTTTGATCTTTATGTCCTGAGCTTTGTTGCCCGTAATTGTCAACGTCATTCCGGCTATAGGTTGTCCATGTGTTGTAGCAATATAGTCAGCCAACTGACGAATCTGACTACCTTTGAGCTCGAGTATCGTCAATGTGTTCTCAAAGGGCATAACCTCAAAAATATGTCCTACTGTAATATCGCCTGCTTTAAGATCATTTCGGATACCACCTTTTGTTGCGAACGCCAAATCCGCGGGGTTATGGGCATTGTGTTCACTCATCCACAACAAGGCTTCACAAAAAAAATTGCCCATTAATGTTTCCGCTGTTTTCTCTTTTGTCAATGCCTTGTCCGCATGTCCAATCACACGATTCATCTCCGCTTCCATTTTGTGTTTGAAGGGTTCGTAGATTGACACGACTGCAGGATCAGCTTGCATATCGCTATTGATATGATATTGTTGGAAATCTTTTTGCGTTGGATGGAGTTGTTTTGTACAACCTGTAATCATCAAAAGCGAAGCGACACCAAGGCTACCAATAAAGGCAATTTGCTTCGAAATATTCATTCTTTTTAATTTAACCAAATAGTACGCAAAGTTAGCCAATTATATATGAACAAATCTTATCCAATGTTAGCTAATTTTTAAAAACAACAAAAGCTTAACATTGTTACACGTTAAGCTTTGCCCATATAATTAGAAAAATAACAACCTAATGAACTAATTCCGTCTCAGGAATATGTTTGTTGTCCGTTTGGGGATCCGCTGCTATCAAACGCTCTAAACTATTCTCCTGCTGAAGGATCTTTTTCCTTTTGCTGCGCGAGGACAGCTTGGTACGATATGCTTTCCAGTTCATTAATAGGACCGAGAATAGAATAACCGCTAGTCCAACAATTTGCAATGAGGTCACCACATGCGAAGTAAAAAAATGACTTAATATAAGTGCAATAATTGGGTTCACATAAGCATAGGTACTTACTTCCATTGCTGGACGTACCTGCAATAACCAAATATACGAGCTAAAAGCAAGGATGGAACCAAATGTGATTAAATACCCCAAGTTAAACCAGTCAATAGGTGCTACACTGCTCAGTGTAAATGATGCATATTCACCGGTAAATAGCGCCGTGATATTAAAGAGAACACCTGCGGTAACCATTTGCCAAGCAGTCTTCACCATAACATGCAGGTCCTCTTTTTCTTCTTTTTCGGATTTTTTAAAATACTTGGAAATCAATGAACCTACAGTCCAAGCGATAGAACCCAATACCAAAATAGATAGGGCAATTACCTTAAGCGTACCGTCTGTATGATCATTGGTCGCCATGATCTGTTCAGCGAAAAGCATCACAACACCACAGAAACCTAATGCTACACCAGCAACCGTGCTAATGCTGCTAAAGTTTTCTTTCCACTTGGGTTTATCCAATAAAATAAACCAGATTGCAGCGGCTGCGGCAATAATAGCGGCAACACCACCAGACACATATTGCTCGGCCCAGATAACCCCGGCCATATCGACAAAGAGCAATAAAAAACCTACGATTGCGGCCTCTTGAATAGAACGCTTGTTAAATAATCTATACCCTTTTATAGCACAATATGTCATTAGAATTGCACTGGCTGCAACAAATCGAAACGAACCCAAAATAAATGGGGGGAAACTATGCAACGCTTTTTCTATAAAGAAAAAGGTTGAGCCCCATACCACATAAATAATGAAATAAGCAACTACAACCATTAATGGGCTAGCAGCCTTTTTTTGTCCTTGCAACATGATTAAACCTCCTTTCTATTACTCAGGTATGACAACCTGCTGATCTTCCTTGACAGTCTGAAGTACAATTGTTGTCCGCGTTGAAATAATACCTTCCACTTTACTTAAGGTATTTCGCATGAGATCCACTAAACCTGTAGAATCCGCAGTTCTTACTTTAATAAGGTAACCATCGTCACCTGCAATGTCGTGTACCTCTTGAACTTCAGGGATTTCCGCAAGTGCCAACCCTACACCCTGTTCGCCAATAATATCATTGGCTTTGATAAAAATAAACGATAAAAGTTTCTGATCGACCGCGGCAGGATTGATCTTGGCACTATACTTTAAAATCACATCTTTTTGCTCGAGCTTCTTTACGCGCTCGAGGATCGCCGATGGTGCCATGCCTAATTCTCTTGCGATGTCAGCATTGTTGATCCGTCCATTATCCTGCATTAGGCGCAAGATTTTATAGTCGACCTGGTCTAAATTATATTCTACTTTTGTCATTTCGACTGCAAAGGTAGGCAAAAAAGTATAAAATTCAAAATTGTATATAAAATTCTGAATATAATTCTGAGTGATCGGAAATTTGAGTGAATTTTATTCTTATTTATAAGAAAGAAATCTTGACCATTTGGGCTATGGTACTGAAGGTAAGTATATTGCCTTTTAGACAGGTAGGCGTATAACTCAACAATTGTACCTTTTTCTTAATTTCAGAATAATATTACTCGTTGACAGGATGACGCCCAATCCAATCAGACAACCTAAGCACACACAGCCAAAGCGATCCAAAGCGGCGAAGTAAGAGCGACTTTGCTGTTCGTGAAGGTAGACGATAATGAGTGCCACCATGGATGTCCTTGCCACAGCCATAATATTGAGTAGCTTGCATGTAATCAATGATGCAACAATACCGATAATCATGGCATAGAGTTGCGAAATGGGAACGAAATATAGACTGAGACCAATTGCTGATCCTATAAAGTTGGATTTAGCCCGGTCGATGGCTATTTTTTTCGACTCATTCTCTTGCGGTGAAATGACCAATATAATGGAGATTAGTGTCCAGGAAACCGAATATTGGGGAAAAGATACGAAAAAGGGATAACCTATAAGGAAGCCAATCAATACCCGGATGGTGTATATAATAAAATCAGAATGCAGCGTATAGCGAAGGAATAGATTACGCATATAAGATATGAATCGTTAATTTAAATGATGTAGCGCCACAAAAATACGTGCATTGTCGGAAGGAACGAAATAAAATTGACTTTTATGGTAATTTGTTTGATTTTGCGTTTTTATGCGTTTTTTGTTTTTGATTTGGGTATTTCTTGCAATCTTCTCTTTTTCCGATGGATAAATTTGACTAAATTTGTTTCATACATAAATGCAGATTAAGTGAAAGATCAAAATCAATTAGCCTTATTAGCGTCTCAACTCAAAGGGGAGCTCTATTATACTCATGAAACGAAGGACCAAACGATGTTGCTTGCCTATTCGACAGATGCATCTGTTTATCAAGAAAAACCCTTGGCCGTAGCCATACCCGTCGATCATGATGATATCAAAAAAATAATTGATTTTGCGCGGCACAACGGTGTCACAATCATACCACGTACCGCCGGCACTTCTTTAGCTGGTCAGGTAGTAGGCAATGGCATTATCATGGATATTTCTCGTCATTTTAACCATATACTTGAACTTAATGTCGACGAGCAGTGGGTTCGGGTACAACCTGGTGTGATCCGTGACGACTTGAATAATTATCTTAAACCGTTCGGACTGATGTTTGGCCCTGAAACTTCGACTGCAAGCCGTGCTATGGTAGGTGGAATGATTGGCAATAACTCTTCGGGTCTGCATTCGATTGTTTGGGGCGATACACGACACAATTTGATTTCGGCCAATGTACTTTTGGACGACTGTTCTGAAGTGACCTTTGAAGCAGTTGATGAAGCAGCCTATTTTAAGAAATTATTATTAGCTGGTCGTGAGGGGGATATCTACCGTAATATGAATGCATTATTGACAGACCCCGAGCATTTAAGCGCCATTGAAGCGGGCTATCCAAAACGATCTATCACGCGCAGAAATACCGGTTATGCTTTGGATATCCTTGCCGATCGCTCGACACCTTTCAATATGTGTAATTTGTTGGCAGGGTCCGAAGGAACGCTGGCTATTGTTACAGAAGCGAAACTCAAACTGATGCCCTTACCACCGCAGGAACTAGGCTTACTTTGTGTTCATTTTGCGGATATGGTAGAGTGTATGCACGGTAATGTGGTAGCCTTAGCGCACAAGCCGGAAGCATCCGAATTGGTAGATAAATACATCATGGATTTTACGGTTGGGCATCCAACTTATAAGTATAATCGTTTTTTTATTGAGGGTGATCCCCAGGCTTTATTAATTGTTGAGTTTAGGGGGCAGACAGCCGCTGAAACAGAGGCAAAAGCGATGGCTCTGAAAGCGGACCTTGTAGCCCGCGGGCTTGGTTATGCTTATCCCTACATTACGGGTATTGAACAGACCAATTTGGTTTGGGATGTACGCAAGGCAGGACTGGGGCTAATTCGCAATTTACCCGGGGATAGTCAACCTGTAAATTTGATTGAAGATTGTGCGGTGTCGCCTGAAGATTTACCTGCTTACGTGCGTGATATCCAAAAACTTTTGGTGGAAGAGGGGGTGCATGCATCCTATTATGCGCACGCGGGAGCCGGGGAACTACATATTGAGCCCTTTGTGAATTTGAAAACAGCAGCAGGGAAGCGTACATTTCGTTCAATCCTCGAAAAAACCAGCGACCTTGTATTAAAATATAACGGTTCACTGAGTGGTGAGCACGGTGATGGTCGTCTGCGCGGCGAATTTATCGGCAAAGTGCTTGGTGAAAAAGTCTACAAATTGCTTGAAGATGTAAAATATATCTTTGATCCACAGGGCGTTTTTAATGCAAATAAAATTGTCAACACGCCGCCAATGGATTCTCATTTACGTTATGACAACGATAGCAACCGAACAGAAATAAAGACCTATTTCGATTTTTCTAAAGATGAGTCTATTCTTCGGTTGGCGGAGAAGTGTTCTGGTTCGGGAGATTGCCGAAAGACTGAAATTACCGGTGGAACAATGTGCCCTTCATTCATGGCTACGCGCGATGAAAAAGATACGACACGGGCGCGGGCAAATATGTTGCGTCAATTTTTAACGAATTCCCCAAAGAAAAATCGTTTCGATCATGAGGAGATCAAAGAGGTCATGGATCTCTGTTTAAGCTGCAAAGGCTGTAAGACGGAGTGTCCTTCCAGTGTGGATGTGGCCAAAATGAAAGCCGAATTTTTGCAGCACTATTATGATGAGCATGGTGCGGGATTTAGAACAAAATTAATCGCTAATTTCACCCAGTCTCAGAAACTCGGATCTTGGGTTGCGCCCATTTACAACTTTGTGGTCAAAAATGATTTCTTGTCAGGAGTAGTCAAAAAAACAGTAGGATTTGCGCCAAAGCGTTCCTTACCTACAGTCAATGGAACGACTTTAACCCAATGGGTAAAAAAACAAGCAGTGGCAAGTGATAGTAAGCGTCGGGTTTACCTTTTTTCGGATGAATTTACCGAATATAATGATGCCGAGATCGGCATTACCGCATATAAGTTGCTGACTGCCTTGGGGTATGAAGTAGTCATTCCAAAACATGTGCAAAGCGGGCGGACTTATCTTTCTAAAGGCTTTGTGAAAAAAGCAAAGGAGATTGCGAATCAAAATATCCATTTCTTAAAGGGACTAATTACGGATGATACGCCACTTTTAGGCGTTGAACCCTCCGGGATAATTACATTTCGAGATGAGTATTTAAGTTTAGTCGATGATGATTTACGTGTTGACGCACAAAAAATAGCCAAAAATGCGCTGATGATTGACGAATTTCTGTTGAATGAAATGAAAGCGGGACGTATTCATTCAGAACAGTTTACGTCGGAAACGAAAAAGGTAAAGCTTCATGGCCACTGTTATCAAAAGGCTTTTCATCTCGTTACTGTTACGGAACAGGTCCTATCATTTCCGACGAACTTTAGCGTAGAAACAATTCCTTCGGGTTGTTGTGGTATGGCAGGATCATTTGGTTATGAGGCTGAACATTATGATATCTCGATGAAAGTAGCCGAATTGGTTTTATTACCAACCATACGCCAAACAGAACCTGGTACTTTAATTGCCGCAGCGGGTACTTCTTGCAGACATCAGATTAAAGATGGTGTAGGAAGAAAATCTTATCATCCAGTGGAAATTTTATACGATGCTTTATTGAAATAAAATAAAAACATTGCTAATAGTTGTTTGTTATCAGTAATAATGGTAATATTATAAGAGCAATATTCATTAATAACTGATAACAAACAATTCAATATGTACAAGATTCAATCTATAGCATTTCTTGCGACCGCTACGGTGCTGATGGCTAGTTGCGGAAATTCCAATCAAAAGAAAACTGATGGAAGTGATACAACAACGGTGAACAAAATTGAAGGTGTAAAAATCGAACAATTTACGAATGGTTCACCGGGCGCAGAAAAGAAGAACTTTTTTCTACGTATTACAGATGAAATTAAAACGGATTCAAGCCGTATTTATATCACAAAATCTCTTTACAAACAGGATACTGTAGGAGCGAAGTTTGAGGTTGTAGATTTTATACCCGCAGGTATAATAGATGGCCAACCGAGTGATGAAGTCGGCTTTACCAAAGGTAAGATTAGAATCTCGTCGTCGGGTCAACAGTCTGACAATTTAATTAAAGCATTAGGTGATTTATTTCAAATAGCTACCACTGATTCTTTTACAAAAGATGTAATTCTTCCAAATGTGTTTTCATCCAATAAGGTGAATGCTGATTTGTCCAAAAAAACAGCGTACAGCTTTAAACTATTTTTGGACAATAAAAAAGCTGCTCCAGCGGAGCTCTTCTTTAATGTAGACACCTATAAGCATTCGATCGAGTTTTCGGAGAAAGATCCTTCGTTCCGGGCTGGATTATTGTCAGCGTTGACCGGTAAGTAGTGAAGCTGTGACTTGTGCCGCTACTTCGATGCGCCCTAAGTTATATGCTCAGATGTAGTGTATAGATTGATCATAAAATAAAAACGGCTAGAAGCTATCTAGCCGTTTTTATTTTATCTAAAAAAGAGATAGATTTGTACTAATATATTTAGTTTGAAATGAAACGATCCGGAACCGCAGATCTCCCATTACACTATGGAAAAGTACCAGCGTGGCTTTACGAACGTATGGCTTTGCTAGGTCGCTCCATTGTTGAAGTAATATTAATGGATTATGGTAAAGACGAGGTTTTGAGAAGACTGGCAGATCCCCGCTGGTTTCAAAGCTTTGGTGCTGTTCTCGGCATGGATTGGCATTCTTCAGGGATCACAACGGCTGTTATGGGGGCATTAAAACGCGCTATTAATCCCGATGCGAAATCTTTAGGACTATATATCTGTGGGGGTAAAGGCAAGCTTTCCATGCAGACCCCACAGGAACTACTTCGGCTTTCGAACGACATGGGACTAGATGGCAACGACTTGATTCGCAGCAGTAAGCTTGTTGCTAAAGTGGATAACACCGCTATTCAGGATGGTTACCAATTATATCTCCACAATTTTATCGTGACGGATAATGGCAATTGGTCGGTCGTGCAGCAAGGTATGCATGAAAAGGATGGAACTGCCCGTCGTTACCATTGGCATTCTGAAAAGGTCAAATCGTTCGTTGAAGAACCACATGCGGGTATCAGTGGTCCTTCACAAGGTATTATCCTCAACTTGACAGCTGCAGAAGCGGCGGCCAATAGAACAGGTATTATGACGATCGTAGCGGAGGATTCAACTCAAGTGATGCAAGACTTCGCTAAACTTATTATGCCATCCCATCACGATGTCCGTGCTTCGGACGTTGACTTGAAGAGGCTAGGAGCGATGTTGTACGTGGCTCGAGAAAGTCAACCAAGCCATTTTGAAGACTTATTGCTTTTAAAAGGAGTTGGGCCCCGTACGTTACAGTCATTGGCTTTAGTCAGTGAGGTAATCCACGGTGCGCCTTCACGGTTCAATGACCCCGCTCGATTTTCCTTTGCTCATGGCGGGAAAGATGGGCATCCTTTTCCAGTTCCTTTAACCATTTACGATGAAAGTATTCAAATTTTGCAAAAAGGCATTGAAAAATCTAAACTGGGTTACGGTGAAAAATTAAAGTCGATTAACAAGTTGCACCAGATTGTCTTGGATAGCGAAAAAGATTTTCAGCCACAATTTGATATTCAACAAATTATAGCAGAAGAACGGCGAGATACTTGGAAATATGGTGGCAGAACAGTCTTCGGAGATGCACAACCCTTGAGAACAAATGGTCGGGGTTTGCAATTGTCACTTTTCTAGCGGAAATCTACGAATTGTAATTGTTTTGTTAAAATGTGTTAAAGATCGTTAAAATTAGTTGTACGCTAGTATATTTGCTCCGCAATGAAAGCGGTTGTTACGATATTCTTATTCTTATGCTTCTTATTTATCAGAAGCAGTAATAGTCATGCCGTGCTCATTGAATCCGACCGACCAACTGTTAGTTTTATGTATCAGCATAATCATGCTGATGTACACCAGTATATTGACGCATCAGTTGACCACATCGATCCGCTATTTTACGGTAATATTCACAGTGATAATCCAGTTATCGAGGAATTTGATGCCGAAAATTTTCAACTGACCAAGGATTTGCAGGTGACATCCCAATTTGTTGCGCTGCTACTTTTTGCTATTGTCCTTTTTGTTTTCGTTTTTCGATTTGCAAAGAAGATACCTTTTTGCAATTTCATAGCCTATCTTTTCCCTCAAAGATACGTTCTTCAACAAAACTGGAGAATTTAAAATATACCCTTCGAAATTTCATATGCTTTGGTGGATATCCTAAGGGATGCTCTGCTCAGTCGTAATCGATTTGTACAATCTATGAACAAGTCGGAACGACCATAAACCAAAGTAGAGGTCATTTCACCAACCAAGACAACAAACAATCAAACTTATTTTTTTAATTAGACGCTTACAAATGAAAAGAGTATTTATGCTCGCTAGTTTGGCTATTACCTTATGCCAAATCGGGTGTACTTCCAAAAAGGAAGAAAAGGAAGAAAAAGAGAAATTTACAGCGACCTCTCCGGTGCAAATGGACACAACTATCCGTAAGGACTTTGTTTCCCAGATTAGGTCTTTCCGAAATATTGAGCTTCGGGCTCAGGAAAAGGGCTATCTCGAGCAGATTTTCGTAGATGAAGGACAATTTGTCCATAAAGGGCAATTACTTTTTCGGATTATGCCGAAGATGTATGAGGCCGAATACCGTAAATCTTCGGCAGAAGTTAATGTAGCAGAAATTGAAGTTCAAAATACAAAAACGCTTGCCGATAAAAATGTCGTATCGCCCAATGAACTCGCGATGGCTAAAGCAAAACTTGAGCAAGCCAAAGCTGAGGCTGCGATTGCAAAATTACATCTCTCCTTTACAGAAATCAGGGCACCTTTTGACGGAACCATTGATCGGATTCCATTGAAATTGGGAAGTTTGGTGGATGAAGGTGAATTATTGACAAGTCTGTCCGACAACAGTGAGATGCTGGTTTATTTCAATGTCTCCGAACCTGAATATTTAAGTTATCAAACTAACGTGAGTAAACGTGGAGATACTCATGTCGGCTTGTTGCTTGCCAATAATGAGTTGTTCGCTCAAAATGGTCTTGTGGAGACCATAGAAAGTGAGTTCAACAGTGAGACGGGAAATATTGCTTTTAGAGCGAAATTTCCCAATCCAAACCGTCTATTAAAACATGGCGAGAGCGGCAAGGTGGTGATGAACTTTCCGCTGAAACAGGTTTTAATTATTCCACAGAAAGCGACATACGAAATGCAGGACCGTAAATATGTGTATGTAATCGATAAGGAGGGCAAATTAAAAGCCCGTCATATCACCATTGGTAACTCCCTACCAGATCTGTATGTGGTAACGAGCGGACTTCAAAAAGATGATAAATTTTTGTTGGATGGTATTCAGAAAGCAAAAGAGGATGATAAAATCAGCTACAGCTTTGTGCAACCTAAAGACGCCATCTCAAATTTGAAGTTAAAAACAGAATAGATCCCTTACAATTAAATTACTATGTTTAGTCGTTTTATAAATAGACCAGTACTTTCGATCGTGATATCACTGATCATTGTGTTTTTGGGTGTGCTTTCTATGGTACAGCTTCCTGTAACACAATTTCCGTCAATATCGCCACCGAAGGTGAACATCACTGCCGAGTATCCTGGAGCCAATGGTGAGTTGATGATTAAATCAGTTATCATTCCGCTGGAACGTGCGATCAATGGGGTTCCTGGAATGAAATACATGGCTTCCGATGCCGGTAATGACGGGGAAGCAAGTATTCAGGTCGTATTCAACCTAGGAACGGATCCGAATCAGGCTTCTTTAAATGTACAGAACCGCGTAGCCTCTGTGGTTAACAAGCTTCCGCCAATTGTGGTCCGTGAAGGGGTGAAGATTACACGTGAAGAATCCAATATGTTAATGTACATCAATCTCTACAGTAAAGACAAGGAGCTTGATGGAAATTTTATGTATAACTATGCGGACATGAATATTGTCTCCGAATTACGTCGGGTAGACGGTGTCGGGGTGGCAAATATTCTTGGAACACGCGAATTAGCGATGCGTATTTGGTTGAAACCTGATCGTATGACAGCCTACAAGATTTCTGCAGAAGAGGTGATGAAAGCCTTATCCGAGCAAAGTTTGGAAGCTTCACCAGGTAAAGCCGGGGAGTCGTCTGGTATGACCTCCCAGTCTTTTGAATATGTATTGAAATACCCGGGGCGTTTTACAACTACGGAAGGTTATGGCAATATCGTTTTACGTGCGGGTGAAAATGGTGAAATGTTACGTTTAAAAGATGTTGCGGAAATCAAATTCGGTTCGGCGATGTACGATATCTACTCTACACTGAATGGAAAACCATCTGCAGCGATTGTCTTAAAACAATCCTATGGAAGTAATGCTTCTCAGGTAATCCAAGACGTTAAAAGCAAAATGAAGGAATTGAAAGCTTCCTTTCCGAAAGGGCTGGATTACGAAATTAGCTATGACGTATCAAAATTCTTGGATGCATCCATGGAAAAAGTAGTCCATACTTTATTGGAAGCATTTGTGCTTGTTGCTATTGTGGTTTTTCTATTCTTAGGAGATTGGCGCTCGACCTTGATTCCAACCATTGCAGTGCCGGTTTCATTGGTGGGATCATTTTTGTTCATGCAGTTTTTTGGCATTACCATCAACTTGATCACATTGTTTGCACTGGTGCTTGCCATAGGTGTGGTTGTGGACGATGCGATTGTGGTTATTGAGGCTGTCCATGCTAAAATGGAAGAGCTTCATATTTCGGCCTATAAGGCGACCAAAAAAGCGATGCACGAAATCAGTGGTGCCATTGTTGCGATCACATTCCTTATGGCGGCGGTTTTTATTCCGGTTGCCTTTATGTCTGGCCCCGTAGGGATATTCTATAGGCAGTTTTCCATTACCATGGCTACTTCCATCATCTTATCGGGTGTTGTGGCATTGACACTCACTCCGGCTTTATGTGCGATTATGCTGAAGAATAACCATGGAAAGGCAAGAAAGAAATCCATTATCGATAAATTCCTGGATTCTTTCAATAGATTGTTTGATAAGATGTCCAACAAATATGTTTACTTGTTGAAGGGCATAGTGGATAAGCGCGTTTTTACATTTTTAGTATTAATTGGTTTTTGTATTGGCGCATATTTTTTGAATAATGCTGTTCCTGCAGGTTTTATCCCCAATGAAGATCAGGGGATGATTTATGCTATTATTCAAACGCCGCCAGGATCGACATTGGAACGGACCAATCTAGCGGCCCAGACATTGCAAAAAGAAGCTGAAGACATTGATGGTGTACAATCGGTATCTTCATTGGCTGGTTATGAAATCCTGACTGAAGGAACCGGGGCAAATACAGGTACTTGTTTGATCAACTTGAAAAGCTGGGAAGAACGTAAAGAATCCTCGCAGGAGATCATAGAGCAACTGGAGGCCGCTGCCAAAAATATTCCAGGAGCGTCTATCGAGTTTTTCCAACCGCCGGCCGTACCGGGCTATGGTGCTGCGGGTGGATTTGAGCTTCGTCTTCTGGACAAAGCAGGTTCTGGCGACTACAAGAAAATGGAAACGGTAAGTAAGGATTTTGTGCGTGAATTGAACAAAAGGCCTGAATTATCGTCTGTATTTACCTTCTATAGTGCAAGTTTTCCGCAGTATATGTTGCATATCGATAATGATCTGGCGCAACAGAAGGGTGTTACCATTGATAATGCACTGAATACGCTTTCGACTTTGGTGGGCAGTAATTACGAAACAAATTTCATTAAGTATGACCGTCAATATAAAGTTATGGTTCAGGCTTTGCCGCAATACAGGGCTTTGCCGGAAGATATCTTAAAACTATATGTGAAGAATGATAAAGACGAAATGGTACCATTTTCAGCATTTATGCATATGGAAAAGGTTTACGGTCTTTCTGAGATCACCCGGCACAATATGTATATGGCATCTGAAATTTCGGGCTCTGCCGCACCAGGTTATAGCAGTGGTGAAGCAATTCAGGTGATTAATGAAGTCGCTGCCAAGACCTTACCACGAGGCTATGGCATTGATTGGGCTGGTATTTCCAAAGATCAGGTAGGTCGTGGAAATCAAGCAATTTATATCTTCTTAATTTGTCTCGGTTTCGTTTACTTGATACTTTCCGCTCAATATGAGAGCTTTATTATGCCCTTTGCGGTGTTGCTTTCTTTACCAATCGGAATCTTTGGGGCATTTCTACTATTGAAGTTATTGGGATTGGAAAACAATATTTACGCGCAGGTTGCTTTGGTCATGCTTATCGGTCTACTTGGTAAAAATGCCGTGTTGATTGTTGAGTTTGCCGCTCAACGGCATTCGCAGGGATTGAGTATCATTGAGGCTGCCTTGGACGGTGCAAAAGTAAGGTTTAGACCTATTTTGATGACATCATTTGCTTTTATCGCCGGGTTGATTCCCTTAGTTATGGCTTCAGGCCCAGGTGCAATTGGAAACCGTACGATCGGTACAGCGGCAGCGGGAGGTATGTTGTTAGGGACGGTTTTTGGTATTGTGGTGATACCGGGCTTATACTTTATCTTCGGGACTATTGCCTCCAAACGCAAGCTTATTAAACACGAAGATGAAAATCCATTAACTGAAGAACTTGATAATAATGACTAATCGCAGAAAAATACAATGGGTCATTGCATTTTCGCTTTCAGCAGCAGTGACGGGATGTAAGGTTCCCAAAGCGACACAAATACAGGAGAATAAATTCGTTCCGAAGCAGTATACAGATGTAGCTCAATCAGATACAACGAATTCAGCGTCGGTTAAGTGGCGTGAATTTTTTACGGATCCAAATTTAGTTGTATTGATCGATACAGCGTTGAAAAACAATCAGGAGCTGAATGTTACTTTGCAGGAGTTGGCGATCGCAAAGAATGATATTCTTTTACGAAAAGGAGCATTGAAACCCACTGTTGGTTTACGTGCCGGAGGTGGTGTTGAAAAAGTTGGACGATACACCAGTCAGGGGGCCGGTGATGCCAGTACAGAAATTGCCCCTGGAAAGGAAATGCCGGATCCACTAGGAGATTTGACCATTGGTGCGTATGCCAGTTGGGAAATCGATGTTTGGAAAAAACTGAAGGACTCCGAACAAGCAGCACTGAACCGTTATCTTGCTACGGTAGAAGGGAAAAATTTTGTCTTAAGTAGCCTTATTGCCGAAGTTGCCCGTTCGTATTATGAATTATTGGCATTGGACAATCAGTTGGCTATTATCAAACAAAATATCGAGCTTCAGGACAATGCGCTTTCGGTAATCCGATTGCAGAAACAGGCTGCTCGTGTAACAGAACTGGCGGTTCAAAAGTTTGAAGCCGAAGTGTTGAAGACCAAAGGTATGGAATTTGAGACGCGGCAACAGATCAAAGAAACTGAAAACCGTATTAATTTTCTATTGGGACGTTTCCCACAAGAGATCAAACGTGACAAAAGCAATTTTGTCGATCTGATCCCGGCGAAAGTTAAGACAGGTATACCGAGCCAACTACTAAGCAATAGACCTGATATTCGTGAGGCCGAGTATGAGCTCGCTGCCGCGAAGTTGGACGTACAGATCGCGCGGAAAGAGTTTTATCCTTCTTTGGAGATTTCGGCTGCTCTGGGTTTACAGGCATTCAAGCCTTCTTATCTATTTAAGATGCCTGAATCAGTTTTGTATAATCTAATAGGGGAGCTTGCAGCACCTTTGATCAACAAAAATGGGCTTAAAGCGGAATTTAATACAGCCAACGCGAAACAAATACAGGCGGTATATAATTACGAGAAGACGATTCTGAATGCTTACTTAGAAGTCTCTACACAACTTTCTAATATTGAAAACCTCGGGCGCAGCTACGATTTCAAAACAAAACAAGTTGAGGTTCTGAATAATTCCGTGTCTGTGTCAAATGATCTCTTTAAATCAGCGAGGGCAGACTATATGGAGGTTTTAATGACACAACGCGATGTACTGGATTCAAAACTTGAATTGATAGAAACAAAGAAGCAGCAGCTCAATGCTGTTGTCAATATCTATAAAGATTTGGGAGGAGGCTGGAAATAAGTTGTTTGTTTGAATGGACCCCGCTAGGCGGGGTTCTTTTTTTATAAGCCTATGCAAACTTCTTTCTTGTGAAAATAGAATAAATGCTTATTTTTAATCCTTATTTAATCTATTGTATTTGTTTTATGGAATCACAAGAGTATATTCTTATCAATGATGACGCTGAAAGGGGCGTTTTTTATAAAAAAACCTATCTTCATGTTGCGCTTTCGATTTTAGCATTTATCGTTTTGGAAACTTTGCTGATCAAATTGATCCCTTATGATTTTATCGTTTGGATAGTTAGCGGAAAATTTATTTGGTTGTTCTTATTGGGATGTTTTTGGTTGGGCTCCACACTTTCATCAAGATGGACACTTTCGCAAAGCCGTCAAACCCAATATTTAGGCCTAGCATTCTATATTGTACTGGAGGCAATCATCTTCCTGCCGATGATTTTTATGGCGGTATTTATGACCGAAGGAATTAGTGTCATTTATCAGGCAAGTATAATGACTTTGGCCTTGTTTACCGGCCTTACTGTCGTTGCATTTGTATCCAATAAAGATTTTTCATTTCTCAGAAATATCCTGGTGATTGGAGGCTTCTTATCTTTGGGGGCAATTGTTGCTGGAGCTATTTTTGGTTTTGAACTTGGATTATGGTTTTCGGTTGCCATGATTGCACTTGCTTCTGGAAGCATACTCTATCAAACTCAAAATCTGAAGTATAGTTACGGCAACGAACAATATGTAGGGGCAGCCTTGCAGCTATTTTCATCAATCATGTTGCTGTTCTGGTACATTCTACGAATTTTAATGCGCAGAAGATAAATTTTGTTCCTTTTAAAAATGAGAAAAAGTGGTTAAAGTAAAGTTTATTTTAACCACTTTTTTTTGCATTGTATAGTCGCTATTCTAGTCTATTTTTTAAGTTTTTCAGACCCTGATCGAAGTCTTTATTCATATTCATAAATAAGTTCATAAAGTTCCATGGATAGGGCGATTTTCCTGAAATTCCCCAGGTCACCAAAGTTTGATTAGGCGAGATCTCTTTTAAGATGAAATAACCCTTGGCTGGTTCACCCATACCGAAATCGAGGGCCGTTTCAATTGTTTCGCCCTCGACGATTTTTGTAATGGTCTGTGAACCTTTACCGACTTTCTTACCATCCCAGCTGGATTTATAGCCGACTTGACCATCTACACCCTGTTCAGTTTTTTTCATTTGCGGGTCTGATAGTTGCCATACACCAAAGTTATCTTGGTTCTTAAGCATTTTCACGTAGTTGAACACTTCCTGCTTTGGCTTATTGATTGTTATCTCACTCTGGGCCGAGAAGTCTTTACTGACGAAGATTGCAGTAATTAAGGGAATAGCGATGATGATCGCCAAAACAATTAGGATTTTTTTTAGGATTTTCATAATCATGCATTCATATTGGTTTTCCTAATAAAGATAAAGGATAATCGGGATTTTTATTGGAAAAAACAGGAATATATTTAGCAATGAAAAAAGCCTCTTCCAATATTGAAAGAGGCTTTTTTGTAATCAAAGCGTAGCACTACTTTAATAGTTCTAAATGGGTGCTGATGCCAATTCTATTCCACGCATTTATGGTAATCATCTAGTAGGTCATCCTTTAGGCTGCATTTGGAGCTGGATCAACATTCCAACCGGAAAGTATACCGCCATAGAAAAAGAAGGTGACGTAAAAATTCTTTTTGCTCACCTGATCAGTAACCAGGTATTTTTGAGTTACATCGTATGCATCTATTTTTTTATATTTTGATAATGCTATCGGGCTGGCAGCAGGATTTTCTGAGCGTACCAAATCTTGTATCTTTTGGTTGATTAATTTCATAATACCTTCTTTTTTGAAAGGATTATTTTCGATTTTCACATGTGCCGAATGGGTTAAAGTTCCATTATTTTGCGCTTTTTTAGCTTTCGCAGCAGCTGTATAGTTTTTAAATTTTTCCCTTATCTGCGGATCTTTTAAGCTATGGATGGTAAAAATAGAAATTCCCTGCGCACCATTATTTAGCGCCTCATCCATATCGGCAAATATTTCTTCATTATTTTTAGCCATCAATCCACAATATAGCGTCGTATTTGCTCCTTTATCGCGCACATTTTCTAATGTACAATCTCTAATAAAGCTTGGATCTTCTGTATAAAAATTGCTGTATACCATCGGAAAAACAACATCCAAATTCCACTTACCCCAATCTTGGCGCACCATACGAGAAGCCATTTTGGGAGTCGGAAATGGGGATGCAGCCATTGTTTTACCATGGGAGTGAACGATGTCTGCAATCATATTGGCGATATCGGTTATCTGATCGCAACGAAATTGGCGCCATTTTAGATCTTTCGATGGATCTTTTTGTGCTCTCGGATCATAACCATACTGTTTCTTGAACTTCGCTATTGCAATTGGATGGTAACCGTAATCCCAAGCTGGGTATTCACGATCTTGAACAATATTGTATTTAGGCCAAAGGGTTGTAGGGAGGACAACATCCACGTAGCGATTATAGTCAATAGAAATCCCCTCCAATCCCTCGACTTCACAATAGGATTCGATTTTTTTACGGATATACTCTTTTACTCCGGGCACAACAGGTGACAAAAATTTATAATAACCAACGTATGCAGTGGTATCTGCCAGACTTTTACCATTTCGATTGACGCTGAACCAATCCGGATGTTCTTGGAGTATTTTATCCCTGTCATGTTCCAAGTTCATCGTCCAAAGCCACGCGATAACTTGGATGCCATATTTTTTTGCAATGGGAATTGCTACCCGATACTCGTCTGGACTGGCGGCATTTAACATTACGCCATCGATTCCTAAATAATTCATCTCACGGCAAATTGAATCAAAGTTTGTTTTGGCGTTGTAATCTAGCCAAGTCCAAAACATGGCGGGTTTTTCTTTGTCAGCAGCGTGGCTTGTGGTTATTGAAAAACCCTGAATGATCAGGAGAAGCAGGCAAATAAAACATGTCTTGATTAATTTTTCTTTCATAATATTTATCGATTCTAAAAATTGCATACCATAATTTACGCGCGAAGTTTTCAGTGAGTTCAATGGCTCCTTAAAAGATCAATCTGCGAATTTGAAAATTAGATTAGTTTAATGTTCGTCCGTGAAATTACACAAAAACATGGAATTTACACGATACCATTTTAGAATCGGACTGGTTTTCTTACAGTTATTAAATTATATTAAAATAACAAAACATTTTCTAATGTTATCTGTTGTTACTACAATACCAAATCGAAGAAGTAACATTATTAACAACGAAAAGTAGGCCGGGCTACTCGCTAAGGCCAAATTGTTTTGATATGAAGAAACATTACATTCCACTCCTTATTGCGTGCTCACTATTGAATAACCTGGCCAACGGGCAAGAAGTAGGGACCGAACAACAAAGCAAAGTAGATTCTGTAAAACTAACCAAGGATGATACGATTTATCCCAAGCTTCAGGTAAAAGGTTTATTTCAGGCCAGATACCTTGTGAGTGGCACAAAAGATGTAGACGTTAATGGACTGCATCACAGTGATGGTTCTGGTACGGACAACAATTTTATGGTGAAGTATATGCGCGTTCAGATGCGTGCCCAAATTAGCAAACGCACAGAGGTGACAGTTTTGGCAAATCTCGCGGATTTTAAAAGCGATCCGAAAACAAAAGTTCTCGAAAATGCTTATTTGAAATATACATTTAGTCCCAAATTGGCGATTACAGTAGGCCAATTCCGTCCCTGGTTTGGTATTGAAGAGACTTATCCAATTGATATTATCAAATCATTGGATTGGTCCAATCAATATCTTGAGTTTGGCAAACTCGGCTGGGCAAGCTTTCAGATCGGCGTGGCAGCGACAGGTGAGACCACGCTTGGGGAAATGCCTTTTAGCTACTCGTTATCCGTGGTAAATGGAAATGGAAAAAATCAGGTAGTCGATAACGACAATGGCAAACAATATGCTACGCGTCTTGTCTTTGGCCTTTCGAAGAAGTATAGTGTTAACTTAGGGCTCAATGGGGGGATTGGCGAGGTTATGAAAAAACAGGTGCACGCATTGGGTGTTGATCTAACCGGAAATGTGAACTTTGGCAAGCGCTGGAATCTCGATATGCAGCTGGAAGCAAAACAGGCGATCAATCATAGCCTGTACTATTCGTTGGACGAGAGTGCTCGTAGCTCCAAATTGAGCGATTACCTTGTACGGGGTATTTATTTTCTTCCAAACTTAAGATACGAAGTAAATTATTTCAACCTAAGCGCTTTCGAGCTATCTTGCCGATATGAATACATTGATCCTAATTATAAACTAAATGCAAATGGACGTCAAACATACACACCGATGTTCGGTCTAGAATTTTTAAAAAATTATGGTGCAAGGATTCAGCTTGGTGTCCAGTTAGACCGGTATAAAAAGCAGACCGAAAATACCAGTGAATTCAATAAGAACTTATTTATTATTCAAGTGCAAAGTCGATTCTAATTTATTAAACCACGCTTATTATGAAAGAAATCAGTATTAAAAATATTGCCATCACTTTTCTTGTGGCACTCATTTTATGGTTTATCCCAATACCGAAAGGAGTCAGCCCAGAAGCTTGGCATCTCTTTGCTATCTTCGCAGCAACTATTCTTGGGATTATTTTAAAAGCAGCTCCAATGGGTACCATGTGTATGATGGCCATAGCATTTACTGCGCTGACACAAGTGTTGGCCCCCGGAGATGCTGGTAAATCCATTACCAAAGCTTTGACCGGTTTTGGCGACAAAGTTATCTGGCTGATTGGTATCTCTTTTTTTATTGCTCGCGGTTTCATAAAAACCGGTCTTGGCAATCGGATTGCATTTCTTTTCATTCGTGTTTTTGGAAAAAGTTCGCTCGGGTTAGCCTATGGATTGGGACTGGCAGACGTCTGTTTAGCTCCAGCAATCCCGAGCAATACGGCTCGAGGCGGTGGAATTATATATCCAATTATGAAATCCATGGCTATTAGTTTTGATTCCGTCCCCGATAAACCAGAGACACATCGGAAATTGGGATCCTATCTTACTTTAAATAGCTATTATATGAATCTTATCGCATCTTCGATGTTTTTGACTGGGACGGCCAGTAATCCAATGTGTCAAAAATTTGCTGCTAACCTGGGAATCGACATTACTTGGATGTCCTGGGCCATTGCGGGATTCATACCTGGTATTGTCGCCTTTTTTGTGGTACCGCTTGTTCTTTACAAATTATATCCGCCTGAATTAAAAAAAACAGGCGATGCGCCGAAGATGGCGGCACAGAAACTAAAAGAGATGGGGCCTATTTCGAGGAATGAGTGGTTAATGCTTTTGGCATTCTTTATCTTATTGGCATTATGGATCTTTGGTGGATCCTTTTCAATTGATGCTACAACGACGGCTTTTATAGGTTTAACGCTACTGTTACTAACCTCTGTGTTGACCTGGGAGGATGTTAAAGCAGAAAAAGGAGCATGGGATACGATTGTTTGGTTTGCTGTGTTGGTCATGATGGCCAGTTCATTAAACGAATTGGGATTCATCGGCTGGTTTAGTGATTTGATTAAAGTACAGATTGGTGATTTGAGCTGGCAAATAGCCTTTCCTGTCATTATTCTTGTTTACTTCTTTAGTCACTACATTTTCGCTAGCGCCACTGCCCATGTAGCAGCGATGTATGCCGCTTTGTTGGGTGTCGGTGTTTCTTTAGGCATTCCACCAATGCTGCTTGCGATGATGCTTGGATTTCTAGGCTCCATCTATGGTGTATTAACACATTATGGCCATGGCCCTGCACCGGTATTTTTCGGAAGTGGCTATGTTGATTTAAAATCATGGTGGTTGCGTGGATTGGAAATCGGTATCGTATTATTGGTGATTTACATGGGTGTTGGTGGATTGTGGATGAAGGTTATAGGTTATTATTAAAAATTAGGATCTTATTATGTTATCTACTTTGTCAAAAAAGATGCTCATGTGCCTGACTGGATTGTTTTTAGCGTTCTTTTTGCTGATTCACTTCCTAGGGAACTTACAGCTATTCTTGCCGCAGGAACAAGCACATTTACAATTTAATGCCTACTCACATTTTCTAGCGGGCAATATCTTGATCAAGATTATCTCTTATGTACTTTATGCCAGCATTATCC
Organism: Sphingobacterium sp. UBA865; assembly: GCF_002295765.1. NCBI lineage: Bacteria > Pseudomonadati > Bacteroidota > Sphingobacteriia > Sphingobacteriales > Sphingobacteriaceae > Sphingobacterium > Sphingobacterium sp. UBA865. The sequence continues at coordinate 73,878 of NZ_DBGB01000013.1, read as the reverse complement.
TTCATGCCTTAGATGGCCTTGTCATTACATTAAAAAATAAAAAGGAGGGAGCTGTTTATAAATCGGATCATCGCGGAAGAGCAAGCAAATGGTACTCGCGTAATATGGGAATTTTAGGTACTATAATTCTCATCTTTTTAGTTATCCATTTTCAGAATTTTTGGTATGTATACAAATTTGGTGCAACCCCGCTTGATGAGCGGGGGAACAAGGACTTATATGTTTTGGTCATCGCTGTCTTCCAACAATGGTGGTACGTCCTTATCTATGTATTATCTATGATAGCCTTGTGTTATCATCTTATTCACGGGATTCATAGCGCAATTCGAACCTTAGGATTATTTCATCCAAAATTTGTCAAATGGTTTAAGATCCTTGGCATTGGCTATTCGGTTATCATTAGTTTGGGCTTTGCCATGATGCCTGTTTATATATTCTTTACAGTAAACTAAAGCGGATAAATCATGATATTAAATTCAAAAATACCAGAAGGGCCATTGGATGAAAAATGGACACGCTATAAGAAGACTGCCAAATTAGTTAATCCCGCCAATCGCAAAAAATTGGATGTTATCGTGATTGGTACAGGGTTGGCGGGTAGTTCTATTGCAGCCTCCCTTGGCGAGATGGGGTATCAGGTGAAATCATTTTGTTTTCAGGACAGTCCGCGACGGGCGCATTCCGTCGCAGCGCAGGGCGGGGTAAATGCGGCAAAGAACTATAAAAATGATGGAGATAGCGTTTACAGAATGTTTGTTGACACCTTAAAAGGAGGGGATTTCCGTGCACGTGAAGCAAATGTATACCGCATGGCAGAATGCTCACTTAATTTGATCGATCAAGCTGTAGCCCAAGGAGTTCCTTTTGGACGAGAATACGGCGGCTATTTAAATAATCGCTCTTTTGGCGGCGTACAGGTAAGTCGGACGTTCTATGCAAGAGGCCAAACCGGGCAGCAGCTTCTTTTGGGCGCCTACCAGGCACTTATGCGCCAGGTAGGAAAGGGAACCGTGCAACTTTTTACACGACATGAGATGCTTGATGTTGTTGTTATCGATGGAAAGGCACGTGGTGTTATCGTACGTAATCTAGATACGGGCGATATTGAACGGCATGCGGCCCATACAGTTGTATTAGCAACAGGAGGTTATGGTAAAATATATTACCTATCGACCTTGGCTATGGGATGTAACGGTTCGGCAATCTGGCGCGCACATAAAAAGGGCGCATTAATGGCTTCTCCGAGCTGGATTCAGATTCACCCGACGTCCTTACCACAATCGGGCAGTTATCAGTCTAAATTAACCTTAATGTCGGAGTCTTTGCGCAATGACGGAAGAATATGGGTCCCCATGAAGGAAGGTGAGACGCGAGAACCCAACGCTATTCCGGAGGAAGAACGGGATTACTATTTAGAACGACGGTATCCCGCATTTGGAAATCTTGCCCCACGGGATATTTCCTCTCGGGCGGCAAAGGAACGGATCGATGCCGGCTTTGGGATTGGTCCACTCAAAAATGCTGTTTATCTTGATTTTGCGAAGGCTATCAGAGAACAGGGGAAACAGAAAATACAGGAAAAATATGGTAATCTATTTGACATGTATGAAAAGATTACGGGATATGATGCTTATAGCGTACCGATGATGATTTCACCGTCTGCACACTTTTCCATGGGCGGTTTATGGGTCGATTATGAGTTGATGACGAGTCTGCCAGGTTTATTTGCGCTTGGCGAAGCTAATTTTGCGGACCATGGTGCAAACAGACTTGGGGCAAACTCACTGCTTCAGGCATCTGTCGATGGCTATTTTATCGGTCCCTATACGATTGCCAATTATTTGGCAAACGATATTCATACGGGGAAAATTTCCACAGATCATATTGCGTTTGAACGTGCTGAAGAGGATGTTAGAAAACAAATCGACGTATTTTTGAAAATCAAAGGCAGTAAAACTGTGGATTATTTCCATAAAACACTCGGCAAAATACTCTATGACTATTGTGGGCTGGCACGTAATGAAAAAGGGCTTCGCTATGCTATTGAAGAAATTAGAAAGCTAAAACAAGAATTTTTCAAGGACGTTATTGTCAGCGGCGAGGCCGATACGTTAAATAGCGAACTGGAGAAAGCCGGACGTGTAGCAGACTATTTTGAGATTGGAGAACTGATGTGTTATGATGCATTGACGCGAAATGAATCCTGTGGAGCGCATTTTCGGGAAGAATATCAAACTGCAGACGGAGAGGCGCTACGTAACGATGCCGAATACCAATTTATTTCCGCTTGGTTATGGAAGGGAGAAAATGAAGAACCTGAGTTGGTCAAAGAACCGTTGACCTTTGAAGAAATACAACCAACTGTTAGGAGCTATAAATAAAATGAATGATTATGGATTTATATCTTAAAATATGGCGACAAAAGGATCGCAATGCTACAGGCAAATTAGTGACGTACACATTAACTGACCTAAATCCGCATATGTCTTTTTTGGAAATGTTGGATACTTTAAATGAACAGTTGATAACAGGAGGAGAAGAGCCCGTCGAGTTCGATCACGACTGTCGTGAAGGAATTTGCGGGCAGTGCGGAATGATGATTAACGGCATTGCACATGGGCCCCTTAAGCATACGACGACTTGCCAGTTACATTTACGTTCATTTAAAGACAAGGATACCATTACCATAGAACCTTTTCGTTCAGCCGCATTTCATATAAAAAAAGATCTGAAAGTGGATCGTTCCGCATTCGATCGAATTATTTCTTCTGGTGGATTTGTCTCTATCAATACAGGACAGGCTCCAGATGCAACAGCCATTCCTATTTCTCATGAATTAGCTGAATCGGCATTTGACTCGGCAGCCTGTATAGGTTGTGGTGCTTGTGTGGCGACGTGCAAAAATGGCAGCGCGGCCCTTTTTACCTCAGCAAAGATCACCCATATGGCACTATTACCACAAGGAAAGGAAGAGCGTAGTCAACGGGTATTAAATATGATCAAACAAATGGATAAGGAGTCCTTCGGTCATTGTTCAAATACAGAAGCGTGCGAGGTAGAGTGTCCACAAGGTATATCTGTACTGAATATCGCACGTATGAATTTTGAGTATAACAAGGCACTATTTTTTAAAAAGAAATAAAGACCAACGGTCGAAAAAAGTGGCACGATAGTTTCTTATATCGGATTTATAATAAAGACTGAAGCCATAAAAAGAGCGATACCGGATCGTTGAAGATGACTCACCTTATCCCTGAAAGTAGGGATTTGTAAGATTTTATGGTTAATAAATAGGTTTTTGTAGTAATTTTGAAAAAAGAAATTCATTAAGTTATAGCGATTGATATGAAGTGTAGTAGGTTGTTTGTGGTACTTTTCATTTGTAGTATAGTGTTTAGTGTAACCGCATGTAAGGATTTTTCAAACAAAGTCTTGGGAAAAGGCGAACTGAAGGACACACTTACGGAGAAATTGGTTGTTAAGGAAAAAATACCACATTTGTTGAATAGGTGGGATTCGCTTCAGAAAAATCAGATACACTTTACAGTAGATAGTCTACACCCTGTTCCGATCAAACAACAAAGACGTGAGCTAAAGGACTCCCTGCGGAAAGCATTTGATAAGCAACCAAAACATATTTATTTGACTTTTGATGATGGCCCATTAATTGGTAGTGCTTTTATTGATTCTATTGCGAAAGAAAAAAACATTAAAGTGAGTGTATTCTTGATTGGTAAACATGCGAATATGAGCAAAGGAAGAAAACGCGATCTTGCCCGTTATGAATCCAATCCACTTATAGCCTGTTATAATCACAGCTATACGCACGCAAACAATCAATATTCAAGATTTTATAGTAACCCCCAAAATGCTTTTGCTGATTTTGAAAAGAATGAAAAAGATCTCCATTTAAAACATAAAATTGTTCGGCTTCCAGGAAGGAATATTTGGATATATGATAATGTTCGTAAGATTGACCTTAAGAATGGATCCAGCACAGCCGATCTATTGCATAAGAACGGATATACAATTTATGGCTGGGATGTCGAGTGGCGGCTTAATAGCGTTACTGGTACGCCCATACAGAGCCAAGAGTCTACCTTGTCTCATATCCGAAATTATATGAACAACAAAAGCTCAATGGTACCTAATAATGTTGTTTTCTTAATGCATGATGATATGTTTCAAACGCGAAAAGGGCAGCAGGAGTTATCCACTTTAATTGATGCATTAAAAAAAGAAGGCTACCAGTTTGAATTGATGCAAGATTATCCGATTAAGTATTAGATAGGTTCGCCAGCTGTCATCTCATCAAAACCCATTTCTTTTGCAATCTGATGAGCACCAAGAATTAATTTACCGCCAATTCCCTGTCCTTGAAACTGAGGTAGCACAGCGACAGGAGCCAAGGCAAGAGAATCGGATGTTTTTTTGATTCTCTTTATCGATAATCTTCACCTTTGTCAGGAGTATATAGCCTGCTATTTCTCCTTCAGCTTCAGCTACCATTGACAGTTGTGGTATAAATTCTGCTGTCCTTCTTAGTTTTTCTACTAAAATGTGCTCTTGATGATCGCTATACTGTTCGTTTTCAAAGGCGAGTCGGATCAGTTCGAATACAATCGTTGTGTCACTTGACTTTTCTGTCCTAATATTTACAGTCATAGTTTTTTTGTACAACTATTTCTTCGCTATTAATAAAGCCGTTTTTGGCCCCATTATTTGTAGGTACATAGTTGTTTAGAAAAAATCAATTATAGATCTAATTATATAGGATAAATATGCGTATTAATATTTGAAAAATTGATAATATAGTTTCTAAATGATAAAAAGTACTTTTCCTCAGGACTTTCTATTTGCAGTGTTTTACTAGTTCTTTGATCTTGCGTTGAGTAGCAAAAGCGCTGGAAACAATTTTGAGAAAATGAATTTACAATTGATTTGTTTTTCAATAAATTATCTGATTACCAATCACTTAATAACAATAGTGTTAAATAGTGTAAAAATAACACTTGCAATGTATATTTATTTTCGTATTTTCATGTTAAATAAACAATTATAAATCGCCTCCAGTAGACACCTAAACCGATACGTCTTAGAGGTAAAAAAAATAACTAATTAAACACAAAATTTAAACAATTAAACAGTTTTTATGATTAACTGCCATTATTTCTCAAATCAATGGAAGAGAGCGTTTTGGACTGGATCATTGTGCTCACTAGTGGCCTTGAGTCCCCAAATCGTCGATGCTACAACCCTCGCAAGCTATGGAATTCTCTTTCAGCAGGAGCAAAGTGTTTCTGGAACGGTGCATGATGAATCTGGAATGCCAATTCCTGGAGTAACAGTTTCCGTCAATGGAACAAAGTTAGTAACTAAAACCGACGTTCAAGGTAGATACAAGTTAGACAAAGTCCCCGCAAGTGCGATTATTAATTTCCGGATGGTCGGCAAACAATCTATGGATGAAGCTGTAAAAGGAAGACAGACCATCGATATCACACTTCTTAATTCGGAATCGAATCTCGAAGAAGTCGTTGTTGTTGGTTACGGAAAGCAACGCAAAGAGACTGTCACCGGTGCCGTAGCCACTGTGAAGGGAAGCGATCTAGCACAATCACCGGCATTGAACGTTTCCAATGCATTAACAGGACGCGTCCCGGGCGTTACAGCAACCAACGGGAGCGCCGAGCCTGGCTACGATGGTTCCAATATCAAAATCCGGGGAACGAATACACTGGGTAATAGCAGTCCCTTAGTCGTTATTGATGGAGTTCCTGCGCGTGAAGGAGGAATTGATCGTATTAATCCCCGAGATATAGAAAATATCTCGGTTCTAAAAGATGCTTCTGCTGCTATTTATGGAGCCAGGGCAGCCAATGGGGTTATTCTCGTTACGACAAGAAGAGGAAAAACAGGAAAACCGCAGTTTTCTTATACGTTCAACCAAGGGTATTCCCAACCTACCGTTATTCCTAAATTAACAGATGCCTCCCAGTTTGCGGCAATTAGAAATGAACTCGAAATTTATAACCTCCCTGTTGAAGAATGGTCTGCTGCTTATACAGCGATCAACGAGAAAGGCAGTTACAATAAACAAGGTGGAGGAGTTTTGGATGCGCCGTTTAAACCAGAAGATATCCAAAAGTTCAAAGACGGATCAGATCCTTGGGGGCATCCCAATACTGACTGGTATAAAGCTACGCTAAAAAACTGGTCACCTCAACAGCGCCACAACCTCCAAATCAATGGCGGTACTGAGGATGTCAAGTATCTGATGTCTTTGGGGTATCAAAATCAGGATGCCTACTATAAAAATTCGGCTACAGGTTATAAACAGTATGACTTAAGGATCAATCTGGACGCCAATATAAGTCAGTATATCAAAACACAATTTGGTGTTTTAGGAAGACAGGAAAACCGAAATTTCCCCACCAAGAGTGCTGGCACGGTCTTTAGAATGCTGATGCGGGGAAATCCAACACAACCAGCAATATGGCCTAATGGAATGCCGGGACCAGATATCGAAAATGGCGAAAACCCCGTGGTAATTACGACCAATGCGACAGGTTACGATCATGATAAACGCTACTATTTTCAAACAAATGGTCAGGTTGAGATTACAAATCCCTGGATAGATGGTCTTAAATTAACACTTAATGCCTCTGTTGACAAATATGTAAAAAATCAAAAAACATGGGTTACACCCTGGACTTTGTATTCTTGGCAGGGCGCTTATGAGGCCGATGGCAGCACACCACAACTGGTTCCTGGAAGACGTGGCCCTGCCGATCCAAATTTAAACCAAAGCAATGAAGATCAACTGAATATCTTACTTGGTGGAATCTTAAGCTTTGAGCGGAAATTTGGTGACCATCAGGTAAATGCTATAGCCGGTATCAACAGAGAAACAATTGATAATGATAAATTCAGCGCGTATCGTCGCTATTTTCTTTCAAATGCGATCGACTATCTTTTTGCCGGTGGAGAACAGGAAAAAAATAACGATGGATCTGCATGGAAAAGAGCGCGGCTAAATTACTTTGGGCGATTTGGCTATAATTATAAAAGCAAGTATATCGCAGAATTCCTTTGGCGTTATGACGGATCGTATATGTTCCCTGAAAGTGAAAGGTTCGGTTTCTTTCCAGGTGCCATGGCGGGATGGGTCGTGTCGGAAGAGAATTTCTGGAAGGAAAATGTCCCTGTGATTAATTATTTCAAGATCCGTGCGTCATATGGCCAGATGGGTAATGACAACATCTACTATGATGATAAATTACAAGAATATCAATATTTTTCAACCTATTCCTTTGGTACTTATATCGTCAATGATAAGCTAGCCAAAACCCTTTTTGAAAGCCGTGTTCCTAATGAGATGATTACTTGGGAGGTTGCCAATAACTATAATTTAGGGTTTGATTTTCAATTTTTACAAGGAAAGCTGAATTTCGAGTTTGATATTTTTAAAAATCGCCGTAATTCCATTCTATGGAGAAAAAATGCGTCAATACCACAAAGTACAGGGATGACATTACCGGCAGAAAATATTGGCAAAGTGGATAACAAGGGTTGGGAATTTAACTTAGGTTATCGTGGCAAGGTGGGAGATTTGGGGTACACGGTTGGTGTGAATGGTGGTTATGCTAAAAACAAAATTATCTTCTGGGATGAAGCCCCGGGCGCCCCTGCATGGCAGCAAAGTACAGGTAAACCTATCAAAACGGATATTTATTATGTCTATGACGGCGTATTCCGTGACATGGAAGATATCGCCAACAATAAATTGGACTATAGTGCCATTACGAAAACTTTACGCCCTGGAGATATGAAATATAAAGATTTCAATGGTGACGGAAAGATTACCCCCGATGATAAAGTAAGACGAGACAAGAATAGTGACCCAACATTTCAGGGAGGTTTCAATTTTAGTCTGACCTATAAGGATTTTGACTTATCGGTACTATTTCAAGGAGCTACAGGAGGAGAGATACGTGTAGGAACAGATGAATCTGGATCGATCGGAAATTTTGTGGAAGAATTCTATGATAAACGCTGGAGCATCAGTAACCCAAGTAGCGTTTATCCACGTTTGACAGACCGTGGCAATCAATATTATTCTTATAACAATACCTATTGGATGCGGAGCACCGATTATTTGCGGCTTAAAAATGTGGAAATAGGATATAATCTGGCCTCAAGCATTTGTAGTAAAATTGGCATTGGTTCTTTACGGCTATATGCAAATGGCATGAACTTAATGACGTGGAGTAAGATCAAAATGTATGACCCAGAAGCCGTTAATGCATTAGGGCAATATTATCCGCAGGCAAGATTGATTAATTTTGGCGCATTATTATCGTTCTAACCAACTGTCATATTAAGAACTTAACGAAGAATAAAAATGAAAAAAATTAAGAATATATCACTTATACTACTTGTACTTTCTGCATCATTACAAGCTTGCAATGATGATTTTGTGAGCACGAAGCCACTCAGTGAAGTTCCACAGGAGATCGTTTGGTCGGATGCTGGTTTGTCTGAGGCTTTCGTGACAGAAATCTATAACGGTTTTGGAGTAGGAGGCTTTTATGAGCAAGAAATGGCATCCATGACCGACGAAGCCTTATTTACACACCCTAATCGGGGCATAAATACCGTGACCGAATCTCGATCAAATCCAGCTGATCAAGGCTATATTATGGATACTTACGAATACGGTCGCATGTATACGCGCATCCGGGCAACTAACATTGCCATCTCCAATTTGAGTGCACCCAAGTTTGACAAAGCAAAAGCCGATAAGCTGTTAGGCGAAGCTTATTTCCTGCGTGGGTATTATTATCAACAGCTCTTACGCTTTTATGGTGGCATCCCCATCGATAATAAGATATATACATTGAACGATAAAGACTATATGGTTCCGAGGAATAGCTATGAGGAGTGTGTCAATGCCATCGTGAAAGATCTAGACAGCGCAGCTCTTTTGTTAAAGGGCAGTTCATCAACAAAGGGACGTGCAAATGAAACTGCAGTATTGGCCTTAAAATCAAGGGTATTACTCTATGCTGCCAGCGATCTCCACGATGCGGGTAAAGCCAAAGCAAAATCAACATTATTGGCAGGGTATAAGAATCCAGAATATCTAATGTACACGAGTGGCAATCAGGTGGAGCGTTGGACAAAAGCAAAAGCCGCAGCAAAAGCCGTACTGGATCATACAGAATTCGCCTATAAGTTAGACCTAACTCAACCCGCTTCGCCTAATGAGGGTACTGCCAACTATATGGCCGTATCGTTAGGAGGGGGGAGCAAGACAGTTGATTTTACAGCAGGAAAAGATATTATTCTGGGGAGATTCTTTATTGACGAAAAGGACGAACGTGGTGGCTGGGTAGGGCGAGACAACGGTCCAAATGGCTATCATAACTGGGCCGGAAATACACCGATACAACTCTTGGTAGACGACTACGAGACTATTGATGGCCAAAAATTCAGTTGGTCAAATCCTACTATGGCAGCCAGCCCTTATCAAAATCGTGACCCACGTTTAAAGGCAACAATTTTATACGACGGTGCGGATTGGAAACCTAGGACAGCCGATGTCGCTGAAAGAGATAAGGCGAATCAAATCCAAACAGGTCAATACGAAATAATGAATGCCAAAGGACAAAAGGTTATCCAATTTGGCCTTGACACAAGAAAAAGCCCGATTGAAGATTGGAATGGTTCACGGACAGGATATTATATTCGTAAATTTACAGATCCGGACCCTACAATGCAGGATCAAAACACAAGACAGCGCATTCCCTGGCCAATGTTTCGCTATACAGAGGCGATATTGAACTATGTAGAAGCATGTCTTGAATTAGGAGAAGAGAATGAAGCTAAAACATGGTTAAACAAAATCCGCTTTAGAGCTGGAATGCCTGCAATTCCAACCGCCGAAACCGGAGCGGCTCTAAAAGCACGTTATAGAAACGAGCGCCGTATTGAATTAGCCTACGAGGAGCATCGCTTCTTTGACGCGCGACGCTGGATGATAGCCGCGGAAACTATAGGTCGTAAAGCAAATATTATAAACATCACGGGAACCCTTAAGGCGGGTAAAAATGTAACTCTTTATCAATATAATCCCGATAACTACACCTATACCTATACGGTATCCAATATTGATCCAGGTATCGAAAATAGGAACTGGGATGACAAGATGTACTACACGTCTTTGCATCGCGATGAGGTTAATCGAAATACAAAATTGATCCAAAATCCAGGTTACTAGTATTTAAAGAAGCTGTCCAAATGTGCTGTGCCCCCGGAAAATGTCTAACTTTTTGGGGGCACTGCATTTTTTTGGACAGCTTTTTTTGCGGCTAATTTTTAATACGTGAATAGGTCCAATTTTAGTAACTATGCTGTATTGATAAGCGACAGGAATAAGTTTCAGTATATGCTGCTAGTGGCGGCAATATGCCTTAGATACCTATTGTGTTCGTACCTGCTTCGGACAAGCTTCGGAGCTCACCAGATAAGGATTAGCTATTGGCCAGTTCCTGACCAGTATTTTCCTGTTCGGAGACTGGTCAATGACTGTTCAGCATCTGTACGGAATCTATTGATGATCCGAAGAAAGTACGAAGCAGGTACGAAGCAAAGGGCTTCCCACTCGCTTATTTTGGTTATTTTTCATCGAATTTCACCATAGCTCTTTGGACAGGTTGAAACTTTCTCTGCTATTCAAAAATAGTTTCCACAAAACAAGTGACAAACTTTTCGGACACACGGATTATATAATTACTTTTTCTGCTGACTTATATTAGGTAATAGCCCTGTAACTACTCCGATTAATGGAAGATAAGCACAGATATTAAATACATATTCGATTGAGGTTTGATCTGCAAGCCAGCCCAGAACTGCTGAACCAATTCCCCCCATACCAAAAGCAAAGCCAAAAAATAAACCAGCAATCATTCCGACCTTTCCTGGGATGAGTTCTGTCGCATAGACCAAGATAGCAGAGAATGCAGACGATATAATAAGACCTATTAAAATAGCGAGGATAATGGTTAGCCCTAGACCAACGTGTGGCAATAGTAATGTGAACGGAGCCGCTCCGAGAATCGATACCCAGATAATTAGTTTACGCCCATAGCGATCTCCCAATGGCCCCCCTAATATAGTTCCCGCAGCTACAGAAGCAAGAAATATAAATAAGTATATTTGAGATTCCTGAACCGAAACATGGAATTTATTGATCAAATAGAAGGTGAAATAACTGGTCATGGAAGCCATGTAAAAATATTTGGAAAAAATGAGTACCAATAAAATTACAAGTGCAAATACTACTTTTGATTTTGGCAGGTCGGCTTTTGAAGCACCAACAGCAGTTGTTTGTGTCTTAGGCTTGAGATGTATTTGATACCAATTACCGACATAAGTAAGAATCATAACGGCTACAATGGCCAATACGCCAAATACACCAATGTATTGTTGGCCCAAAGGGATCACAATAAGCGCTACAAGAAGGGGACCTATCGCACCACCAGCATTACCACCGACTTGGAAGATAGACTGCGCGAGCCCCTTTTTGCCTCCGGAAGCTAAATGAGCAACTCGAGAAGCTTCAGGATGAAATATAGACGAACCCATGCCAATAAGACTTACAGAAAGGAGAATGTAGATAAAGTTTGACGCAAAAGAAATGCATATCAATCCTGCTAAAGAGAAAAGCATACCGACAGCGAGTGATCGTGGTGTAGGGTTTTTATCTGTATACAAACCAACGAAGGGTTGCAAAATAGAAGCAGTAAGCTGAAAAACCAACGTTATAATACCAATTTGGGTAAAACTAAGCGCATAATTTGATTTTAACATGGGATATACTGCCGGGATGACCGACTGAATCAAGTCGTTGAGCAAGTGTGAAAGACTAATCGCAAATAAAATCGGATAGACGGTTTCGGAGCTTTTCCAAGATCCACTCGGGTTTAAAGATTGTGTTTTCATAAAAGAAATATTCATCAGGTCATCTGATGTTTTAATTGATAAAAATAAAGTATATTGAGATTGATGATTTGCATATGCTATAGGAAAATTACAGCTGTTGGATAATTCGGTTAGCAATATCAACAGCTTTTTTCACTTCTTTATCTTTGATTGCCAACATCAGTTCCTCGTGTTGCTGTTGTGAAGTTAAGAAGGGTACTGTATCCTTATAAATAGTCATGAAGAACTTATTGACATGTTCAGATAAAGTTGTATATAAAGCGGTCAAAATACTATTTCCACATGATTCAGCAATTGCACTGTGAAAGGCAATATCGGCATCCACGCACGCCATCAAATTTCCCATTTCGGCATATTTTGCTCTATTTTTGAGCGCTTGAGCCATATCCTTGAGGCCTTTCGAAGTACGATTTAAGGCAGCTTTTTCAATAATTCGCAATTCCAATACGTGTCTAACTTCAAAAATATCGTTAAAATTGGCTTTTTCAATTTTTGAGTCAAGAGCATGATGACCTGTGCTACTTTTAACAAAAGTACCAAGACCTTGTTGTACATTGAGATAGCCTGATTGACTTAAATATTTGACCGCCTCACGAATGCTGGATCTGCCCACAGCAAATTGTTTCATCAATTCTGGTTCCGTAGGAAGTTTAGATTCTACCGGGAATTCACCTAATTTTATTTTTTCTTCTATTGCCGCGGCAACTTCCTCTGCCAAGGATCTTCGTACGATAGCTTCAGTCTTCATATAGTCATATCATCTGATGATTGCAAAGGTAGTAGAATTTTTTGAATTCTTAGTTATTTTCAAAAATTTGATCAAACCAACCGAATATTGTTACGACTACATCAGATATTTATTACAGTGTTTACAGTGCCAAATTTATTGGCAGTTTTAGGTTTATTAACAGTGAGGCTGGTCCTCCAATGTATTTATCAAAAACTTAGTAACATGAAAAAATTAATGATGAGCGCCGTAGCCTTGGCTTTAATGTCATCTGCTACTTTTGCGAAAACGGGGCCAAAAGCGGCCGACAACAGCCTTGTTGAAAAATCAACGATTTACAAATCACAAACTGGAAAAGCTAATTTGAATATCGTGAGCGAAGCCAAAGAGATCAAGCTCGGAAAGTCTCGTACGCTATGTAGATTGACGATGAGTATCTATAATACAAGCGGTCAGTTGATCGAAACTCAGGATCTCACGTACACCAGCTATGGAGCCAATGATATGTATTATAGCAGCTGTGGAGCATGGTTTAGTGCTACCATTCAGAATTATCAAAACTATTATGGTAATCCGAATCATTAAGTATCAATTAATCAAACAATGTAACGGGGCTAGTATGCCCCGTTTTCATTTTTCCACAATTCAACCAAAAGGAAACTTCTATTGGCGATCCTAATACGACAATGAAGATGCTACTGTATGCGAACATGCTATGGGGCTGACAGCTGATGATGTTAGAAAAGCGAGATACCGCTTAGTAAAAATAAATTGATCGTATTCGGNNCCGAATACGATCAATTTATTTTGGAATACTATTGCATAATATTGTTTTACAGTGATTTATGGTTTTGGCAATAAAATTGGCATCTACTGTCAATGAAGAATTACAAAGAAGCGAGCAAGAGATAGGAGAGACGCTTCGTATCACCATTTAAACGATCATAAATAAAATGAAAGCTTTACCAATTACTGGAATTTTTGCGATACTAGTGTCAACCGCATGTGCTCAAACGACCCCTCAAAAAATAAAGGAGATTTCTCATGTCGAATCCAGTCTCATACCGCCTGTTCGTTTTGAGGGTGAGCCGGCCTGGAATATTAAATCGCGCATGGAATTTTATCAGGTTCCAGGTGTAAGCATCGCCGTGATAAAAAACGCTGAAATATTATGGAGCAAAACGTATGGTTTTGCCGATCTCGATTCGAAAACACCAGTTAGGTCAAACACCTTATTTCAGGTGGCGTCCATGAGCAAGCCCGTAAGTGCATACGCTGCATTGAAGGAAGTGGAGCTTGGCAAGTTGGCATCCAATGCCGATGTGAATTTATACCTGAAATCCTGGAAAATACCCGAAAATAATTGGACCAGAGCGAAAAATGTTACACTCAAAAATATCATTAGCCACACTGCGGGACTTACTGTAAGTGGGTTCCCGGGCTATCGGACAACAGACCCAATTCCTACAGCGGTAGAAGTACTGAGTGGTCTAAAGCCTGCTAATACACCAATGGTGTATGTTGATAAACTTCCTGGCTTAAATTTTCGGTATTCAGGCGGTGGCTATACCGTACTTCAACAGATGCTCGTTGATATTGAAGGGAAAGATTATAGTAGCATAATGGAAGAAAAGGTACTCTCACCTTTGGGTATGAAAATAGCACTTTTGCCCAGCCTCTTCCTGAGTTGAAAAAACAATTTGCGGCGACGGCTTATACTGTAGATGGTAAAAAAGTCGAAGGAAGATATCATGTCTACCCAGAGCAGGCGGCTGCTGGCTTGTGGTCAACAGCAGAAGATTACGCTAGATTCGTGATCGATATTCAACGGACCTTAAATGGCAAAAGTAATGCTGTTATTTCCAAGAAGACGGCCGAAGAATTCACAAGCCCCTATATTGAATCTATTATAGGATTAGGTGTCTTTCTGGAAGATTACGACGGTTCATCTTTTTTTTGCCATGGTGGATGGAACGAAGGCTTTAGCTCCTATTTTGTTGGAAATAAAACAAGCGGTGATGGCGTAGTTATTCTTACAAATACAAACAAACCTGAATTTATCAACGAACTTGTCCGAGCGGTTGCACTAACCTATCAATGGCCCAATTACCTGGCCCCAATAAATAAAATTTTGCCGCTCAGTTCTCAAGAACTGAATGTCAATAGTGGACGTTATCGATCTGGCAAATACGGTGTTATAAGGGTCTATAGTCAGAGTGGCAAGCTTATGTCAGTCCAAAATCTAGACAAGCCTGTAGAGTTGGTTAAAGTGTCGGCAAATACTTTTGTTATGCGAGATCGAAACGTGAACGTAGTATTTTCAAAGGATACCGAAAGCGGTCAATATGAGCTTGTACAGGTTTTGCGTGATAAAAAGATTTATTCCAAAAATCCGAAAGTCAATGCAAATGACCGGACTCCACTAGAGCTTATTTTAGAAGGAAATTTCGAGGATGGATTAAAAGCTTTTCAAAAAGCAAAAGAACAGGATAGTGACGATGAGTTGCTTTCAGAAGGTTTCCTGAACGGTGCAGGTTATGAATTGCTCAATCAGCATAAAATAAACCAAGCTATTGACATATTTAAGGTGAATACGGTGCTATATCCTAAAAGTGAAAATGTTTATGATAGTTTAGCGGAAGCCTACCTGAAATCTGGACAAATAGATAGTGCCAAGAAGAACTATCAAAAAGTTCGCGAAATTAATCCTAAAAACGAAAGAGTAAGTAAGATTTTAGAAACGTTATAACACAAATATAATGAGCCATATTTTTGTTAATTTGCGAGCATGTCAAATCAAGCTAATAATTATCAATTGTTTTCCAAAGAAATTCTCTCACTTTGGAAGAGCCAGGATGTATCATATGTTAAAGTAGAAGAATTATCCATTGTTGAAGGAATCACTTTTTTTGAACTTATACCAGATTCCGAACTTTTGGATGAAGGTGGGGTAGAAACACTCTATGCCATAGATTCTGAAGATGTAGCGGATATGTTGGTGTTTAGCAAGTCTATTCGTTTTGTTGTTCACGACATTTATTTGGATGAAGACTAATAAATTAGTTATTTATGATCGACAATTCAATCTGCATTGTCGATCATAAATGTACGGCAGTAGGCTGAGCTAGGGATAAATTAGCTTCTCATATTCAACCTTTCTTCCTGAAGATCTAACAAACGAAGGTGTTTACGGATAATCTCTTCGTCCAATAAAAGTTCTTCGCGGTTTTTATTGATAAGCCAAATACGCTGTGTTTCAAGGATATCGATATAGATTTTACGGTATTCGGCATAATTAATGATAATCTCGGAGCTCCGCAACTGATTTTCATACTTCTGTAGTTGATCCTTTAAGGTCGGAAAACTTTCAACTTTGTCCGCGTAATCATTACGAATCTTGTCAACGGCGACTTGAGCCAATCTATTCTGAATTTCATAATCGATCTCCTTTTCACTTCTTACAAAATCTCTATCTACTAATTTGATTTTCCTCAAGATAAAAGGGAGGGTTAACCCTTGAACAAGTAAGGTTAACAGAATCACAACAAATGTGATGAAAAGAATGAGATTCCTTTGAGGAAAAGGAGTTCCGTCGGCCAAAGTTAATGGGATAGATAGCGCTGCTGCCAAAGAAACGACGCCACGCATTCCAGTCCAGCCGATAATCATTGGCGTTTGCCAACCAGGCGATTGATCGTCTGCAACCGTTATAAAATTTCTCATGATCAAGGTCGTAATTACTGCAGCATACCCTGCAAAAATTCGTACAAGAATAAGGACTATTGTAACGGCGACGCCATAGCCAATAGCAGTGGAGATATTGGTATCACCCAATCCAGATACAATTTCCGGTAAATCTAATCCGATAAGCATAAAGACAATGCCATTCAGCAGAAAGCAAAAGCTTTCCCATACGGTCACTGTCCGGATCCGGGATGCACTGCTCAAAAAATCGTGACTACGATACGAGAGAAATAAGCCGCCACTGACAACCGCAAGAACCCCAGAAGCATGAAGTTGTTCTGCGATCAAATACATCGAGAAAGGTGCAATAAAAGTTAGCAATATGTCTGTATTGGAATCGGTTGGTAAAAGTTTGTGCATTTTCAGAAAAACATAGGCAATTGTAAGTCCGATTCCCACTCCGCCAATACACATCCAAATAAAGCTCCCGGCCGCTTGGTACCATACATACTGCCCAGTAGCAGCAGCAATCATTGCAAAGCGAAAAATTATTAGTGAGGAAGCATCATTCAACAAACTTTCACCTTCCAATATGGACGCCAGCCTTTTGGGTACCTTCACGAATTTTAAAATTGCACCGGCACTAACCGCATCAGGAGGGGAAACTATTCCGCCCAATAGAAAACCGAGAGCTAAGGAGAATCCCGGGATAAAATAGTTGGCAAAAACGGCAACGGACAATGCTGTAAAAAAGACCACAACAAAGGCAAAGCTGAAGATAATCCGGCGCCATCGCCAGAGTTCTTTCCAGGAAGTTGACCAAGCTGCCTCGTAGAGGAGCGGCGGTAAAAAAATAATGAATATCAATTCGGGTTCTATCTTTATAGGGGGAACTCCCGGGATAAAACTTATTACAAGTCCCGCTAATACGAGTAAAACAGGGTATGCAACCTGAATTTTTCTCGCCAGCATGATCAACATCGTAATTAGTAGGACTAAAAAAAGGTAAAACTCAAAATTCTCTAACATATGTAAATTTTAGGTATATAAATATAGATCAAATTTCTAGAAATATTTAAACTAGCTTGGCGGTATTCATGGTGGTAGATCTTCCTAAATTAGTTAAAGTTTGTCTTTCTCATAACCCACGATCTAAAATATGGGATGGCATTATTATAAAGAAAGGCCCGTCTTTGAGAAGTTTTACTTAAAATATAGTTTCAATAACAGTATAGGACAATACTCTAGGAATAACAACCCGAAGCTGTTCGAATACAACGATAAGTAGCATAATTACAACTAGAGGTATTTCCCTTTTCGCGATAATTACAGATTAGCCTCAATATATTTGTAAAGTTGAACATCATCAATAAACAATAATTATGGATAACAAAACATTAGGTAATAATATTGCCAAAGTGCGGAAAGAGCGAAATATGTCGCAAGCACAGCTTGCTGAACTTTTATTCGTCAGCCCCCAAGCAGTTGGAAAATGGGAGCGGGGAGAGTCTTTACCAGACTTTTTAACAATACATAGACTTGCGGAAATATTCGCAGTCGATCTAAACTACTTCGCCGAAAATTCGAAATTAGGAGATAGCGTAGCAAGTCAAAAGGTGGTCATTGGCACTTTAGATGACACGAAAGGAAATTCTCTGGAAGAGGCAAAATTTTCTGATACGGGACAAAAGCCGCTACTGACAGATTTTAGCGGTAACACGCTAGCCGAAACTGATTTTTCTGGCGTAAATGCGCCAAAGAGAAAATTTCTCGGAAGTGAGCTGCGTGGCACAGACTTCAGTACAGCAGATTTCACGGCAAGCATTTTTAAAGGAAGTGATATCCGCGATGCTAATTTTGATTCGTCGAACCTTACGGACTGTACATTTTCTGCTAGTAATATGACGAACGCAAATTTCAACAAGACCGTTCTCGCACGTACAGAATTTTATGCGTCGGAGTTGAACAATGCTAGATTTAATAGTATAAAGCTGACAGATGTCAAATTTACGGCGTCGGATCTCAGAAAAACCATTTTTGAACACTGTGAGTTCAATGGTGTTTGCTTTAAGTCCTGTGATATGAAAGGCATAAGCTTTGATGGGCAAGTATTTGTCGACGTAAAATTCGATAATGCAGACCTAGCAAACAGTTCATTTAGAGGGGTTATTCTTAGAAATGTTTCCTTTCGGCCCACGTTTGCGCTTACCAATAAATATTATAAGAGTATTAAAACAATCGATTTTGACGGGGCCTCAATGGACAAATTAACCTACGCAGCTCTTAAGGGAGTAGGCGTATCGCTTGAGAATATTGTGCTCTTATAAACAACACGATACAAATAGAAGGCATGGTTCTGCAAGTATGAACCATTGCCTAAGTGTAGGTGCCATACCAATGAAACCCATCAATTCCGGGAAATTAAATTAGGAGAGTCGTCAGCGCAGCATAGTAAAGCTAAAATATGCTAAACTAATTATCAAAGAAAGATTGGGAGACGGGTTGTATTCACGATTTCTTTCATGACAAAATAACTTTCCATATGTCTGATTCCCTTGATTGTTGCCAGTTTATTAAAATTGAATTCATGATAGTGATCAACATCCCTAACCATCACCTTTATTTGATAGTCAAATGCACCCGTTACGTGGAAACACTCGACTACTTCTGGAAATTTTTGTATCTCCTCCATAAATAACAAGGCACTTTCATTGGAATGTTTTTCCATACTAATGGATACAAGGACCATTAGATTAAGATCAAGTTTTCTTCTGTCCAGCAGAAAGACTTTCTGTTTGAGAACGGAGGTTGCCATTAACTTCTTAATACGTTCGTAAACGGGAGTCATGGATAAATTAACACGGTCAGCTATTTCCTTGTTACTTATGTTCGCATCCTGTTGCAAAAGGTCCAGAAGCATGAGGTCTTTCTCATCCAATTTCATTATCGTAGTAAATTAAATCTAAAAAAACTATATCTATGACTGTAGTTAGATCGTAAACACTAGTAAATAAAATACAACCATATTATTTTACTAAAATAGCCATAATTACAGATATATAATACTATCATTTAAACTATATGTAGTAAATTTAAATTAATTAATTACTATCATTTACCAACCTAAATAAAATTATGAGTGAGCCTCAATTAAAAAAAGTCCTTGGTCCGGTTATGTTATGGGGATTGGGTGTAGGCTATGTTATCTCGGGAATGTATTTTGGATGGAATCTCGGTTTGGCAGAAGGCGGCACATTGGGATTGGCCATTGCTACAGTGTTCGTTATTATCATGTACCTTACATTTAACTTCAGCTATACAGAGATGGCGTGTGCGATCCCTAAGGCTGGCGGAGCCTTTGAATATGCCAATCGAGGATTGGGCAAGCATTTGGGATTTGTCGCCGGTATTGCACAAAATATCGAGTTTGTTTTTGCTCCGCCTGCTATTGCTGCTGCTATAGGTGCTTATCTACATTTATTGCATCCTTCGGTTGACTATCTTATTTTTGCCATTGGGGCCTATGTGATTTTCACTTCAATGAATATACTGGGCGTAAAGCTCGCTGCATCATTTGAATTGGTCGTAACTGTTCTTGCGGTTATCGAATTACTAATATTTGCCGGTGTTACATTTCCGGCTTTCGAATTTTCCAACCTTGAGCACAACGCATTGCCCAATGGCTTCTCGGGTATTTTTGCAGCTATTCCGTTTGCCATCTGGTTTTTTCTCGCTATTGAAGGTGTAGCGAATGTTGCTGAGGAAACGATCAATCCACAGAAAAATGTATTAATCGGCTTTGGATCGGCCATCGTAACTTTAGTTGTGCTTTGTATCATTACATTTTTGTCGGCGGTGGGTGTCGGCGGCTGGGAGGCTGTTGTTTATCCTGTCGGAAGCACTGAACCCTCCGATTCACCATTGCTACTTGCCATTGCACATGTCATTGACAATCGCCATATTCTCTATAAACTACTTATAGGCGTTGGTCTTTTGGGTCTTATAGCCTCATTTCATGGTATCATTCTCGCTGGTGGCAGAGCTACCTTCGAATTTGGGAGAGTGGGGTATGCACCGTCGATTCTTGGAAAAGTACATCAACGATTTAAGACTCCGGCCAATGCACTCTTAATCAATATGGCTATTGGCATCATAGCATTATTGACCGGAAAGACCGCAGGTATTATTACCATCGCATGTTTTGGGGCAATCTGTCTTTATATAATATCCATGTGGTCATTTTTTGCCTTGCGAAAAAAGGAACCCGATTTGGAACGCCCATTCAAAGTTCCATTGTATCCGCTGTTTCCGGCAATTGCATTTATTATTGCTGTCGTGTGTCTCATTGCAATGATATATTATAACCCCTTGACAGCTCTATTATTCTTTGGGCTTGTCATCTTATCATACCTCTATTTCCTAATCTTCCTTGACAAGGACAAAACCATCAAATTATGATAACTAAAAATGAAATTATTGCCAAATTAACAGCAAGCACAAGTACGCACGTTAAAGTTGCCGTCGCTGATATAGACGGGGTGCTCCGTGGGAAATTTATGCATCGGGATAAGTTTATCTCTGCACTGGACAATGAATTTGGGTTTTGCTCGGTGGTGTTTGGATGGATGTTAACGATCAGGTTTATGACAATGTGGAAATTACAGGCTGGCATACAGGATACGGCGATTTCCCGGCGCGTATTGATGGAAATACATTTCGACAGATTCCCTGGCAAGAAGATATTCCCTTTTTTCTAGCTGATTTTGAATCTCCGCTTTCTCGGGACCAAAATGTGTGCCCAAGATCACTCCTTAAAAACATAATTGCACAGGCGGAGACTGCCGGATTTAAACCAATTTTTTCACAGGAATTTGAATGGTTTAATTTCGTGAAAGCCGATAATGCCGCTCCCCAAAATAGTTTTAGAGATATGACACCGATAACATCTGGTATGTTTGGTTATTCCATCTTACGGATGTCTGACAATTACGGATTTTTTCAGGATCTTTTGGCTATGCTCGAAAGATTCGGTGTACCTCTTGAGGGGCTACATACGGAGACCGGGCCAGGTGTTCTGGAAGCTGCGATCCAATGTAGTGATGCTCTTGAAGCTACGGATAGGGCTACGCTCTTTAAATCTGCGGTTAAGGACATCGGAAAAAAACATAATATCACGGCGAGTTTTATGGCGAAACAGACCAAGGACTTACCAGGCTGCAGCGGCCATGTGCATCAAAGTCTTTGGGATCTCAACAAACAGAACAACCTCTTTTATGATAAAGAAGATGAACTCGGAATGAGCCAGTTGATGAAGCATTTTCTTGCGGGGCAATTGTATTGTTTACCTGATATTCTACCGTTATTGGCGCCCACTGTTAACAGTTATAAAAGGCTGACTGAAGGAGCATGGGCACCGACAACCCTGACTTGGGGCATAGATAATCGTACCACAGCACTCCGCGTCATCGACGGTGGTCCCAAAGCCACACGCATTGAACACCGTGTTGTCGGTTCAGATGTGAACCCTTATTTGGCAGTAGCAGCATGTTTGGCTAGCGGGTTGTATGGCATCAAGTATAAATTGCCATTGGATAATCGACATACTAGCGGTAATGGTTATAAAGATCTGCAACACGGCGTGTTACCAAGAAACCTCCACGATGCGACCGCTCGAATGGCGCAATCGCAAATAGCCTCCGAGCTATTTGGCCAAAAGTTTGTCGATCATTTTTGTAAATCACGGTTATGGGAATGGCGACAATTTTCTGAGCAGGTCACAGATTGGGAAACAAAAAGATATTTTGAAATTATTTAACTGAACAATGGATACAGCAAAAATTTACGGTTTTAATTTTCCGACACCGATCCGTTTCGGTGCTGGAGTGATCGACGAGCTACCAGACTATTTATTGACCAATGGACTTAATCGCCCTTTACTGGTAACGGATCCGACTATCGCCCAACTACCATTTTTTAAGGGAGTCCAACAAAAGCTGACGAACAAAGGGATCGACGTTATTGTCTTTCATGATTTGCATAAAAATCCAGTAAAATCTGATGTCCTCTTGGGAGGAGATGTCTTTAGAGGGCAAAATAGAGATTCAATTATTGGCGTTGGCGGTGGAGCAGCACTCGACGTAGCACGGGCAATTGCCTTGCGCGCAAATCATCATCGTGATTTATTTGATTACGACGATCTGATCGGTGGCGATATCTATGTGACCAACGAGATACCACCATTGATTACTGTACCTACGACCGCCGGGACTGGGAGTGAGGTGGGGCGTAGTGCTATTATTTCAGAAGATGAAACCAAGAAAAAACGAATTCTGTTTAGTCCCAGATTGATGGCAAAAATTGTATTTGCCGATCCTTTGCTTACAATGGATCTGCCACCGTTTATTACGGCAGCAACGGGAATGGACGCACTTACCCACAATATGGAAGCCTATTTGGCCAAAGGGTATCATCCGATGTGTGATGGTATAGCGCTTGAAGGAATGGCCATGGTGGCGACGTCTATTGAGTGTGCTACGAAAGAATCAGACTTGCCATCCCGCTCCAAAATGCTTTTGGCATCATTGATGGGAGCTGTTGCTTTTCAGAAGGGATTAGGAGTCGTTCATAGTTTAGCGCATCCGCTGTCCTCGCTCCTTGATACCCATCATGGACTGGCCAACGCGGTGAATCTTCCTTATGGAATGCAGTTTAATTATGTCGGTTTTGAAGATCGTTTCGATAAGATGGCCATGGCTTTAGGGCTCGGTAGTCATGCTGGAGACAGGGTTGTAGACTATCTGTTTGACCTCAATGTACGTTTGGGACTGCCTACACAATTATCTGCGATAGGCGTGCAAAAGGAACATCTGCAACCGTTATCAGAACTGGCGTTTGCAGATTTCTGTCACCCATCAAACCCCAAGCCCGTTAGCAAAGCAGATTTTCTTGCAATTTATGAAACCGCTTACGAAGGAAAATAATATGTTAAAAATCGGTATTAGTGCGTGTTTTTTTTATCCAGACCCCGAGAGGACGGTCTTTGGACACAAATCACTGAGCTATATGGAAAATGATATGGTTCGATGGATAACTAAAAAAGGCGTTCTTCCTATATTATTGCCGGATCTTGAAGAATCATTATTAGCGGACATCTTACACCAGATGGATGGCATAGTTCTTCAAGGTGGAAGCGATATAGCACCCCAGCATTATGGAGAAGAGCCTATCGGACCCTGGAAAGGAGACCCTTATCGGGATCAATATGAGCTAAAGATATTGGATTATGCCATCAGAAATCATAAGCCAGTCTTAGGTATCTGTCGGGGATTTCAGTTAATGAACGTCTATTTTGGAGGCACAATGTATCAGGATATCGGTAGTCAGCTTCCTCAGTCGGCTGTACATCGTTCAGCAAGTCTATACGACACCATCAATCATCCCGTACATATAGAACCAGGAACACTTTTCGACAGACTATATGGCCATGTTGCCAATCCATTGGTCAACACTGTACATCATCAGGCTATTAAAGATCTTGGCCGTGATCTCGAAGTCTTTGCGCGCTCGGAAGACGGATTTATCGAAGCATTTGGTTATACCAAAGAAGCGGCCGGGAAAGTGATGGGTGTACAATGGCATCCCGAATTTTCCCAAACACAGAAGGGAATACTTTTAGATGAAAATTTAATTCTTAATGTTTTTATCGAACATGCAAGACAACATAGAAATTAGAAATCCTGCAACCGGTGCTGTAGTAGCAACGTTGCCTTCAACCACAACAGTTGAATTGGAAAATACACTCTCCTTACTAAGACAGGGACAGCAAAAATGGGCCAACGTTCCTTTGAGGGATCGTTTAGCGTGCATCATACAATTTGGGGAGCTGATCTTGGCGAATAAACAGGAACTTGCGGAGATCCTTACCAAGGAGACGGGCAAACCCATCACACAATCGCTTAATGAAATTAACGGAGCACAAAACCGTATTGAGCATCTTCGAAAAAATGCTGAAAGATGGCTTTCAGAAGAAATTATTGTAAATGAGGGGGCTACACTAGAACATATTCGCTATGAACCACTTGGTGTCATTGCCAATATTTCTGCATGGAATTTCCCTTATAATGTGGGCTTTAATATTTTTCTGTACGCCTTGGTTGCGGGCAATGCCGTGCTCTATAAACCTTCTGAATTTGCTACGCTGACCGGATTGCAGTTTGCAAAATACCTTTATGAAGCCGGTATACCTGATGATGTATTTCACTGTGTTGTTGGAGATGGGAGGATTGGCGAGCATATCTTATCATTGCCATTGGATGGCTATTTCTTTACTGGATCCTATAAAACTGGAGTACATATTGCTAGGGCCGTAGCGCATAAATTAGTTCCAGTCCAGCTTGAGCTAGGCGGAAAGGATCCACTATACGTAACAGAAGATGTGAAAGATATAAAACAGGCGGCAGTGTCGGCAGCTGAGGGCGCTTTCTACAACAATGGGCAGAGCTGTTGTGCTGTTGAACGTATCTATGTTTCAGAACAGATATACGATGAGTTTGTCGAGGCATTTATTGAGGAGGTAGCTTCCTATCAGGTTGGCGATCCATGCGCTGGAGACACATTTATCGGTCCTTTAACGAGGGCTGCTCAGCTGGACGTCCTTGAAGATCAAGTGAAAGATGCCCTTGAAAAGGGAGCAACACTACGGTTGGGCGGACATGTATTAGAAGGTAAGGGATATTATTATGCTCCCACAGTATTTGAGCACTGTAATCACAACATGCTACTTATGCGTGAAGAGACTTTTGGTCCGTTGATAGGTATACAAAAGGTAACTTCAGACGAAGAGGCAATTACGTTGATGCAGGATACGACCTATGGCCTTACTGCAGCGGTGTTTTCGTCCGATCAGGATAGAGCAATGAATATCCTTAGCAAAATGGATACAGGAACGGTATATTGGAACTGCTGTGATAGGGTAAGCCCTAATGTGCCTTGGTCCGGAAGACGAAATTCTGGCTTAGGTTCGACCTTATCGGCTCAAGGTATACGAGCATTTGTTCAGCCTAAAGCCTATCATTTAAGACCCGCATAATTTAATGTTTAATTCTATGGATATAGCCCATTATGCCGATCGTTCATTGGATAATGGGCTTTCCCTCAAAAATAAATTTCGGTACCCCATGAGAGTGAGTGCGTAAAGATTATGGGGTCCGCTTCATGGAAAAGTGATCGCCAAGGTGACTTATGCCGATGCAATAGATATGCAAGTCCTTACTGAGGAGAGATAGACTGAATGAATTCGCTAAAATACTTGAAGACTCTCGCAACATTTTCTATTTTTGTTACAAACAGAAAAGAAATGAGCACTGAAGTGACAGGTTTGAAGCGTGTAGCCACACTATGTATATTAAGAAATAAAGATAAGTTTCTATTGTTAAAGCGCCTTAAAGAACCCAATAAAGATATGTATGTTCCCGTTGGTGGGAAATTAGACCCATTTGAAAACCCGGATGATGAGGTAGTTCGTGAAGTCATGGAAGAAACAGGGATCCATATCACGTCAAAACAATTTTGTGGCATGTTAACCGAAACATCACCGATCAATTACAATTGGATCAGCTATGTATATGTATCCGATATCGAATATGTAGAGGCCCCCTATTGTAATGAGGGTGACCTCGAATGGATCGCTGCAGACGAACTGGAATCTATTCCGACCCCTTTAACCGATCTTTATATTTATGATTATGTGGCTAAGGGAAAACTGTTTGCTTTTAATGCCGTATATGATTCAGACCTAAACTTGACCGGGTTATGGGAACAATATAATGGCATCAAGATCAAGTAAACTACTTAAATTGAATTAAAATTAGAATGATTATCAATAAAACTGCCATTAAAGTCATCGCATTCGATGCAGATGATACATTATGGGTAAACGAACCATATTTTCAAAAAGCAGAACATGATTTTTGTGCGCTGTTAGAAAATTATCTTCCACAGCATGCAGTATCAAAAGAATTATTTGAAACAGAAATGAATAACCTGTCCCTCTATGGGTATGGTGTGAAAGGCTTTATTCTTTGTATGATAGAGACTGCCAGCCGTATTTCGGCAGGACAGTTATCGCTGAAGACAATAAACAAAATCATAGCGATTGGACAAGATTTATTAAAGATGCCGATTGAATTATTGGAAGGTGTTGAAGATACGTTGGTAAGGCTGAGTGCACATTATAAGCTAATCGTAGCCACAAAAGGCGACCTTTTGGATCAGGAAAGAAAGCTGAAAAATTCGGGTCTCCAAAAGTACTTCCATCATGTGGAAATTATGAGTAACAAGAAAAATGACGATTACTCAAAATTATTAAGAAAAATTGAATGCCCCGCTGAAAATTTTATCATGATCGGAAATTCAATCAACTCCGATGTTCTGCCTGTTTTGGCATTGGGGGGACAGGCAATACATGTCCCTTACCATGTGACTTGGACACATGAGCAAGCTTGTGATGAGGTTAAACCAAGCAATTTCCTGCAGGTAGAAAGTCTAGATCAACTGTTACCGATTCTGCTTTAATCGAAAATGCGCATCTAGATGCGCATTTCTTCTACCGGCTGTTACCCAGCAAAGAGCTGCGAAACAATTAACTGTTTTCTGTTGTTATTCATCAGTACAGTTAACCTCTCACATGGCAATTATTACAAAATATCTATTTTTCCTTTTACCCTTTTTTATTTTAAGCTGTAAGAGCAGTCAGCAAAAAGGGGATACGTTCTATTTTGGTGGAAATATTATTACGATGGAAGATGATTTTCCCCAGGTAGATGCGTTAGTAGTAAAAGGCGGGAAAATTCTTTTCGTCGGTAGCCGGAAAGAAGCGGCCCCCTATGTAGGGGAAAACACGAAACAGATCGATTTAAAGGGAAAAACTTTACTGCCTGGCTTTATTGATGCCCATGGCCATATCACTTCAAGAGCAGGAATGGAACAGGCAATAGATTTATCGCCCAGTCCATATGGTACCGTTAATTCAATACCAGATCTTCAAAAGACTATATTATCAGTTATTAAGCGAACAAAATTAGGCGCGTCTGTTCCTGTATTAGGAAATGGTTACGATGATGCTATCATGCGTGAGCATCGCCATCCGACTCGTCAGGAATTGGATGCGATCAGTACGACAAATCCTATTATTGTCATTCATGCTTCTGGTCATGCAAGTGTTGCCAATAGTGCGATGTTGAAGTTATTAGGTATTGCCGAAAATGTAAAAGACCCGGAGGGGGGACATTACGGCCGAAGCCCCGATAATCGACTAAACGGCAAACTAGAAGAAAATGCCTCTTTTGCCGCACTGGTGAAGTTGACGAATATGATTCCCAAGCCTCAACAGGCCAAAAATGAGCTATCTCAATCCCTAAAAGATTTTGTCAAAGCGCAAGACGAATGGCTTAGTTATGGGCAGACAACAATCTGTGACGGACGTTCGATGGGAGTGGGGGTTGGCCTGTTGAAGGAAGCAGCTTCGAAAAATCTTCTAAAGGCAGATGTGGTTTATTTTCCGGATTTTGAAGCAAACAAAGCCGAATGGAAATCCTTTAAACCCAATTACATGAAATACGAAAAGCGTTTGAAATTTGGTGGATTTAAATTTTCGGATGATGGTTCGCCTCAGGGGAAGACAGCTTGGTTGACAGAACCATACCTAGTTCCACCAGAAGGTCAACCGGCAGATTACAAAGGCTTTCCAATCTTTTCGGACCAGACCCTCTACAATGATTTAAAAACAGTGTTTTCAAATCATATTACGGCACAACTACATGTTAATGGCGATGCGGCTATTGATCAGGTACTTCGTGTGATCGGCAGATTGAAAGCCGAAGGAATTTATAAGCCTGAGCTTAGGGCAACCTTGATACATGTGCAGAACAGCCGCCCCGATCATATCGCCAAGATAAAAGATATCGGTGTTATTCCTTCCTATTTTTCATCCCATGTTTACTTATGGGGAGATTGGCACTATCAAAGTGTTTTTGGTCCCAAACGTGCGGCGTTTATTAGTCCAGCTCAGTCGGCAAAAAAAGCGGGAATACTGTTTACCATCCATCATGATAGCCCAGTAACACCTCCAGATCTATTGACCGGGGTGTATGCTGCAGTCAATCGGACGACACGTTCGGGAATGTTGTTGGGGCCAGATGAACGTATTGATGTCAGGGACGCGCTCAAAGCAATTACCATCAACGCTGCCTATCAGTATCAGGAAGAAAAAGATAAAGGGTCTCTTAAAAAAGGAAAACTAGCTGATTTGGTTATTTTGGATCAAAATCCATTAACAATTAATCCCCAAAAATTACGGGACATCAAAGTAATTGAAACAATCAAAGAAGGGAATACCGTCTTTAAGCGAAATTGATCAATCTGTCAATCCCATAATAAAACAGCATTGTAAACTCATTTTGATTCGCGATTGTTTGGAAAAACCCACTATTGTACTGTTAGTTGCCACTCTGCTGGACTAGTGACGATGAGTCGAAGTCATCGTTTTCAAGAGGATCAAATGTTGGGATAAAACAGGAGAGTTGTATAGTAATACAACAGCGTCAAGTCTTCATCCTTTAAAGAAATAGCGAATAATAAATCGCCACATGCAAATATTAAATGGTCTTAAACTTTTGCGGCTTGTGGCCTATTTTTACACGATGATCGATTCATGATGTCACTTTTGAACAAACAATAGATCTATTTCATCATGCAACGCAGGGAGGGTTATCTTAGATGGAATCCTGTTTTTACTAAAATCCAGAAATAATTATGAAATCGCTATTGATATTTCTTTTTTCGATAAACCTTGTTTACGGTCAATCTACACCAAATTTGACAGTAGGTTATGGAGATCGCTATGATAGCCTTCCCAAATTAGTAATCAAAGCAGCTACACCAGAAGACTATCATAAAGCATTTAGCTCCAACATTATCAATAAAACTCCTGCTGTTGAACGGAAAAGCTTTGTGATTCCTACAGGCAAAGGCAAGCTAAAGTTCAGGAAATATAGTTTTTCAGCCGGTTATGGTGATGGATTTAAGGGTTGGGCGTATAAAGGCTATCTTCCCAAACTGAAAATGCATATTCTCGTAAGCAATCATGTTGCTGAATCATTAGGTTTTAGCGATTTAGTTTTACTCGATAGCATCAACGGTAGTCAACATACAATTGCTTCAGTCGGCGACGGTGCAGTTGAAATACCAATTCCATCTCCAAACGGAGATTTTCTTGCTTATTATTATAATGAGGTCTATGCTGCGAATAGTTGCTTTATAGGGGTACTTGCTGTCCGCAAAGAAAAGGCTCCTTTCCGGATCAAACTTTCCGAATACAACAGTTTTGAAACGGACAATTGGGCGGTGGAAAACATCAGATGGATCGATAGCATGACGATTATCATAAAAGCATATACGCTTAAAAAAGTTGCCAATGAAAATATTAAGCAGTTTGCGTACTACACTGCCCGGTTAAGCAAAGAAAATACAAACTAAGGTATAGAGATGAACATACAACAAAATATCATCATGCTAACTGTTGCTGCAATTTGCTCTTGTAACAATCCTAGCGTACCCCTACAAAAACGGGATGTTAAGCAATCAGAACATCCTATTGACGGAGAAGTAGTGATATCCAGGCAGCAGATAGATACGGTCCCCGCCTCGCATACCACGAATGAGGTTAAGACAACAACATCCATAAAGTTCAATGAATTTGTCGTTTCGATTCAAGGTATGGCCATTTTTGATCCAGAAAGGATGGATCGACTACAACGTGATACCGTAGAAATCGAAGCAGAAGTCGGGGAAAGCATCGAGGGAACTTATATTTCTATTTTAAGTGATCAGGTCCGTGACTTGAAGGTGGAACAACGCTATGAAACCAGCGTAACTATTATGAATGAAGGTCCCCATTGTGATCTTACCGAATGGAAACATTTTAACTCAGACTGGAAGCCTTTAAAACAAAATGGGAATGGCCTTTTTCTAAGTGAAGAATATACTGATCAGGATCATCGGACCTTTCCCAGCGTATCTATGGACGAATTGAAACAAAAAGTAAAAGAGCAGTGTGGTGAAGAATGGTTTAAACTTTTGACTAAAGTAAAATCGCTATCTGAATATCCATCAGCAGTCGGTATAAGCCGTTATTTCTTACGGATCGCATGTCGTCTTAAAGATAACGGTAAAAAAGTTACCAAATTAATCATTATCAAAACTCCAATGGGATGTTAACAGCTTAATTGCTGAATCACAACACCAGGATTTTCCAAGTTATAAATCTATACAAAGAGATTACGAAAAAAGTAATGCTTTCAAAAGATTCAGTATTTTAACACCGGTTTTATTATTTTTGCTATGGTTGGACCAATGAAATACCACTTCAAGAACACAACAATGAAATTAAGCCTATTGACTAAAGCAATTTTTACTATAGTATTCTTATTTTTAACAAAGAATAATATTTTCGCCCAAACCAAATACCAAAAGGATTTTTATGAGTTTTGGTCTGATATCAATAAACATTATGCTTATTTAGAAAGGCAAAATATCGACTGGAATAAAGTCAAAGAAATTTATTCTTCACAAGTAGAAAAAGTTACAAATGACAACGAGTTTATTCAGTTGCTTGAAAATACGTTGAATGAGCTGTACAATGGACATTCGTCGTTAAGCACAAATCTTAATACATCAAACAGGATAATTCCATCATGGTCCGACCTACGTGTCGAAAAAAATGGAAACAAATATTTAATAAAAGACTTAAGAAAAGGTTTTGGTGCAGATTTAGCTGGGTTAAAAATTGGTATGCAAGTAACTCTTTTCAACGGAAAAGCAATCGATGAACAGTTAAAAAGTTTCTTACCTCGATTTACAGATCATTACAGTCCAAAGATGTATCAGTATGCTTTAGATATGCTTTTTGCGGGAACTCATGATAAGAAACGCGTGATTACTGTCGTTGAAAACGGCGAACGTAAAACATTTGAACCGGTAAGCTATGGCAATCGGAATGAATTGTTGTATTATAAAATTATAAATGGAAACACAGCCTATATCAAAATCAATAATTCACTGGGAAATAACAACTTGATCGCTGAATTTGATACGGCGCTTGACAGTTTGATTTCTAATAAAAACCTTATTTTGGATTTAACTGAAACCCCTAGCGGTGGAAATTCAACGGTTGCGAGGGCCATTATGGGGCGGTTTGTCAATAAAGTTCTACCTTATCAAATTCACGAATTTGATGAGAAGGATTATGACACAAAACGACATTGGGTAGAGTATGTAAGCCCACGTAAGGAAATCTTCAAGGGTAATGTGTATGTTCTCGTGGGGCACTGGACAGGAAGTATGGGCGAAGGAATAGCTATAGGTTTTGACGCGCTTGATAGAGCGACAGTTATTGGCACACCTATGGCCGGGCTATTAGGCGCAATTTCAAACTTCCGTCTCACAGAAACAAAAATTGGATTCCAATTCCCAACGGAAAGATTGTATCATATCAACGGAATGCCAAGAGAGGATTTTATTCCCAAGATTTTGTGTGAAAATATCGAAGAAACATTAAAAAAAGCGAAGGAGATAGCTTGGTAGGTTAGATAGGAGATGATGGCTCAGTTTGCCTGAAAACTCATGGAGCAATGTTAGGATCAATGTGAACAACTAAAGAGTATATGTTTAGTAAAATTAATAAAACCTTTATCCTTCTTGTGCTTGTACTTGTTTCCAACTACAGCAAAGCACAAACCGGATATAAGAATTTAAATATACCTGCATCAGTTGAAGGATCTAACTTTTTTAATACGGATAAAAGGAATTGTATAACGCTTCCATTTGGGTATTCAAATATTTCAAAACAACTACCTGTCGATTCCGTAATGTCGGCTATGCAAGATCACCGTGGTTTAGGAAATCGCTATGCATTAAAATTTGATCAATCAATCAAAAACAATCTCGTAACGATACCCGAAGCATATGATGTTTCTTTTCCATTTGAGCAAGATATCGGCAAAGAATATAATCAGATTAAACTTGCCTCCAATTTCCTCCGTTATGGGGATTATTCGCTTCATTTTCTGGCCATTTATAACGCTGTCCGCTATAGTGAACCATTCATAAAAAAAATATATTTAATTTCAGTAAAGAATGGGAAGCCGGTTGATATAAGAAGAATTTATCTTCATCATGAGGGAGAAATGGGATTCACAGACTATACACTATTCTATATCGATAAAAATTTTATAATCTCATTGCGGGATTATGAATTTAATGAGAATCCCTTTAGGCAAAAACCTGTTTGTCAATTTCAGCTCTTAAGCAACGGAACATTTGTCAGATACTATGATCAGAATGGATTATATAAAACAGATGAAGAACAGGGCTCAATTAAAAATCACCATAAAGAAGGAAAATGGATCGAATTTAAAACAAATCGGTTTGTGGACTTACAAGAATATCCATCATTTACAGATTCGTATACGTACTTGGAAGCAAAGTATAAAGGAGGTCTTCCTGATGGCGAATGGAAATGTTATAAATTATTGCAGGAATATAATGAAGAAACGGGGGAACCAATAATCAACACAAGAAAAAGAGGACCGTTGATTTATACTGAACTATACAAAAATGGATTATTGGAAAAACGAGAGTTCCATATTCTTGATAAGTAGCCCCTCCGTTATAAGTGATAAATATGTAACTTGTAGAAAAGGTGAAAAAGGCTCCGAAGTTCCTTCTAATTAGAACTTAAAATATGAAAATAATACTACAGTTGCTATGCGATTTGTAGTTTGCCAGCAGTGGATATAGCCCGAAAAAGACGGAATAATAGACGCAGAATATTAATTATGGAAATAATCATCAGACAAGCAAAAGAAAGCGAAATCAATGTGTTAATTGAGTTTGAACAAGGGATCGTTGAAGCGGAACGACCTTTTGATAACACATTAAAGCCAGGCGAAATTCATTATTTTGATCTCCTCGAATTGATCAAGTCTAGGGAGGCTGAAGTCCTTGTCGCAGTTGTTGACGATCAACTTGTCGGATCAGGATATGCGAAATTATTGGATGCAAAACCTTATCAAAAGTATGAAAAGTATGCTTATCTTGGTTTTATGTACGTTAGGCCAGAATATCGAGGTCAGGGTATCAACAAGATGATTTTACACCGATTGATCGATTGGGCAAAAGAAAGAAATATCTCGGAAGTAAGACTTCAGGTTTATGAAGAAAATACCAGTGCAATAAAAGCCTATGCAAAGGCAGGATTTAAACCAAATCTTCTGGAAATGCGTATGGAAATCGATGACAGATAATAGTGAAAATCCAATGAGATAATATCTATAACAAGTAAAAAAGACTTCTTTTAAAACTTTAAAAGAAGTCTTTTTTTTATTGGTAAGGCATTACACACTCATTTTAAACCGATTTATTCGTTGTTATGCTCAATTTCGGCAATGATTTCTTTGGCAGATTTAATCACCTGATCATTCAGCTGAATAATCATATTTGCTTGAGATGCTGCATTGATAAGAATCCCTTTTACTTTTGGCGATGCGTTAATTGCTTTGTACATTAAATCAGGATTGATATTTGCATTGGGAACGGATACCAGCTCATCTGCGAGATTAAAAACCAATGAGTTATAGTAGGTTTGCCAATCGTCTTTTGATGGTACTACGGTTTGATAATATTCCAAAATTCCTGTTTTTAATTTTCGATCCTTAATGAGACCGATTTTTCCACTAGATCGAAATCCTTCATAATTTCCAGTATTTCTGATCTTAAAGATCGGATTAAGGTTCATCTTAATACGGTCATTTGGGTTGACTTTCACCAAGCTATCAATTTTTTGTTGGTTTAATTCCCCTTAAAATTTACATCCTTCCGCTGTGTTCGTTAGGTAGGAATTTTGCTTTTCTAAGTCGTGGACATCTTTTTCGAGATCGACTTTTAGGTCCTCCAAAAATTCTTTTACTTCTTGTTGTTCATGCCTATGCTCACTCCAACCGTGAAGCCATATCGAAAGTGATACTGCAAAAACGATAATGAAGATCTCAATGGATATTTCTTTCAATTTTTCGGTGAGACTATGCTTTGGCTCCTTTGCGGTTTTATAAATTTTCTTCGTGTGCTTAATGATCTCGTCTTGCATTTTACAGCTTTAAGTTAATATAAAGGTGATTTGTTAAATATTGGTGCTAATACGCAAAGATGCAAAAGTTTGGTAAAACACACAAATTAATAACTTATCTATTACCTCTTTTATGGCAGAAAACACCTGTCAAATTGTTTTATCGGGTATATACCATGGATTATACTAAATAGTGACTGGTTTAGAACAGAAAAATTCCGTATATTTAGGTTCGTAAATTAACTGAAAATAGACTTTATATTATGAGAATTCGGGCAGGATTGCTAGTAGTGGCTCTTACGCTTCCTTTCCTCGTTTGTGGGCAAAATCGCTATCAAATTAATGGCACAATACCCCCACTGCAGGATGGTGCTAAAGTATTTTTGATCTACGAAATAGAAGGTAAGTCTGTCGTGGATTCCACTTTTTCCAGAGGAGGAAATTTTTCATTTTCGGGAACCGTAGACTATCCTGTTTCATCATCGTTATATCTCAATAAAAATCCATATGTAAATAGACCAGCTCGCAACGAGCAAATGGATTTTTTTCGTTTTTACCTTGAGCCTGTGACTATGGAAATGCGAGCAAGCGACTCCTTGAAGAACATTGTAATTAGCGGGTCTCAAATTAATCTCGACCAAGATGCTTTAAAAAAAATGCGAAGCGTTGTAGATGATAAATTTACAGCACTTAATAAAGAATTTTATGCACTTTCAGCTAATCAACAGAGCGATCCTAAAGTACGGGAAGCTTTTATTGATCGGGAAAAGGGATTAATGGATGACCTGTATAGCGTTCATTTAGCATTTGCTCGCCAACATCCATCGTCTTACCTTAGTTTAATCAGTTTATCCTTTGTTGCTGGACAGGAGAAATTTATAGAAGAGGTTAAAGGGATATACAGCGGTTTAGCGGAGGAGCTCAGAAGCTACCCTTTGGCTAAAGAGATACCCATGCAATTAGAATCGTCGATCAGGACGAAAGTTGGACAGATTGCCCCCGATCTTGAACTACAAACGCAAATGGGTACGAGTCTAAAACTAACTGAATTCCGAGGAAAGTATCTATTAGTAGACTTTTGGGCTAGTTGGTGTGGACCATGCCGTGAGGAAAATCCAAATCTTGTAGCGCTTTACAATAAATACAAAGATTCGGGATTCGAGATCTTAGGAGTATCCCTGGACAAGGCGGCTCAACGCGAACAATGGATGAAAGCAATTGCAGATGATAAGCTCAGTTGGCCACAAGTATCTGATTTAAAAGGTTGGGATAGCCAAGCAGCAAAACGTTATGGCATAAATTCCATACCAGCAAGCTTCTTATTGGATCCCACAGGAAAAATTATATACCGCGACCTCAGGGGAGAAGATTTAGAAGAAAAGTTAAA
Organism: Sphingobacterium sp. UBA865; assembly: GCF_002295765.1. NCBI lineage: Bacteria > Pseudomonadati > Bacteroidota > Sphingobacteriia > Sphingobacteriales > Sphingobacteriaceae > Sphingobacterium > Sphingobacterium sp. UBA865. Next base: position 37,896 of record NZ_DBGB01000013.1, on the reverse strand, counting down.
GGCGATCTTTTCCGATAAAGACGATCATAAATAGTGCGTTTAGTAGTGTGTCCGATAAGCCGTATTAAGACTGGAGTATTCTTGTTAGGCCCGGAACGTAAATGCAAAATGTACTAAGAAGAAAGCTGGTAATAAATAGGCTGATCAAATCACTGATTCATCTAATCTGTAAATAAATTCCTCGATTTCGATTTGGCGTGCATTAGCAAAACCTCGGTCTGTACCAACCTTAACAAAACCACAATTTTCCAGTACTTTTTGAGAACCGATATTATCGAAAGCGACACGCCCATAAATCGGACGGCTTGTTTCAAATGAAAGAAGTTCTTTAAGCGCCTTTGTTGCAATTCCACGTCCCCAGAATTTCCGGTCAATCCAATAAGTGATCTCAGCATCACCATCAATAACAAACTTCGCAATACTTCCTACAATTGTCCCATCAACCAGAATCGTTTGATTGTTTATACTTGGCTCATTGAGAAATTTAGCATATTTCTCAAGGTAAGCTTCTTTGTCTGAAGAAGTACTTGAGGTAAATGCGGCGAGATAATTTGCTTCTTCATCAAGCTGAAACTGATAATGTGTTTCTAAATCCGTGTATACTGTCGGTCTAAGTGTAAGTTGAAAGTTGAGGGCATCCATGCTTTTTTAGTTCGGTTTATTCCCAAATATAGTAATAAATACACTATTGTTTAAACTCGCCTCAGGTATATGTGGATATGAAGCAAAAAACAAATTCTATCGTCTTCGAATTGGGCGTTTATATCTTTCCAACCTATATTGTCATTGACCGAGATGGCAAGATCATCTTTAGAGATTCATCCGAGGGTCTTGCCCGCATAAAAGATATTGTACTAAAATAATGATTATAATAGGCCAAAGTTATTATAATCGTTGTGGTAGTAATAATATCTATCGCTTAAAAAGATCAACCATTTGGAACTGCAGTAAGTATGAATATGAAAGTTTTCATCAAAGCCAACTTAAAGTCCAGCTGAGGAAAAGCCGAACAAAGGTAGAAGTTGGTCAGGTCAAGAGCCTTTAAATTTAGACTTCTCCTTTTATCGAAATTTAAGTGGGTATGATGTTCCTTCACTGAGCCCATACGGGGAGAGATGTAGATACCTCGATTCCTAAAGCATTATCTTGGTATTTAAACACAGTTTCAGGTACTATGTGGTTTTCGCTTATATCCACCCCCTTAACAGAGGAAAAGAGATTTAGATGTCTTTTCACAAGCGGCACGGTATGAATATATGAACGGGTTATTTTGTCAAGGTCGGAGTCGCAACTACTATTTTTCTTAGCCTTAGACCTCGCTTGGCATATGTACATATTATCGGTGTAAAAAAAGATCATTTCAATCTTATTTTCAGGATACAAGGCTTTAATGTCTTGTAGCATTTGAAGATGCACCTTATTAACGATATTGACCTCAACAGCAAAATCTTCGTCATGACTCAGCAGCCCCAACAGCTGTTCCTCAAATCTCCGATATCCATCTTTTAAACCTAGTTCAGCATAGCTTTGAACAAAGAGATTTGGGTCAAGTATCTTAATCCCTTCTGGGATGAAATACTGACCACAAGTACTTTTCCCAATGTAAGGGGGACCGGTTATCACATATATTGTCGCCATGATCAAATACTTTGAATCGTGCCATCGCGATGCTCTTCAACCATTTGCCCATCCTTGTTATAAACCAATGGCTGTTCGCGAGAAAATAAATAGGAACGAATGCTCTTTTGCAATTCTTGCCTCCATTGTATCTTTTCATCCGCAGACATAGTGAGCGGATCTTTTTTCATCTTTCCAGTTTTGACAAGTTCTTCTTCTTGAATTGTCCTTTTCATTTAAAACTTAATTAACATTAGCTTGTACGATTAATTAAATATAAACATATATTAATATATTATAAAAAAATATTAATATAAAAAACGCCAATAATTTGATGAATTGACTTTTGATTGGCAACAAGATCCATTAATAAAAATTGACTGGAGTTGTTTATTCTCTTTAGCAAGAAAGCCTACAAAGAATTATACAGTTCATAGGTAAAGCTATGTACCTATTTGAATAGTTTAAGGTAAAATTTAGACAACTAACAAAATGTAGAGCAATAATGTAAAACTTTCGAACTCATTAATCTAGCTCCGAATCTCGTATTCATAACGACTCTCCAGTCACCGGATTTGGCTCTTATTATACGTGGGATTTGGAAGAAGACACTCCCATTAAACATGAACTTCTTTGCTTTTATCTAAGTGCTGTTTTTGGTGCCGATTTAGTACTCAAAAAAGAAAAACCGTTTTTAACAGTGTTAAAAACGGTTTGTTTTGCGGAAAGGGAGGGATTCGAACCCTCGATACAGTCATCCCGTATACAGTCTTTCCAGGACTGCTCATTCGACCACTCTGACACCTTTCCGTGTTTCAGTGCACAAATGTAGTAATTTTTTAATTTATTGCAACCTTATTCGTATTATTTACCATCCAATTTATTATATTCTATTGAGCCTAAGCCTATTGTTTTTATTTTTTAATGAATAAAACTTATTCCTTATTTTTCGGAATGACAAATAATTATTTCGACATAAAAGGGGAGGTCCTTGACATAGCGCTAAAACGCACCAGGGAACGTATTACAATGATAGAATCTGCTTTGGAAACCGCACGGGATTCAAGTAATGACGATACAAAAAGTAGTGCTGGAGACAAATATGAGACGTCACGTGAAATGATCCAACAGGACATTAATCGCTACCAGAAACAACTCGTGGAAGCCAATAAAGATCTGCAGCAACTGATCAGTATAGAATCATTATCAAATGATGTAATTGATGTCGTCAGATTAGGAACACTTGTTCAAACCAATGTTGGACTATATTTGATCGCCACAAGTATCGGAGCTGTAAAAATAGGGACCAATAATATCTTCGTTATCTCGTCTGCATCTCCAATTGGACAACTACTTATCGGGAAAAAAATAGGTGATAGTTTTGTTTTTAATAACGTTAATCAAAAAGTTATTGCAATTTACTAGGTGATGAAAATACCGAAAAATTAAACAATATGCCGATGCATCTGTTCTTATTTAGTACAGAAACAAAGAATGACATGAAATTCAATAGTTTACTTTTAATCTTCTTGCTTGGTGCTGCACTATTTATTCACTCTTGTAGATCGCCCGAGTCGGACGAAAAACTAAGATCAAAAATCGAGACAGCGTTGGAAACTACTGCGGGAATCGGAGTCGATGTCGAAGAGGGGAATGTAACCTTGAATGGACAAATAGGTTCAGACTCTCTCAAGCAGGACATAGAAAACAAAACAAAGCTAGCCGGAGGAGAGGATATCAAATCCATTCACAACAATATTGTCGTAAATCTTCCAAAACCAGAAGATGCCCGTGAAAAATATCATGAAATTTTGGGCGGCGCGATAGATTCTACCTTAACACGAGATGTTAACCTTGTTCTGGAAGATTTTCCGACCATTACAGCACAGGTTAAAGAAGGGATTATAATTGCAACGGGTAATCTTGAAAAATCAAAAATAGATACACTCAAGAAACGATTGGAACATATCAAGCCCAAAGGTATTGATATAAAAGGGGTCACAAGCCGATAGCCTAAGAAAAAAAGAAGCTACCGTCAATTGGCAGGCAGCTTCTTTCATTTCTTCATATGTTTATTTAATACCTAAGTTAAGCATTTTCTATTAAATCTCGTATAGCAACAGAAGCTATTGCCCCACCAAAAGCCGCTGGTAGATAGGACATGGTGCCATAAGCGGACTTTTTAAAATTACTCCCATCGGTATACAATAATGAATCCTTGTTTGGAAGTTCGGTTGAAAATGCCACTTTCACTCCATCACGTATACCATGTTTGCGCAATTTCTTACGGATATGTTGGGCCAACTTACAATTATAAGATTTACCGATATCAGCAATTTTTATTTTTGTCGGATCCACTTTGCCACCGGCACCCATTGAACTTACAAATGGTATATTGGCTTCTAACGCCCTCCTAATGAAAAATAGTTTCGGTGTAATACTATCAATGGCTTCCACACAATAATCTGGCGCCAAATCTAATAAAGCGGGTATCTTTTCTGGAATGATAAAATCTTGTATTACGGTTAAATCCAATTCAGGATTAATGGCCAACAATCTTTCCCGCATAATTTCAGCTTTTGCTTCACCATGATTAGTTGCCAAGGCAGGCAATTGTCTATTACGGTTAGACGGATCCACTGTGTCTCCATCGATAATGGTCATTTTCCCAACTCCCGCTCGGCATATAAATTCCGCAGCAAAGGATCCAACACCACCTAATCCCAAAACCATCACATGTGAATTTGCCAATTTTTCAACCGCTGATCGACCTATCAATGCTTCGGTACGTGACAGCCAACTTAAATCTTTCATCTATCTAAATTTGTTTTTTTATATTTTCATGAAACCTTATAGCTATCCGACAACGTGAATAAACAGACTATGACGGCCTCACTTATTAAATACTTTCTTATAATTCTGGTATAAAGCCCGCTTTAGCTCCTCCAACTCGATCGATCTGATCCGAGCTACGTATTGATAAAGCGTAGTAATTTCTACGGTCGTATCTGTATCCGTTTCTAGAAACAATTGACTGAGTGAAATATTTTCCAAAAGCTCGTCTTGGCTTCCATTTAAACAATGTCCACCTATTGAAAGATAGTACCCCTGATCAATTAATTGCCGAGCTAGTGTCCAATTTTTCCGATAGCCATGGAAAACAACAGCTTCGTTAAAATTCACTTTTTTTAAACAACTGACAATCTCCTGAAAAGCTCGAACACAATGAATAATCAACGGTTTTCGATAAACTTGAGCCAGTTGAACCTGTCGATCAAAGACCTGCTGCTGCTGGATGAGGGGAATAGCAATATTTTTATCCAAACCGCATTCGCCTATCGCCAAAACTTGAACCTGTTTTAATCCTCCTTTCATTAAGGCTAAAGCAAGTTCAGAATTCCCGTCTATATACCATGGATGTAACCCTATGGAGCAATCTGTTTCAGTGATTTCTTCAGCATGATTCAATGCGATATTCTTCACCGAGAGAATCGCGCGCTCTTTGATCGGATAATTCCGATGAGTATGTAGATCGATATAAGGAACTTGTGGTACCAATGGGACAAAGGTCGAAAAAATACTTGAAGCAAAAAATATTCTCTACAAATTTAGTATAGTTTTATTCTTTCAACTTTGCATCTAGGGCTTCAAGGATGGCTGAAGCTTTCAAAAGGCATTCTTGATACTCCTGATCTGCAGCTGCCTGATTGGTGACCGCCCCTCCAGTATGAAAGGAAAGGTACCGTTTTTGTTTATTATACAGCAGTGAGCGGATGACTACATTAAAATCGAACTCATCATGTACAGTGTCAAAGTATCCGATAGACCCTGCATAGATACCTCTCTTTCGAGCTTCAAGCTGATCGCAAATTTGCATAGCTGCAATTTTAGGAGCACCTGTCATCGAACCTGCAGGAAAGGTATTTCTAAATACATCCACATTGGCGACTTTTGGGTCTTGCATGCAGGTAATGGTAGAAATCATTTGATGCACTTGTTCGAAGGATTGAATCTCAAAAAGGCGAGTAGCCTCAACTGTTCCAGGAAGAGCACTTCGTGTCAAGTCATTACGCACCAAATCAACGATCATCACATTTTCCGCAATCTCCTTTTTTGACCTCAACATATCAGCTATAATCTGTCGGTCCTCTTCCGGGCTTGTTCCTCTTCTAGCTGTCCCTTTAATCGGTTGAGAAATCAGCTTTCCCTGCCTTTTCGCTAAAAATCGCTCCGGAGAAGCACACATGATAAAATGATGTCCTACTCTGAAGAATGAACTAAATGGGGTAGGTGATAGGCTATTTAATTGATGATAAACTTCGAGCGGCGAGATGTCGACGTTCTCCGCATAAAATTCCTGACAAAGGTTAACTTCATAAATGTCTCCACGTTGAATATGCGCTTGCACATCTTCAAATGCTTTAATGTATTCACTTTTTGTCCAACGCGATTGTACTTGCACTACGATTGGAGCTGCTAAAGGAATCTTCGTATCGGAAATAGCTTGATAGATTTTAACTGGATCTTCAGCCTCTATATGCACTTGATTTGCCGTCCATCGGAGCGTAATCGCTGGCACGAAGAAATAAGTTTCCGGAAATTCGAGCTGATCCTTTCCCGTTGTCTGTAATTCCTCTATCTCATTCTTGAGGTCGTAGGATAGAAATCCAGGGATAAACTGAGATTGATGTAAATTCAAAAATGTATCGAGCTGATCAAATACATTTTCATTTGCACGGAAGGAGAATAATGCCTTGACAGCCAAAACTTGCTCATATCTTCCCCATTGATCGGACATCCCATTACTATTAAAGAAAGAAATTTCATCAAATTGCCCCGACCAATGCAGGGCTTTTTGATGAAATTTATCTTTAGAATCGAGAAGATCAAAACTTTCGATCCGCATAGTTTATTTTGATAAAGCTAATGTTTGTTTACGATCAGGACCTACCGATAGGATTGTGATAGGTACTTCAAGAGCTTTCTCTAAATAAGAAATGTAATTTTTTAATGCTTCAGGTATCTCCTGTTCAGACGTTATACCAGTCAAATCTTGTTTCCACCCATCAATTTCTTCCAAGATAGGTTCGGCTTGATGTGTGATGATTTCATAAGGCATATAATCAATCACTTCACCATTATATTTATAATGTGTACATGCATAGATTTTGTCGAAGGTATCCAAAACGTCGGCCTTCATCATAATCAAGTCTGTTACGCCATTAAGCATAATAGCATATTTCAAGGCAGGAATATCAATCCAACCTGTACGGCGAGCACGACCAGTAGTTGCTCCAAATTCATGACCTAATTGACGTAATTTTTCGCCAGTTTCATCGTGAAGTTCAGTAGGGAAGGGACCACCACCTACACGAGTCGCATAAGCTTTAAAGATACCATATACCTTGCCGATTTTATTTGGCGCAATACCTAGGCCTGTACAAGCTCCGGCTGTTGTGGTATTCGATGAAGTTACAAATGGATAAGAACCAAAATCAACATCCAACAGCGTACCTTGCGCACCCTCAGCCAACACACGTTTGCCTTCTTTCAGATATTGATTCACCAAATGCTCTGAATCCACATGTGGGATAGATTTAATGAATTCGATAGCATCTAAAAATGCCTTCTCTTTTTCACTGAAATCAGGTATCTCACCATAGTGCGAAAGAATGCTTAGGTGTTTTTCTTTCAACTTTTGGTAACGCTCTTGAAAATCCGGAAGTGTCGTATCACCTACACGTAAACCATTTCTACCGGTTTTATCCATGTAAGTTGGACCGATACCTTTCAAAGTGGATCCAATTTTTCCTGCACCCATTTTTGATTCTGAGGCAGCATCCAATAATTGGTGTGTAGGCAGAATAAGGTGTGCTTTTCGCGCTAAAACTAAATTGCCTTTACCCACCGGATCAAAACCAGCTGTCTTCAGGTTGTCTAACTCTCTTTTTAAGATAATCGGATCGATAACGACACCATTACCAATAAGATTTAGTGTACCTTCATTGAAGATACCAGATGGAATTGTGTTGAGTACGAATTTTTTGTTATCGAATTCCAACGTGTGTCCGGCGTTAGGGCCGCCTTGGAAACGAGCGATTAAATCGTATTTTGGACAAAATACGTCTACGATTTTACCTTTACCCTCGTCACCCCATTGTAAGCCCAAAAGCACATCAACTTGCATAGCTTTTAAAGTATAGTAATTAAAATGTTATTAATAAAAATAGACTCTATTTAAAAATAAAATGTTCAGGAATTTTCCCCTGAACATTCCTGAACAAATGTACTATTATATTTAAGAAAATATAAGATTAATTTGAAATAGCTTCGTGAGCGACGGTCTCTTCTTTTTTGTTCTTAAGTTGACAGTCTTGACATACACCATACAAATTGAGTGAGTGGTGCTTAATATCAAATTTTAAAAGATCTCCCATGAGACTCTGAATTTGGTTGATACGTGGATCACAGAATTCAACAACCTTATTACATTCAATACAGATCACGTGATCGTGTTGTTTGAACCCATATGACTTCTCAAATTGTGCCATGTTCCTTCCAAACTGGTGTTTTGTAACCAAGTCACAAGAGACCAAAAGTTCTAGAGTATTATAAACTGTAGCACGACTGACACGATATTTCTTGTTCTTCATATGGATATACAAAGACTCTACATCAAAGTGATCAGTACGTGAATAAATCTCTTCCAAAATCGCATAGCGCTCTGGTGTTTTTCTTAGATTTTTATTTTCTAAGTAGGCTTCAAAGATTTTTTTTACAGTTGCAAAATTTTCAGCTTGATTCATAGTAAAAATATTCTTGTACAAATTTACCAATTAAGATTGATATTTCCTCTATTAAAAATAGTGCTTAATAGTAGTCGCCTTAGCGTAATTTTCAATCCAATGGTTGGCTACTAATTTTCCGATTCATATCGATTGACACCTGTTATCCCCCTGACTTGCTTTAAATTTCTCATCAAACTTTCAAGCTGAGCAGTATCATTTACATACACCATAATATTACCATCAAAAATACCTTCGTTACTTGAAATTGATAAGGATCGAATATTAACAGCAAATTCTTGAGAAATAACAGTTGTAAGTTTATTTACTAATCCTACATCATCTATGCCAACGATATGTAAACCTGTCAAAAATGCAGAATCCTTTGTAGAAGCCCAGCGTGCTTTTAAAATTCTATAGCCATAATTTGCCATCAGCTTGGAGGCATTTGGACAGCTCGTACGGTGAATTTTTATACCATCATTAACTGTCAAAAAACCGAAGACATCATCACCAGGAATAGGATTACAACAGGGTGCTAGAGTATAATCAACCTTCTGCATATCATCACCGATCAAGATCGTGTCGAATTCCTTCTTATTTATCTTTTCAACTAGCCCACCTATATGGGTATTAAATTGATTTCCTGATGAAGAACTTACATTAATTTCAACCGCTTTCTCATGCGCAACATATTCTCTCAGTTGCCTGATATCAACAATACCCTTGGCAACATTATAGAAAAGGTCCTGCGAACTGGGATATTTTAAAAAGTTGGCAATTTTGTTAATATTATCCGTATTGTAAGTAACTTTTAGCGATTTCAACTTACGTTCCAAAATTTCTTTCCCATCTTCCGCTACTCTTCTCTTTTCTTCTTTTAGAGAAGATCTGATTTTGGATTTGGCTTTCGCAGTCACAACAAAATTCAACCAATCCTCTTTAGGTGACTGCTTGCTTGATGTAATAATCTCTACCTGATCCCCATTTTGCAAAATATGGCTTAAAGGAACAAGTTTGTGATTTACTTTGGCGCCAATACAACTTGCACCGATATCAGAGTGAATCTCAAAGGCAAAATCTAAAGCAGTGGCATTGTTGGGGAGTTGAATCAGTGTTCCTTTGGGCGTGAATATAAAAATCTCATCGGAGAAGAGATTCATCTTAAAATCATCCACAAAATCCATCGCATTCTGATCTGGACTGCTTAAGACGTCACGTACTTTTTTGATCCATTGATCCAAGCCAGAATCTGAATTTGATTCTTTGTACTTCCAATGTGCTGCAAATCCTTTTTCGGCAATTTCATTCATCCGTTTGGTTCGAATCTGAACTTCTACCCATTGCCCTTTAGGCCCCATCACCGTAGTGTGTAAGGACTCATAACCATTTCCTTTCGGAGAGGAGATCCAATCCCGAAGACGGTCGGGGTTAGGACGGTACAAATCAGTGACAATAGAATAAACTTTCCAACATTCTGTCTTTTCTTTCTCATCCACAGCATCTATTACAATACGTATAGCAAACAAATCATAAACCTCCTCAAAAGGAATCGATTTTTTTCGCATCTTATTCCAAATAGAATGGATTGATTTAGGTCGCCCAAATACGGACGCCTTAATACCCTGTTCCTCCAATATCTCTTTGATTGGACCAATAAAATCGCCTATAAATTTTTCACGCTCAGCTTTTTTCTCATTCAGTTTTCTAGCGATAAATTTATAGGTATCCGGATCAGTAAATTTCATCGAGAGATCTTCCAATTCGGATTTTATCGCATACAGCCCAAGACGATGTGCCAATGGCGCATAAAGGTAGCTTGTCTCTGAAGCAATTTTCAGCTGCTTATCCCTGGCCATAAATTCCATGGTGCGCATATTGTGGAGCCTATCTGCCAATTTAATGAGAATTACACGAACATCGTCGGCCAATGTGAGCAACATTTTCCTAAAGTTCTCCGCTTGCATAGAGCTGTTTGGATCGAAAATTCCTGAAATTTTGGTAAGCCCATCGATAATTCGGCGAACTTTCTTACCAAACATTTCTTCAATTTCATCCAGAGTAACATTGGTATCTTCAACTACATCATGGAGCAAGGCGCATACAATAGATGTCGTCCCTAAGCCAATCTCTTCAGCAGCAATTTGGGCAACAGCAATTGGGTGATAGATGTAAGGCTCCCCTGATTTACGTCGCATCTCTTTATGACTATCCAACGCCAAATCAAATGCCTTGCGGATCTCTTGCTTGTCCCCGCGTTGTAAAGTTGGTTTACAGGCGCGTAACAATGCTCGGTAACGTTTCCTTATCTCTTTGTTTTCTGCTTCAATATCAATCACATAATCTTTCATAAACGTTGCAGGTAAATGATGTTTTTTGAGTAAATTTGTGTAATTTAGTTATTGTATTCTTGAATACTAATTTTCAAGCTAACTATTTTGTAATAAATCTACCAAAATATTATAGCATTGACAAATTAAAAAGCGTTATATAATTGCCCAAATGAAGACAATATTATTTTGTTTGCTATTCCTCAAAGCGACTCTGTCCGGATGGGCGCAGTCTCAATCACTCACTCTTCCTTTGTATGGAGAGGGGGCACAGGAGACCGTAAACAGTTATATGACAACAACCTTGGCAAACGGAGAGGTATTACCCTGGTTTCCGATTCCACAGGTCACTGTTGTGGCCAAAAGGACCTGGTCAAGTGAAGAAGCACGAAGAGAATATCTCCGCTTTAGAAGAAATGTCCTCAAGGTTCTTCCTTATGCAATCTATGCGCAAAAAAGATATGATCAACTTGACAGAGACCTAGCGCTGACTTCGGACAAGAAGGAACATAAAGCATTGGTTGAAAAATGTGAAAGTGACGTAAAACAGATGTTTGACCGAGAAATCAAAAATATGACTATTTCCCAAGGCAAAATACTCATTAAATTGATCGATCGTTATACGGGACATACCGGCTATGAAATGGTAAAGGAAATGAAGGGTGGGATTTCCGCTTTTTTTTATCAGGGAGTCGCGAAAATATTCGGTCACAACCTAAAGTCAACTTATGACCCAAAAGAAGACTTTGCCATTGAAAATATCATTAGGGAATTTGAGAAATCGAGACCCCAACCTGTCATGTGACCAATCAAACTAAAACCAGATGAAAACAGTATACGACTTTGACGCACTTCAGTTTAATGGTAAAAAAAAATCTCTCGCTGATTTTGAAGGTAAAGTTTTACTCATCGTCAATACTGCTAGTCAATGCCTCTTTACCAGACAATTTAAATCCCTCGAAAAACTCTACCAAAGATATAAAGACCAAGGTTTCGAAATCCTGGCATTTCCGGCAAATAATTTTCGTAACCAGGAACCATTAACCGGTGGTACGCTAGAGACATTCTGCCGGATCAATCAACAGGTGAGTTTCCCTATTTTTAAGCGTAGCCATGTTATCGGCGAATACACAACACCCTTATACAGTTTTCTTTCAAGCAAAGATCAGAATGGACATATTAACAGTAAACCTTCCTGGAATTTTCACAAATACCTGATAAACAAAAAAGGAGAGGTCATTGATTTCTATTATCCGACTACTTCGCCATTATCAAGTAAAATTTGCCGCAATATCGAGCGTCTTTTACAAGAGTAACCCATAAACTGCTTACCTTTGCCGCGGCTTTCACAACGTCAATCTAATCGTATATCGACTCAGGAACAATAGTATATTGAAGCTGTCTATAGCATCTCAGTAAAATTGTTCGTTGATTAAATGGAATGATTTGTCATTGAAGAGCCAAATAAAAAGAGAGATATCATATGTTAAAATTAGATCTACTTATCATTGCTGTACATCCTGATGATGCTGAATTAGGCGCAGGTGGAGTAATGGCAAAATATGTTGCTGAAGGAAAAAAGGTTGGAATTGTTGATTTGACTCAAGGCGAGCTTGGCACACGCGGCACAGCAGAAACCAGGGCTCAGGAAGCAAAAGATGCTGCCGAAATCCTAGGACTGGCCGCTAGAGAGAACCTGGGCTTAAGAGATGGTTTTTTTGAAAATGCCGAAAGAGAGAAAATGGCAGTAATAAGAGCTATCCGCAAATATCAACCCGAAATTATTATTACAAATGCCATCACAGACCGCCACCCGGACCATGGAAGAGCGGGGCAGATGGTCAGTGAAGCTTGCTTTCTTGCTGGCTTGAGAAGAGTGGAAACTTTTGATCAGGACAATGTTCCTCAGGAGGCCCACCGCCCCCGATTGGTACTGCAATTTGTACAGGATTATTATATAAAACCAGATGTTGTTATCGATATAACAGATTATTACCATGTTAAAGAAAAATCCGTTTTAGCCTATAAAACTCAATTTTACACAGGAGAAAACGTAAATCCTGATGAACCACAAACCTACATTTCCAATCCGGATTTCATGGAATCAACTGCTGCCAGAGCCCGAGAATTTGGACGATATATCCAAGCGAAATATGCCGAAGGATTTACTTCCAAGAAGATACTTGGCGTTGATGATTTATTCCACCTGAAGTAGGAAATAGAGTCTATCTGATACCATGATAAAATAAATGCGGGAGTATTCCTATTTTACCCCTGAATACTCCCGCATAATTTCTTAAGCGAAGTTACGGACTGATTTGATGGAAACAATATCGGTCATATGCTTATTTTGCTAATGTTTATCCCAACAAAGCAATCGTCTTCACAATTATAGGGAAGATATCCCGCAGTAGAAATTAAGCCTTTGGCTTATTCTTTTTATCAGCCAATCCTTATTGCTTTCTCATAAACCTAATCCAGTGTCGATGTTTCTTAAGCTTCTAGGAAATAAATCCTTTTACATACTGTTTTGTGATTTCATTCTGCGGATTCAATAAAACCTGTTCCGTCGGTCCAAACTCAAGAATTTCTCCACCATAGACAAACAGAATATAGTCAGACACCCGTCTTGCCTGTCGTAAAATATGCGTTACCAATACGATGGTATAATCTTTCTTCAATTCAATTAGTAATTCCTCAATTTTAGCAGTTGAAAGCGGATCTAACGCTGATGTCGATTCATCTCCAAGTATAATCTCAGGTTCTACAGCCAAACCTCTTGCAAGACAAAGCCTTTGTTGCTGACCGATGGACAATCCGCTAGCCGAATGTCCGAGACGGTCCTTGACTTCGTCCCATAACGCCACATTTCGCAATTGCGTTTCCACAATTCTGTCCAACTCCTTTTTGCTTCGAGTACCATGTATGCGAGGACCGTAAGCCACATTATCATAGATCGACATTGGTAAAGGATAAGGTTTTTGGGATAAAAGTCCCATTTTCTTACGGATATGTGTTACTTCAGCATTTCTACCATAAATATCCTCACCATTAACAAGTACAGATCCCGTTATTTCAACCCCCTTGGTATCATCTACTAATCTATTGAGTGTCTTTAAAAGCGTCGTCTTTCCGCAACCTGAAGGACCAATAATCGAAGTTACACTATTGTTAGGAAGGGCGAGATTAATATTTTTAAGTATATGTCGGCCGTCAATATAGACATTAAGATCCTTGATTTCAATGTGGGGATTGCTCAAAGGACTTATTATCGACGATTTTTTTGTTTCGATTGAAGGATATGAGTGCATACTACAATAATTAAAATAATGATTGTTAAAACTAAAGCTGAAGCATAAGCGCGCCCCTGAACTTCAGGAATAGGACTACTTAGCTGAAAAAAAATGGACAATGGCAACGTTGCCGCTGGTTCATCAATATATTTTGGAAGATTGTCACTAAAACCTGTTGTCAATAAAACGCCCGCAACATCACCAATAGCACGCCCAAAAGCCAGCAAAATCGCGGTAAGAAGCCCTGATCGGATGTTTCTTAGCATGACCTTAGCCAATTCCCAGCGTGTGGTCCCAAGGGAAAGAGTGACATTCTTTAAATCGTCAGGAATTGTTTTTATCAATTCATCAACCGTGCGAACCACAATTGGAATGGTTAACAGTGTCACTGTAATAATTCCCCCCAATAACGATGCTCGAATACCTAAATAAACCATAATACCAAAACCAACCGCCCCATAAACAATAGAAGGAACACCATACAAGACATCAAACAACAATTTAGCAAGCTGTGTCACTTTTGATTTCGCCCCCAAATAAACGTTGAGGTACAACGAAATCGGAATACCTATAATTGCGGACAAGGCTGTCGCTACACCTGCTAGATAGAGGGAGCCCAAGATTGCGTTCAAAATCCCACCTTCTTTTCCAATATAAAATCCACCTTTTGGCAACTGGCTAACCATCTCCCAACTGAGATAAGGAAGCCCCTTATATAAGATAGTTCCTACGATAAAAAATAGGGAAGCAGTCACAGTTATCCCGGAGAGATGCATGAAACCTTTGGCTACCTTTTCACTCAATAGCCGTCTTTTCGTATTATCCATGCTGAGCTCCTTCCAGTCGTCTCAATATAAGACGAGATATTAAATTAAAAACAAATATGATCACAAACAGCAGCAACGCAGAGAACATTAACGCAGATTCATAAAGTGGAATTGACATCATTTCCCCGAAATTATTGGCTATTAATGCTGGAATTGGGTATCCGGCATCAAATACCGAAGTAGGGACTTTTGCAACATTGCCACAGACCATCAACACCGCTATTGTTTCACCAAATGCCCTCGATGTTGACAAAACAATTGCAGCAACAATGCCAGGTCTAGCCTTCTTCAGAATAACATGCTTAATGGTATCCCATTTTGTTGCACCTAAAGATAGCGAAGCCGCTTTTAGCTCATAAGGTATCGTTTGCAGCACCTCCACCATAATGGAAATCATAATGGGAAAGATCATCACTGCCAATACAATTCCACCGGCAAGCACTGAATAACCCGATGTAACAACCCCAAAGATGGGAGCGATATACAGCTGAATTAAAGGTACAATAAACAATACCCCCCAAACACCATACAGAACCGGCGGTATCGCTGCTAAAATATTGACCAACGGAAACATCATATTTTTTAAGGCATCCGAAGCATATTCAGTCAAATAAACCGCAGTCAGTATACAAAGCGGAATCGCAATAACAAGAGAAATCAAGGTAACAGCAAGCGTACCTGCAATAAAAGGCAAAAAGCCAAACGATCCTTTCATTGGTGACCAAACCTTGTCGGTCAACAGTTGAAAGATATTACTGTATTCAAATAACGGAATCGATTTTATAGTTAAACCAATCGCAATAATCACCACAACTGAAAGTGAAATCAGTAGCAGGAGCAAGGTGGATCGCTTGACCAGAGAATCTTTAACGAGACGAGTATTTAGCATGCTATAACTTATTAAGTTCTTCTTTTATCAATGTTTCATTTAGTGGGACATAACCATTCTCAAGGAGTTGCGATTGCGCCTGTTTTTGAAGCACAAAAGAAATAAATTCTTTCAAGAGAAGGGATTCGGTCTTATTGCGCGTTACAAAAGTTAGTTCTCTTGAGGGGGGAGCTGGGTATTTTCCTGTAGCGACGGCCTCTGTCAAATTAGATAGAGTGCCATAAAACTGCTCATCATCCTCAATGTGCCCATTTTTATTGAGATCCAAAGGAACAACCGCAATACGATCAAACACGTTATTGGTTTTCAGATTATAGACGTAGTTAATGTTATTGAATCCAATCCCGTGAGTATCATCTTTAATGGCCTGAGCAATCCCAGGGTCACCAAAAATGCCAATACCTTGCAGATCCTCCTGCTTATGACCAAAAAATTTAGCCCATGTTTCAGCTGCTCCGGCAGCATCCGAACGTACATAAACGTTGATAGGATCCGCCGTAAACTGAGGATCAATTTCTTTCCAGGTCTTAAACTTTCTATTTACAAAAATATTCAGCAATTCTTCGCGGCTCAGACCACGCTTCAAAATAGCGGAATAATTAGGGTTACCGGGATTAATCGTACAGATAACAGCGTCTTTAGCAACAATAACTGGAACAGCCCCTTTTTTTATTTCCTGCTCGTGTAGGTCTCTCGACACCATTCCAATATCAACCATACCTGTCAGAACATCGGCGATTCCTTTTCCAGCACCTCCCGCTGAAATATTGAAACGAACATTAGGGTGTATTTTTTTAAAATCTTCACTCCAAACTACAGCTAAAGGATAAAGGGCAAAGGCACCGGACAAAGAAATATTACCTTCAAAACCATGTTCCTTACTATAACCATTTTTGACTTTTGGCGCACAGGAAGTCATTTTAAATACGATTACATAGCTTAAAATCAAGATTATAAAAAACTTTCTCATCATTACACCTAAAAGTCTACAGGTTTTATATATTAAATTTTATAGGGCAAATATATATTAATTTGGTAGATATTATAGAATATTAAAAAAATATTTTTACATTTGACATCGAGAAAAGAATACTAAATCAATAGATTTTATTTGTTATATGCAAAGCTTCCGCACAGAATTAGAAAATCCTATCGTGGAGAAGGAAATTATCGAACTTGAAAAAAAGATTCGATTGTTCCACGAGGGCAAAATTGCCGACGAAAAATTTAGATCGTTGCGTTTGGCTAGGGGGGTATATGGACAAAGACAACCTGGAGTTCAAATGGTTCGTATAAAGCTTCCGTTTGGAAAGGTTACGTTTAAGCAATTGAACAAAATTGCAGCAATATCAGACGAATACGCAAGCCGTAATCTGCACCTGACCACACGTCAAGATATACAGATTCATTACGTTAGTCTTGACCGTACACCAGAACTTTGGTCCAAATTGGCTGAAGACGATATTACATTACGCGAAGCTTGTGGAAATACAGTCCGTAATGTCACCGCTTCTCCAAGTTCGGGAATCGATCCAAAGGAGCCATTTGATGTTTCGCCATATGCTCAGGCGACCTTTGAATATTTTTTGCGCAATCCAGTATGTGCGGAAATGGGACGAAAATTCAAAATGTCATTTTCTGCCAGTGATGAAGACACTGCGTTTTCCTATATTCATGACCTTGGTTTTATTCCAAAACTAAAAATTGTTGATGGTGTGGAAGTTCGTGGTTTTAAAGTGTTATTGGGTGGGGGATTGGGATCTCAGCCTTTCTTAGCATCAGTGACAAGCGAGTTTTTACCAGAAGATGAATTGATCCCTTATATCGAAGCGACACTTCGTGTCTTTGATCGTTATGGTGAAAGAAATAACCGAAATAAAGCTCGATTCAAATACCTTATTCAGAAACTAGGGTTAGAGGAAGTGCTAAGTTTAATTGAAGCCGAGAAAATCGCCACGAAGGTGAAAAGCTATCCGATCGACCGAACCAAAATCGAACAGCCAATACCACCGGACGACAATCAGCTATCAACGATTAACCTAGATAGTGATCTAAATTATCAAGTTTGGAAGGGCACCAATACATTCGAACAAAAACAAAAAGGATATTACGGTGTCTATGTGCGGGTATCCACCGGTGATATAGGTACAGATAAAGCACGCGCGTTGGTTGCAGGTCTGAAGGATTTGGTCGCGGACGATATCCGTATCACACAAAACCAAAGCCTACTGCTAAAATACGCAACAGAAAAGTCACTGCCACATATTTATCAACTACTTAAATCGTTGGATCTAGCGCAGGTAGGTTTTGATAGTACTGCTGATGTAACAACTTGCCCTGGTACGGATACCTGTAATCTAGGCATTTCAAACAGTACTGAAATGGCGCGGGTTATCGAATCTTATATCGCCGAATTTCATCAGGATTTTGTCTTTAATCGGGATTTAAAAATCAAAATTTCGGGTTGTATGAATTCTTGTGGCCAACATGGTCTGGCACATATCGGCTTTCATGGTAGCTCGGTTAAAGCGGAGGGCAAATTGGTCCCTGCAGCCCAAGTTATGCTTGGTGGCGGGACAATTGGTAATGGTGAAGGACGTGTTGCCGAGCGTATTATTAAAGTGCCGACAAAAAGAGTCTTGCATGTTGTAGAATGGGTGCTGAATGATTATAAAAAAAATGCGGAAACAAATGAAAACTTCCATGCTTACTACGACAGACAAAGTAAAAATTACTTTTATAATCTTTTAAAGCCTCTATCGGATTTGACCAATCTTGCTGCGGACGAATTTGTCGACTGGGGACATGAAGGAACTTTCCAAACGGCAATCGGAGTTGGCGAGTGTGCAGGCGTGGTGATTGACTTGGTTGCTACGTTGATCTATGAGGCGGAAGAGAAATTACAATGGGCAAATGAAACATTTCGGGAATCCAAATTCTCGGATGCGATTTATCATGCTTATAATGCCTTTGTACAAGCAGCAAAAGCCCTACTATTGGATAAAGGGATTAGCGCCAGCACGCAAAATATTGTAATCAACGAATTCCAAACACATTTCGTGGAAACAGGTGAATATAGTTTTGACCAAACGTTTCCAGAATTAGTTCTACAGATTAGTAAAAATGAACCAACAGAGCATTTTGCAATCAACTACCTTCAGGAAGCAACGAAGTTTATCAATGAAGTCTATCAACGGAAAAATTTAAAACCAGTATTGGTATAGGAGGGAATAGGTATGTCAATAAAAGCAAAAGTAACATTGGTAGGAGCAGGCCCTGGTGATCCGGATCTGATCAGCCTAAAAGGCATCAAAGCAATAGAAAAAGCAGATGTCATTTTATACGACGCCTTGGTGAATGATGAACTACTGGATTATGCACAGGCTGAATGCATCAAGATATATGTTGGAAAACGAGCCGAACAACTCTCTACTTCACAGGATGAAATCAATCGCCTTTTGGTGGATTATGCCTTAAACTATGGCCATGTTGTACGTCTAAAAGGTGGTGATCCATTTGTTTTTGGCCGTGGTGGCGAAGAAATTGACTACGTACAGCAATATGGTATTGAAACTACCGTTGTGCCAGGTATTTCCTCCGCAATTGGACTTACCGGACTACAGCAACTTCCATTAACTTACCGGGGAATCAGTGAGAGCTTTTGGGTCATCACAGGCTCCAAATCGGACGGTTCACTTTCAACAGATCTTTATCTGGCGGCAGAATCCAAGGCCACTGTCGTTGTCTTGATGGGATACAGAAAATTGGCAGAGATCGTGGAAATCTACCGCCAAAGAAATCTTCATAATTTACCAATAGCCTTGATTCAAAATGGTTCATTGCCTAATGAAAAAGTTGTACTAGGTACTATCGATAATATTCTTGATGAATCAACAGAGAAAAGGGTCGGTGTCCCAGCGATTATTGTAATCGGCGAGGTCGTTGCCAAGCATCGTTCATTCCAACACATTAAAGAAAAAGCTTTAGCTTTATAGATATGAACCAGCTATTTCCAATATTCGTCAAATTGAATCAAATTGACACCTTACTTGTTGGAGGCGGGAAAGTTGCATTGGAAAAATTTCAAGCTTTAATTTCCAATGATGAGGGATTAAAACTGACCATTGTGACTCGGGAAATCATCCCGGAATTTAAGGAGCTATTACAAAATTACACACAAATTCAGCTCCACATGCGTCCGTTTAGACCAGACGACCTTACGGACAAACAACTTGTTATTGCAGCAACCAATAACATGGAGCTCAACGAGCAGCTGCGTAATTTAACAGGGCAAAATAACATACTGTTTAATGCCGCGGACAAACCCGAATTATGCGACTTCTACCTGGGGTCCATCGTAAAGAAAGGCGACTTGAAAATAGCTATTTCCACCAATGGCAAATCACCGACGATTGCCAAAAGGGTGAAGGAACTATTAAATGACTTGTTACCGGAGGAAATTGACGAAACACTATCACTCATGAGTGCTTATCGAGAGCAGCTTCGAGGAGATTTTGAATACAAAGTAAAGCAGTTGAACGAGCATACCAAAAATATATTACGTTATGAACGTTAAGGAAATTAAAGAAATTATTGGCGAAAAAAAAGGAGTGGAGCTCTTACAAACAATAGCCTCACTATTTCCTAATGAGGTAGTTTTTTCAACCTCTTTCGGTATTGAGGATCAAGTAATCACGGAATGGATCGGTAAAAATAATATTAATATCGACATATTCACACTGGATACTGGAAGACTGTTCAAAGAAACCTATTCCCTGTGGAGCCGCACCTTGGAACGTTATCAGTTGCGTATTAAAACATATACTGCGGATACAACATTGTTGGAAGATTTTATCAGCAGAAAAGGTCCAAACTCCTTTTATGAGTCGGTTGAGAATCGGAAGGAATGTTGTAGGATAAGGAAAATTGAACCTTTACAACGCGCGATTAAAGGGAAAAAAATTTGGGTAACGGGCATCCGATCAGATCAATCCATCAATCGCCACGACATGGACTTTATCGAATACGATGAAACGAACCAAATCATCAAAATCCATCCTTTATTTGACTGGACTTTTGAGGAAGTTAAAAATTATTGTAAAGAGCAATATATCCCGTACAATGTGCTACACGACAAGGGTTTCCCAAGTATCGGTTGTCAACCTTGTACAAGAGCAATACAAGAAGGAGAGGACTTCCGCGCTGGTAGATGGTGGTGGGAAGATCAAAGTAAAAAAGAATGTGGTTTGCACGCCGTTAAATCATAAAATAGCGAAGTAGAAACCCAAATTCATTAAAATCAAATTTTATTATTTCAGAGAATGGACTATTTAGATCATTTAGAAGCGGAAGCAATATATATTTTAAGGGAGGTAGCCGGACAATTTGAAAAACCAGCGCTATTATTCTCTGGTGGTAAGGACTCCATTACACTTGTTCACCTAGCAAAAAAAGCATTTAGACCTGGTAAATTTCCTTTTCCACTAGTTCATATTGACACTGGTCACAATTTTCCCGAGACAATTACGTTCAGGGATTCATTGATTGAAGACATAGGAGAAAAACTTATCGTTGGTTATGTTCAAGACAGCATTGATCAAGGAAAAGTCGTTGAGCAAAAAGGAAAAAATGCAAGTCGGAACGCCTTGCAAACAGTTACCTTACTCGATACAATCGCAAAACATGGTTTTGATGCCTGTATCGGTGGCGCACGTCGGGACGAAGAAAAAGCGCGTGCTAAGGAAAGAATCTTCTCCGTGCGTGATGAATTTGGACAATGGGATCCGAAACGCCAAAGACCTGAGCTGTGGAGCATCTTTAATGGCAAAATAAACAAAGGCGAAAATGTACGGGTGTTTCCTATTTCAAACTGGACCGAGCTCGATGTTTGGAACTATATTAAACGTGAACAGATTGCATTGCCATCGATTTATTTCAGCCATGAACGGGATGTTATTACCCGCAATGGGCAACTGATGGCTGCTGCCTCATTCTTAAATATCGATGCAGATGATATCATAGAACGCAAATCTGTACGTTTCAGAACTGTAGGCGACATGACTTGTACAGCAGCTGTAGATTCAACAGCAACGGAGTTAGATGATATTATCGCCGAAATCAAGGCCTCAACGGTAAGTGAACGTGGCGCTAGAATGGACGATAAGGTATCGGAAGCAGCCATGGAAGAACGTAAAAAACAAGGATACTTTTAATTCAAATCAAATACCTGATATTGACAACAATGAATATATTGAAATTTATAACGGCCGGTTCTGTAGATGATGGTAAAAGTACCTTGATTGGCCGATTACTATATGATACAAACTCCATTTTGGACGACCAATTGGAAGCTATACAGCGTGCCAACCGGAAAAATGACGATGGGACGGTAGACTTGGCCATATTGACTGATGGACTTAAAGCTGAACGTGAACAAGGCATAACAATTGATGTAGCCTATAAATATTTCCAGACTGAACACCGAAAATATATTATAGCCGATGCTCCAGGACATATCCAATACACCAGAAACATGGTAACTGGAGCTTCCAATTCAGATCTCATAATCATTCTGGTTGATGCACGCAAAGGCGTAATAGAGCAAACAAAACGTCATTCTTTTATAGCCAAATTATTGGCCATGAAACAAGTCTTGGTCTGCATAAACAAGATGGATATGGTCGATTATAGCGCTTCTGTTTTCGAACAGATCAAGGCTGATTATTTAACTTTAGCTAACAATCTCGGACTTAAGGATATTGATTTCATACCTGTTTCAGCCTTAAAAGGAGACAATATTGTCCATAAGTCAGAAAGAATGAGCTGGTATGCAGGCGAATCTTTATTGGATTACCTGGAAAATGTAGAAATTCACGAACAGGAAGCAGCCAGTTGGAGGTTTCCCGTCCAATGGGTTGTAAGACCACAAACCGATGATTTACACGACTATAGAGGCTATGCAGGCCGAGTACTAGGAGAGGGGCTGACGGTTGGTGACCAGGTTATTGTTTATCCAGCAGAAACCTATAGCACAATTCAAGCGATTGAATTAAACGGGCAACAACTTCAACGGGCTGAAAACGGACAATCTGTCATTGTACACCTCAGTGACGATGTCGACATTAGTCGCGGCGATACCATTGCAAGTGTAGAACAGCCGCCAAAGTTTGAGCGCAATATTCAAGCAAACTTATGTTGGTTCGACAATAAGCCTTTGGATACTGCGCAAGTTTATCTTGTCCAAAGCCACAGTAAATTAACCAAGGTTAAGATTGTAGATGTGTTATACAAATTTGATATCAATACACAGGAAAAAATATATAATGATCCAATCAAACTAAATGATATTGGTCGAATAGCCATTAAGTCCGCTGAGAATCTAGTATTTGATCTACAGCAGGAAAATCCGGCAAATTCTCAAGCGATTGTTATTGATCCACGGACAAATCTAACCGTTGGTGCTTTAATGATTCAGGCAATCGATTAATATTTTTTTAAACGTAAATATTCAACCTAAATATTATTCAAGGAACTCAGGCATTGTTTGGGTTCCTTTTTTTTATGAAGTTGAACTTATACACCACAGAATCTATTTTAAAGAACCAAGCTTAAAGATCAACTGTATAGAGAGGGCACACTCGGATATTTACTATTTAACATAATATAAATTATAATTACCAAATATATAAAGAAAATAGGGGTCATCTACATTTATCAAATAGTCAGAAAAAAAAGCTAAACATTAAATATTCATCAATTGTAATGAGTATTCATAGCTATTTTATCAAAAACGAAAATGATTCTATCTTTTAGATTTAGTTTCGAATAAAATACTGTTAAATGGTCATTATGCCTTCATTTCGCTATTGATTAGTCTGTTTGAAATAATTTTAAAAAATATGAAATTTCATTAAAAAAGACCAATAATTGTAAATAATTAACAAATATTGGTTTTTTATTAAAAATTATATAAATTAGTGCCAGCCAAAGGGAAATTTTACTAATTAAAACATGTCAAAAAACTTTAACGAGTTCATTTCAATCGTTGAGAAACGCAATCCAAATGAACCAGAATTCTTACAAGCTGTAAAAGAAGTTACTGAGGATTTATTTCCTTATATTACTGAAAATCATCCTGAATTTTTCGACCAAAAAATTCTCGAAAGACTTACTGAACCTGAACGTATTATATCTTTTCGCGTAACTTGGTTGGATGATAATCACCAAGTACAGGTAAATCGTGGTTATCGTGTTCAAATGAACAGTTCAATCGGTCCATATAAAGGTGGCCTTCGCTTCGCCCCTTCTGTCAACCAAAGTATTTTAAAATTCCTCGCTTTTGAACAAGTATTTAAAAATAGCTTAACAGGACTACCAATTGGTGGTGGTAAAGGAGGTTCTGATTTTGACCCTAAAGGTAAATCAGATAATGAAATTATGCGTTTTTGCCAAAGCTTTATGACAGAACTTTATCGCCATATTGGCGCAGATACAGATGTTCCTGCAGGAGATATCGGCGTTGGTGGACGCGAAATAGGCTTTTTATTCGGTCAATTTAAACGACTTCAAAACAATTTTACAGGCGTTCTAACGGGCAAAGGTGAATTATGGGGTGGATCATATATTCGTCCTGAAGCTACCGGCTATGGGCTCCTATATTTTGTTGACTGCATATTCAGATATCAAGGAAAATCTTTACAAGGTAAAGTAGCTACAGTATCTGGTGCTGGCAACGTAGCCTTTTACGCTGTTGAAAAGGCTGTTCAACTTGGCGCCAAAGTAATCACTGTATCAAATAGCTTGGGCACACTTTACGATCCTGATGGTTTTAATGCTGAAAAAATGGCATTTGGGGCTACTTTGGGAAGAAACCTCGATCAATATCCTGCTCGCTATCCAAACGCCAAATTCTTACCTGGTCAAAAGCCATGGCAATTTAAATGTGATATCGCTCTGCCATGTGCAACACAAAATGAATTAGAAGAATCGGATGCTAAAGCGCTTGTAGCAAATGGTTGTATCTGCGTAGCTGAGGGTGCAAATATGCCTTCTACTGCAGAAGCTATTAAAGTTTTTCTAGATGCAAAAATCAGTTTTGCACCTGGCAAAGCTGCGAATGCTGGTGGTGTTGCTGTCAGCGGCTTGGAAATGTCTCAAAACTCAATCCGTACACAATGGTGTACAGAAGAAGTTGACAATCGCTTAAAAACCATTATGGAAAGCATTCACGAAACTTGCTTGAAATATGGCCAAGACAGTGGATTCGTTAATTATCTGAAAGGTGCCAATATTGGTGGTTTTATAAAAGTCGCTAACGCGATGAAAGCACAAGGTATCGTATAACACGCCTTTTTCTAATCATATCATAATCCTGAGCGCTCAAATGCATTGCATTTGGGCGTTTTTTTATACTTTTATGCTAATTTTAAAAAACACAAAATTTAAATGAGATTAATAGCTGAACTCCCCCATCCCGATTGCAAGATTTCAATCTTTGGTATGAATCAAAAATTCATTATTAAATTTGAACAAGGAAACTTAGAACAATCTTATAAAATTGCAGAAATGGATATAATTGGAGGTGTAAATGGGGTCTTTGATTTACTTGACGAAGAATTTCTGAAGAGTGTGATCGATCAATTCGCATTGATGCGCCAATCTTTTAATAGTGCTTATAGTAGATACGAATAAAAAATCCATGCTGAACTATATATATTTTGTGGCATTTTGGGCCTGTCAAATTATTTCATCTATCCTGTTTAAACTTGGCGGGATACATCCAAAGTATAAATGGACAACTTTAATTATAGGAAACATTATTCTTTTATCAGCAAGTTGGTTTCTTGTGCAGTTATTTAAGAACGTCTCTCAACCTATCGTAATAGCCTTATGTTCTGGTGGCACATTTCTGACTGTCCAATTGGCGATGGCGCTATATTTTAAAAGTTCATTGAGCTGGCAGCAGGTACTGGGTATGTTTGTCATCATTTCAGGTATGGTTTTGATTACTTTCGGAGGTAAAGAAACGACTTAAGCTACAATGAGGTTAGTTATAGATGTGTTTATTTGTTATAATAAAACTCATCTATAACTAATGAACCTGCCAATTGTTGGTTAAAACGATCTAAATCGGTCATTTTCCCAGAAATATCATACATTACTTCTAACTTACCACTAATCTTTTCAATAACACGCCTGGTAGCTTTAATCTTAAAATCCAATGCCAATTGTTCAAACTCATGTAAGTGATAAAACTCATTGGAACTAAACTTTACGTGTAGAGAACGGACTAGGTAGTAACGAGCCAAAAGAATTTCGATCCGCTGAAAAAGCGCGAGTATTACCACCATAAAAACAGCAAAGGAAATCGCATAAACCAGTTGCCCCAATCCGGCAAACATGCCAATACCAGCTGTCGCCCAAATAACGGCCGCTGTTGTGAGACCACTAACCGATAGTTTGCCTTTAAAGATCACACCAGCACCAATAAAGCCTATACCAGTCACAATATTTGCAGCAACGCGATCAGTACTATTGCCAATAAACAAACAGGAAACAATAGTAAACATCGCCGAACCGAAACAAATAAGCACTACCGTCCGAAATCCAGCAGATTTATTCCTATACTCACGTTCAAAACCAATTAAACTCCCACACAGAATTGAAGTGAGAGCGTTTAACAATGGCTCACTAGTCAAAAAGTTAATGATATTCTCCATACCGAACTTTACAGAAAGATGAAACACGGAGCTTCGAACATGCTCAGCTCCGTGCAATTAAGACTATAGATAAGCGTAAGTTATACCATCGCCCCCACGATCTTGATGTTCGTCCTCAAAACGGCTTACATGACTATATTTACGAAGGTAATCGCGAATAAATTTGCGCAAAATACCATCACCTTTACCATGAATAATTTTTAAGGACGGATAACCTATCATGACGGCCCGATCCAAAACACGTTCTAATTCATGCAGTGCGTCTTCTGTGCGCATTCCTCTTAAATCAAGTTCTGGCTTGAAATCAGCTACACTGCCAGAAGATAATGATCTTGATAGACTTTTTGCAGACTTCTTCCCTTCCCGCCCTTCGAGTTTAATCACATTCTTTCGCTTTTGAACAGTGCGAAGTTCCCCCATGGCAAGAATAAGGTTGTTCTTTGCAATTTCGACAATCTGCGCTTCAGCACCATTATCTATAATCTGTACCCAATCCCCAATATTTAATTCGGTGGCTTCAGGCGTTTTTTCTTTGACGATTTGCTTCGCCGGTTTTTGCTCTTTGGGAAGAACAGCTTGAAGTGCCTTATCCAAATTGCTGCGCAACTCACGAGTTTTCTCCTTATCCGCTTTTGCAGATTTGATCTGCGCTACCGTATTTTCGATTAGCTTGTTCGAACTTTTAATAATTTGCTGCGCCTCCTCTTTCGCCTTCTTCAAAATTACACGCTTATTTTCTTCTAAATAACTTTGTAATTCCAAATACTCCGATTTAATTGACTCCAGTTCCTTTTCACGCTTATTAATAGCAACTTTTGTATCAAACACCTCCTTCTTTTCTCGCTCAAGATCGATCAATAATGTATCTACCTTCTTCTGCTGAACACCAATTTTACTTTTAGCAGACTCCAAAATATCCTTACCTAATCCTATTTTCTGTGCGATTTCAAAAGCATAAGAGCTTCCTGGCTTACCAATTTGTAGGATATACATCGGTTTCATTTCGCGATTATCAAATAACATTGAAGCATTTTCCAGACCTGTCGTATTGCTGGCAAAAACTTTGAGATTTGAATAGTGGGTGGTCACAACTCCCCTGATTTGTTTTTTGTTAAGGGATTCCAATACAGCCTCAGCAATAGGTCCGCCAAACAAAGGGTCGGTACCGGTTCCAAACTCATCGATCAGTACCAAAGTACGTCCATTTGCAAATTCCGTAAAATATTTCATTTTGGATAGATGCGCACTGTAGGTACTTAAGTCACTTTCAATGGATTGATCATCCCCTATATCTGCAAATAGCTGCTTAAAAACACCGACTTTACTTGTTGGTTCCGCTGGTATTAATAAGCCCGATTGCACCATGATTTGCAAAAGACCAACCGTTTTCATACACACAGATTTCCCACCAGCATTCGGCCCCGATACAACAATAATACGCTGAATATGATCGATTTGAATGTTCAATGGAACAACAATATGATGCTGATTCAGCAATAGAAGCGGGTGTCGACCATTGACCAAATTAATCTCAGCCTCCTTCGATAACTCGGGCATCTCCGCCTCAATATCCAAGGCAAAAAGTGCTTTCGCTCGCACAAAATCTACTTTGGTTAATAGGCTGTGATAGGAAAGCAAGAGCGGAATATGTGGCCGGATCTTGTCCGTTAGTTCGACTAAAATACGGATGACCTCACGCCTACGTTCAAACTCTAGGTCCCTAATTTTATTATTTAACTGAAATACTTCTTCAGGCTCTATATAAGCAGTTTGTCCCGTAGCGGACTCATCATGAATCAAACCTTTGAGCTTTCTTTTATTTTCCGCAAGAATAGGAATACAGAGCCTTCCATCCCGTATCGTCAGATTCCCATCCGCTGTCCATCCGCTGTCCTGTGCGCTCTTAAAGATACTATTGATACGTTTTAGGGCCTCCTGTTCTGCCCGTTGAATTTGTTGGGTTATTTCCAACAGTAATCGGGAAGCATTATTTTTAAGCTTTCCACGCTCGTCAATGACCATTTCGATATCGCGAATAATCCCCTTCTCGATCGGTAAATGCTCAAACAATACCTCTAAATTGGGATAGAGACCTTCCCGCTCATTAAAATAACGGATAATAGCGTAAACAGTCTTGAGGGATAGTAATACCCGAAAAAATTCATCCTCGAGTAAGAACGCGCCCTCGACTCGAGCTTTCTCGATAATGGATCTAAGCGGAAAGAAATTTTCAACAGGAAATGCGCCATCATTCATTAGAAGATCCTTAAACTCACTGGTCTGTCTTAGAAATCGGTCGATTTGGTCAAACCGGGTTTGAGGTTGAATTTTTTCAACTAGCTCACGTCCAGACTCACTTAGGCATTTTTGTTTTATTTTATCTTTTATCTCGGAAAATCCGAGTTTATCAATTGCATTTATTGGATATACCATAGAAATTATATTCTTTGATGGTTAAAGTTCCGTCGGCGGCTTAATGTGCCGTGGCGGTGTAAGAATTGGTCTTTTTTCCAATTCACTTGTTGGTAATTGTGGCTCCACATGGTTTTGTATCACAAGAGTATCCTTGACTGAAGTACCAGGTGTTTTCAGTTGGGAAACCGTATCTTTCTGTGGAGAAGGCGATTCAATTGGTAAATTTGAATTACCGACCGACAATTGGTTCATGAGATAGCCGTTCATGCTTATACCAGTCTTTGTTTGAAAGTTCGTATTAAACAAGGAAGAAGCTTCTCTAAAGGTGAATTTCGTCTTATTAGGCAGATAATGGATAAGTGCTGCAACTCGTTCCTGATAAGCCTGTTGTGCACGCATAACGCGATTGGTGCTATCTTGAATACGCATATTCTGGATTGAATCGCGCGTTCGAATTGAATCTTGCTTTTTCCGTTCTATATCGGCGTAAATCTTATTTTCCTTCGTTAAATTATCCTCCACTTTTTTATAAATCGCAGACATCACTTCAGCATCCTTACCATAATAGTCTAAGTTCTTTCGAAAAGAAACCGAATCCAATCCATATTTATCAAAGGTCACTTGATACAAAGGCAACATTACTTTACGTGCGCTGTCAATGGGTAAAATATTGAGATAGGAGTCTGTCAGTTGGATTTCGGTCAATGCATCCACAAACTTACTTTTGGAGATAATATCTTTCCCTCCAGTTCCGATACAAGAACCAAATAAAAAAATCACTGCAAGTAGATTCAGTATTAATCGTAGCATTTTGTAGTTTTGTACAAATTTACAAAAAGCACCGACATTTGGCACTTTTTACATCATCAAAACTATATCGGAAATGAGTATTGCTAGTAATTTAGAAGCGTTAAGATTGGAAACCGAGGCTGTTGGCGTACAACTTGTAGCAGTTTCAAAAACAAAATCCAATTCGGACATTATGGAAGCCTACGAGGCGGGACAGCGTATATTTGGTGAAAATCATGTTCAAGAATTAGTCGAAAAAGCCGCTCTTTTACCTAATGATATTCAGTGGCATATGATTGGTCACCTTCAAACAAATAAGGTCAAATATATCGCACCATTCGTGAGCTTAATTGCGTCAGTTGATTCTTTAAAATTATTAAAGGAAATTAACAAACATGCGCAGAAAGCGAACCGCACAATCGACTGTTTGCTGCAAGTATATATTGCAGAAGAAGAAACAAAATTCGGTTTCGACCATGCTGAACTAATCGAACTTCTTCGCGACGACGAGTTTCTTGAATTAAAAAATATTCGGATCTGTGGCTTAATGGGCATAGCATCCAATACAGATAATGAAAAGGTAATTAAAGCCGAATTTTATGAGTTAAAAATGTTATTCGATGGAATTAAGGTAAGTTTCTACCGGAAGCAAGAGTATTTCAATATCCTATCCATGGGAATGTCTTCAGACTATAGGCTAGCGATTGAAGAAGGTTCGACAATGGTACGGATTGGAAGCACAATATTTGGCAAAAGAGTAATCAAACACTTCAAAAACAATGATTAAAACAACGATACGAGAGGCAATTGAAAGTGATTGCATCCAAATGCTTGAGCTAATTAAAGAATTAGCTATTTTTGAAAAAGCACCGGACGAGGTCACCGTGTCGCTTGAAGAATTTAAAGATGCAGGATTTGGAAAGAATCCCGTTTGGGGTGCATTTGTTGCCGAAGTTGATGGCGAAATTGTCGGAATTTCATTATATTATGTCCGGTATTCAACCTGGAAAGGTAGAAGACTCTATTTGGAAGATTTGATTGTTACCGAAAGAATGCGAGGTTTAGGGATAGGCAAGCTGCTTTTTGATAAAACTTTAGCTTACGGCAAACAGTGTGGATTTCATGGCATGGTGTGGCAGGTCCTCGATTGGAATGAGCCAGCTATAAAGTTTTATGAAAAATATAAAGCAAACTTCGATGCCGAATGGATTAATGTGTCAATCACGTATTAAATAACGAGAATCATCAATTCAATGCGATTTTACTTTTTTTTAATAGTATTATTTATTAGCTGCGTTCTGTCCGCTTGCAGTGACCACAAAAAGGCCGCTATAGCGAAACAGCCCACAGACACACTTTCCTATAGTCAAAAAATCATCGATGAGCATAGCAATTATTTTCTAAAAGAAGATGATCGCTTGGACACAACTTATTTTCGCGCAAAATACCCGATTTTCCAAGAAAATAAAATCAATACCCTCATATCAAGTATCGTTCATCTTGAAGGCGACACAAGCATGGCAGATGCAGCACATCGCTTTATAAATTCATACAACGAATATGTGGAAGACAATAATGGCAAATCTACATCAACCTGGAGTCGGGATCTACAGATTGATGTGATCGTCAATACACCTGTTTTCTTGGGTATAAGAACCAAACAAGAGGAATATACTGGTGGAGCGCATGGGGACCATTTCACGCTGTACTCCAATTTTGATCGTCAATCTAACAGTGCAATTACAATCAATGATGTCATTCAGGAAGAGAACAAAAATAAATTCGTTCAAATCGCCGAGCAATACTTCCGTAAGCAAGAAGGATTAAGTGCTGATGATTCCCTAAATGGAAAGTACTTTTTTGAAGATGGTAAATTTTCTTTGGCCGATAACTTCACTTTTGAAAAAAACGACATCCTGTTTTACTACAACGTATACGAAATCAAATCTTATGCTGAAGGAAATACTGAATTACGTATTCCCTATACAACATTTAAACATCTGATTTCAGAAAAAGGATTACACTATATTAATAGTATCAACTAGCAATCAACTAAACTAATAAATAAATGCAGGTTTTTAAATTTGGGGGTGCATCAGTAAAAGATGCTGAAAGTGTCAGAAATTCGGCGCGGATTATTTCTAAATACAAAGGCGACGCCTTGTTAGTCGTCATATCCGCCATGGGAAAGACAACAAACCTTCTAGAGAAATTGACCAAAGAATATTTTAACAACACGGGGAACCAATTTCAGACACTTGAAGAGGCGAAAGCATTTCACTTTCAAATCCTTCAAGAATTATTCCCTGAAGCTGAACATCCTATATTTGATGAGATTTCCAACTGCTTTGTGGAGATCGAGTGGATTTTAGAGGAAGCACCTCAAGATTCATATGATTATCTTTTCGATCAAATTGTTTCGATGGGTGAATTTATCTCCACCAAGATTGTTGCAGCCTACGTTGCATTCATTGGTGAAAAGGTAAAATGGCTAGATGCACGAGATTATATATTTACGGACAACACCTATCGCGAAGCTGTCGTAGACTGGAACAAAACGGAAGAAAAAATCCGTGCCGAACTGCCAGCCATCCTAGACGAGTATATTGTAATTACGCAGGGATTTTTAGGTTCTACCTCTGAAAATTTCACAACCACTTTAGGCCGTGAAGGTTCCGATTACTCTGCGGCAATTTTTGCTTCTTGTCTAAATGCCGAAAATGTAACTATATGGAAAGACGTTCCAGGTGTACTTAATGCGGATCCGAAGTGGTTTGAGAAAACCGAGTTGATTCCTGAGCTATCTTATACCGATGCTATCGAGCTTACCTATTATGGGGCTACGGTTATTCACCCGAAAACAATCAAGCCGCTTCAGAATAAAAAGATCGCATTAAATGTGCGATCCTTTGTGGACCCTGACTCACCTGGAACAATGATAAAGAGTACAAACCAAACTTTACCTGTGCCTTCCTTCATCTTTAAGGTGAACCAGATTTTTATTTCCATCTCCCCGAGGGATTTCTCATTTATCGTTGAAGACAATCTGAGAGACATCTTCAACCTATTTCATGAACATCGTATTAAAATTAATATGATGCATAATACGGCGATCAACTTTACGGTTTCCGTCGATGATACTGGAAAAAATCTAGTCGACTTAATTAACGAACTGGAGCAAAAATTCAAAGTCAGGTATGAATCTGGGCTAGAACTCATTACAATCCGTTATTATAATCAAGAAACCATTGATCGCGTTTTGGTTGATAAAGAAGTTATTAGCGAACTAAAGGATACCTATACTTGCCAACTTCTCGTTAAGAAAATATAAATGAACACATTAATCCTTCAAGAGGAGGCTCAACAGTTTTTAGAACGAAACAAACTGGAGTCTCCGACTAAAATCGCTTTAAAAAAATCTCCTTTTGAAGGAATATCATCTTCCGAGCTCGCGGCACAACTCGATGGTAGACAACGGGCGAGCGGCAAAATTCCACTATGGGCCGAAACAGCAGGGATTTACTTCCCCACCAAACTCAATCTCGAACAATGTTCTTCCGAGAAAACCGGATTATTTAAAAGTTCACTCATCGAAAAAAACAGCCATTTAATTGATGCTACCAGTGGCTTCGGTGTTGATAGCTTTTACTTCTCTAAACGGGCAAAGCAAGTAACATCTTGCGAACTCAATCCCGAACTCGCTGCAATCACCCAACATAATGCAAAGATATTGAAAGCAGAAAATCTTCAGATCATTGCGGCAAATGGAGTTGAATATATACTAAACGATCCAAAGAGAAGATTTGATTATATCTATTTGGATCCTTCAAGAAGAGTTCAAAACAAAAAAGTGTTTCTACTTGATGAATGTGAACCTAATTTGGTTGCCTTGCAAGATGAATTTTTCAAACATGCCAACAAAATAATAAGTAAGCTAGCTCCACTATTGGATATTTCTGCAGCAATACACATGCTGCAACATGTTAAGGACGTTTATGTCGTCTCTTTGCAAAATGACTGCAAAGAACTTATCTTCGTGCAGGAGAAAGGATACGAAGCTGAACCTTGCATCCACGCGGTCAGGTTATATCAAGAACAACAGCAGATTATATCTTTCACTTACGAAAATGAACGTGCAATTTCAAATGACTACAGTAGGCCGCTATCCTATTTATACGAACCGGATGTAGCTCTCTCCAAAGCCGGAGCATTTAAGACTATTGCCGAAGTATTCAACGTAAAAAAACTCCATAAAAATACCCATCTCTACACCTCCGATCAAAAGATCGAAAATTTTCCCGGTAAAACATTCATCATCAAAGAGGTGGAATCATTTACAGATTTTAAGAAAAATAAAAGAGCATTGAATTCCGATATCATCGCCAAAAATTTTCCCTTGAAGACCGAAGAGATCAAAAAGAAATTTAAAATCAAAGACGCTGGTGACTCGTTCACATTTTTCACGACAACCGTGAATGATCAATTTAGTGTCATACATACACAACGTATTTTAGAATAGACATTTTCATTACAATTGTCGAATAACTTCTCCGTAATTTTAATGCATGGATAAAATAGCGTTATCAGCATTGGACTTGGCTCCGATCAAAAAAGGAGAAAATACAGCAAGCGCGTTGGCTCGCACCGTAAAAATGGCCCAACATGTAGAAAAATTAGATTTTGAAAGGATATGGGTTGCCGAACATCATAATATGGAATATATTGCCAGTTCAGCAACCTCACTCCTCATACAACATATCGCATCAAACACCAGTTCTATACGCGTGGGTTCTGGTGGGATCATGTTACCAAATCACGCTCCTTTAGTCATTGCAGAGCAATTTGGAACATTAGAAACCTTGTTTCCCGGGCGTATTGACCTCGGTTTGGGACGTGCACCGGGCACTGATCAATTGACCGCAATGGCTTTGCGCAGAAACAACTTGAATACAGCCTTTCAGTTTCCACAAGAGGTAAAAGACTTACAGCGCTACTTCAGTGGAGACAACTACGACGCAAAAGTACGTGCGTTTCCAGGAGAAGGGTTGGACATCCCACTCTATATCCTCGGGTCAAGTACCGATAGTGCCTATTTAGCTGCTAGCTTAGGTCTTCCATATGCTTTTGCAACGCATTTTGCTCCGGCACAGTTTGCCTCAGCAAGCATGATCTATCATCAAAATTTTGTTCCTTCTAATACCTTAGAAAAACCATATTTCATCTCTTGTGTCAATGTTATCGCTGCCGATAGTACGGAAGAAGCCAATTTCTTAGCAACAAGCTTCTATAATCTATTCGCTGGTATTGTGACAAATACCAGAAGACCACTTTCAGAACCTACTCAAGAGGTAATCTACAAAGGCATTCCCGCGATAGAGCAAGCTGTGCAAAGTATGGCTTCCTGTGCATTTATTGGCGATGGCCCTAAAATCCTTCCGGAAATAGAAAAATTCGTAAACGATCACAAAGTGGACGAGATCATGGCGACTTCCTATATCTTTGATGATGAAAAGTGTCTCCATTCATTATCATTGTTGAAAGAAATTCTTACGTAAGAATCCAAACTACTTTATATACGGTGAATTTTATATATTTAAGCAAAATTCACCGCATATGAATGTTTTTTTTTCCTTCAGCCTGATATTGGGTTTGCTCTCCCTGCAGGCATGTTCAAACCAGACAACAAAACAACAGCAAGATCGACCTGATGCAAAAATAGTATCAGACAGTTTAGCGGTATCGACTGTGGATGATACAACATCTTCTATTTACCAAAAAGCAGACCCTGCTAAAGGTCAGATTTTCCTTGTTCGTAGTTACCGTATCTGGGAGAAGGAAGACCCAACGGCTGTCTTAAATAAAGAATGGTATGATCTTTACGAAGAAAGTGGACAATATTACTTGGCAAAGGCGGATTATGTGATTAAAGATGGTTTTGACGAGTGTGCTCAGGTACCGTCTAAGAGTGTCGAATCACGCAGAAATTCATTGTTATTCTTGAAGTTAAGCGGACTTAAGCCTGGTCTCATTGAACATGTCAAAATAAATCAAGCCGAAATCTGGCCAAAAGAATCTGTCCAGTATACTTTTAAAAACCAAAAAGTTACCCTCAAAGCAGTGGGTGATATTAGATCAACTGAAGTGCAAACCGACGAAAACGGTCACGAGAAAGTATTTCATGAGGTTGCCAATTATAAACTCAACTATAGCGCAACCAATGGAGGTAAAGAAAAGACACTTTTCCAGGTAGATCAATATGACCATGTATTTATGAGGACATTATTTGTTGGAGATATTGACCGGGATGGCGCGCTGGATTTTATTTTTTCCAATCCAAGGAATTATGAGGAAGAGGCACTATTACTGCTGCTTTCCAATCATGGCAATCCATTGATTTTTGATGCAGAAGAACAGTTTGATTGTTAATAGAACTGAAATGGAAAAAATAAACTATTACCTACATCGAATGCAGTCCATTCATAGGGCAATGATTTCGGTCTGTATTTTTTTATTGATCTACTTCATCTCTCCCATTAAAACCATTCCCTTGCTCAATTTAATGTTGTGCTGGCTTGGTTTTTGTCTTGCCTACGTTTCTATATCTTGGTATACATTCTACACCACACCTATTTCTACCATTGCGCGCAAAGCACAGCAGGAAGATGGCAGCCGTCTCTTTGTATCCCTTTTTATTATTTTAGTGACCATAGGCTGTTTTATTTCAGTATTAATGATTATCATATCAAGTAAGGATAAACAGCTGAATGATGCCTACATTATCATTATTTGTATGCTGGCCATGTTGGCTTCATGGATATTGGTTCACACCATATACACCTTTCATTATGCGCGATTATACTACGAACATCACGCAAATGGAGCTGGACTGGAGTTTCCAGGAGATGACCATCCAGATTATTTAGATTTTGCTTATTTTTCATTTGTGATGGGCTGTACCTTTCAAGTATCTGATGTGGAAATATCGTCAAAAAAAATAAGAAGAGTAGCATTATTTCATGGCCTCCTCTCCTTTGCTTTAAATACGTTTGTCGTTGCATTGACCATTAACATCATTTCTGGATTGATCAATTGAGATTTTGGCCAAAAAAGCTTATTTTAGCACAAAAATTACACACATGAAGTTGTTTAAGCCTTTAGTCTCGCCCGTTTTATTCGTTATCTTATTTATCTCGTGTAAAAAAAATGAAAATACAGGTGGTGCTGCGGACGCTTCCGGCAGCTTTATCGGTCGTGTTAAATACCAAGGCAATTCCATTGAAGTGGACCGGGATAATCGCCTGATACGGGTGCTTCGTGATGGTACCGATACTTATAAAATTGAGTTTTTCACAGGCATCCCAAATATTACAGGCGTTCGATTTGATAAAACCAATGATAGCACTTGGACTTCTACTGATACAACACTCTTAAAAGACGTGAAGATCGAAGGAAAGTTGCTGAAAATTAATTATCAATCCAATAGCCAATCTTGGGTTGTGGATAATGCAGTACGTAAATAATAATCAATCTAAATTGTCATATTAACTTCATTTTCTGTTTGAAAATTATCTCTTTCTCCCTATATTTAGGTAAGCATAAAGGAAAAGAGAAATGAAAAAAATAAATAAATTAGGTGCAATTGCATCTGTGTTTGCTATTGCCATTGCTTTGAGTGCATTTAGCTTCCAACAGGAAAAACCTAAAGAAGAACCAAAACCGACTAATCTCAAAGTTCTT
Source organism: Sphingobacterium sp. UBA865 (assembly GCF_002295765.1). Taxonomy (NCBI): domain Bacteria; kingdom Pseudomonadati; phylum Bacteroidota; class Sphingobacteriia; order Sphingobacteriales; family Sphingobacteriaceae; genus Sphingobacterium; species Sphingobacterium sp. UBA865. The sequence goes on along the minus strand of NZ_DBGB01000013.1, from coordinate 496 downwards.
CCCAAAAATATCTCCCACGATGAATTAATTTCCACTATGAAGGAATTTAATGTCGCATTGGGTGTAAAATGTGGTTTCTGTCATGCACCGTCGAAGGAAGATCCCAAAAAAATGGATTTTGCGAGTGATGATAACCACAAAAAAGAGATTGGACGAGCGATGATTAAGATGACCCAAAAGATAAACAAAAAGTATTTTAATCGAAGCTGGGATAGCTCGCCTGCCAAAGCTATTTCCTGTAAAACCTGTCATGGCGGAAAAGAAGAACCAGAAATGGTCTTAGCAAAAAACTAATCAAACCACATATTCATGTAACACCATAATACGCTGTATTGTGGTGTTTTTTATTTCTATTACATTTTAATGGAAAAAAGTTTTAGAACCAGAAGAATAAGACCATTCATTTTGGAAATGAATAAGGAACCGCGCGAAACTACGCTAAGCTAAGTATAAAAAATAGTCAGTAAATAAAAAAAGGATCAAGCAGACTTCTTGG
>NZ_DBGB01000007.1:0-68354 GCF_002295765.1 Sphingobacterium sp. UBA865 | reverse complement strand
GCCTTTTTGAGACAGCCTCTTTCTGTTAGCGTTTAATTGTACAGTAAATATTGGACAGACCCTATGGTTTTCAAAAGGCAATGTTTTTATTTTTGGGGTGTACCTTATTCAGCTAATGCTTTGACGATGGCTATGCCTACAGCTTTGGCTGATTGCGGGTTTTGCCCAGTGATCAATCTGCCGTCAATAGTGACATGGGACTGCCAAGGTTTGGATTTTTCATAAATCCCACCTATTGCTTTTAGTCTATCTTCTAGTAAAAAGGGAACAACATTGCTGAGCTTGACAAGCTCTTCTTCTTCGTTGCTAAAGCCATTAACTTTTTTCCCTTTTATCAAATATTCGCCGGTGCTCAGTTTGATGTTGGTTAAGCCTGCAGGTCCATGACATACAGCTGCAATGACCCCATTTGCCTCATATATCTTGGTGGCAATCTTTGCGATTGATGGGTCGAAAGGCAGATCCCACATCGCACCATGTCCTCCGGCGTAAAAGATGGCTTTGTATTCTTCAGGTTTTACCTGAGAAGGTTTGAGTGAATGGGTGATTTTATTGTGGTAGTATTTATCCTCCCAGAATTTTTTGTTAACGGGATCATTTAGGTCAAATCCATCCACAGGTGGATTTCCGCCCTGTGGGCTAACAAAATCAATCTCATATCCGGCAGCTGTTAAAACCTCCCATGGATGCGAGACTTCCCCGAGATAATAACCTGTTTTTTCGCCTGTATTGCCTTTTGTATCGTGACTAGTCACTACGAATAGAATTTTTGGTTTTCGGTTTGTTGCATAGCAATACGTTACTATTAAGATTAATAAAGCCGAAAATATTCCTATTTGCCTAAAGAGTTGTTTTGCTTTCATATTGCTTTGATTTTCTTCTTGTTGGAACAAATTTCTTGATTTTGTATGGTAATTTACCGTGACCTACATCACAAAATTAAAATTCACCTCCCCATTCCTGCCATTCACCGAGTTTTTCTGAGCGTTGGTCTAAAGATCATAGGCTTGGGGCCTATTGTGTTGTAGTTTTGAGTCAACAAATAAGAACAGATAAACTAACAATATAAAATAAAGACATTATGAACTCATTAGTAAAAACATTCGCAGCGGCAGCCTTAATCACAGTATCAACTTTCGCTATGGCAGCTGAAGGACCGGGAACAAAATCGGCAAAAGCAAACGTTAACCTTTCCACAGCGGACTTGGCTTTAGATCACTACGTTGCGGTAACGACAGAGGGAGAATCAGCAGGAGTAGAGCAGTTGTTTGCAGCTGATTTCAATCAAAAGATTCAAGCTACCAATGCGCAGTCTAACAGCCGTAGCGAAGTGATTAAATCCTTGAAAAAACAAAAAGGCGAAAAGCTGAACTGTACAGTAAGCACTGATATCTTAGAAGAATCCGCAGACTATATGGTGGCTAAAGTGACGTTGAAATTTGAGAATTTCACTAAAACAGATCTAGTTACCTTGGAGCGTGTAGGCAGTGACTGGAAAGTTTCCAAATCAATCAATTCGTATAAGTAGAAGCCATCTCAAATAAATATATATGTTGTAGAGCCATATCGGAAGATGTGGCTTTTTTGTTTTGGCGTATAGACAACATCCATGGTAAAGAGATATGTCTTTTTTTTGCCTTTTATCAAATTTTTGATCTTAAAAGAAGGGTAGCTTTGGGATATTAAATAAATCAATTATGAAAAAGCATAGTTTCTTAATGGAAAGACTAGTAAGATATAAAGCGTTTATTAATATCATTACAATATTGCTTTTGTTGCTTTTACCTCTACCGGGTGAAAAGTTTACGCTCCTTTTTTTTATGGTGTTATTTCTTGCTCTATTTCAATTTTTTACTTGCCTGAATTATGTTGATTTCATCAATATGTGGGACTTAGTTGTTCAAGCTCTACTGGCGGTTATTTATATTATAATCTGTACAACAGTTTTACTGCATTCGTTATATATCATAAAAAGAAGACTGGGAACTACATTAGATAGGATATTTTCGATAGTTATAGGGATAGCAGGTCTTTATAGCCTACATGCTGTCCTACAATACCCGGATATGTTTTCTTTTGCTTGGCTTGCATTATTTTTCATTTTCAATATAATGAGATGGATGCTTATAACAAAGGCTGATTATTAGCGGATGATATGCTTATTGGAGCAAATAAAGGATCCCGAAAACTAGGGGGCAGTACTTTTTCAGTTTAGTTTAGAAGCCAGATCCTGAAATCTGGCTTTTTACGTCAAAAGGGTCTGATTCTCATCAGACCCTTTCTCTTAGCGTTTACTTGTACAGCAATTTTTATGTTTCCTATCGTTTCCTCTTTTTTGTTTCGTCATCCAATGTTTTTTAAGACAATTGGATTTTCACTGTACGACGCCAATTTTATGTTGAACCTTTCCTTCGAAAGATAGCTTGGAGCCGCTTTGTATTATAAGAACAATTGCCATTTCCAAATAGTTTTATCGGAGTAAATTTTTTTGATAACTTGTATTGGCTTATTTATACTGTATGAAGATCTTGCCTTCCTTTTTCATTTCAATTTATTTCTCCCATTCGTTTCTGTCTGGATACATCTTGAGATCTTTGAATTCGTCAAAATCATTAAATAATTTAATACCTTTTAACAAACGAGTTCCATCTCGATCGGATTGCTTGAATGCTATTAATGCAAAGCGTTGATCGATCTTTTTACTTTGTATTTCAAATAAAACCTGAGATGAATTAACATTTATGCAAAAGGCTGAAACTGTGGCTCCTTTTAAAATAGTGTTCGTAGAATGGCTCCGTAAATAATCGACTATAGATCCTGATGAATCGATTTCTTTATACAGCATATCTTCGAAAGCTAATTTTTTCTCAATTGATATTGCTTCCCAAGGATATTCTACAAAGGCTGTTGTAGGATTTTCGATAATAAAATCCTCAATTATTTTAGTGTCAACTCCCGCTAGGTGGATTCTTTTAGGTTCTTCTGGCAATTCCTCACTATCTTCTATCATTATACCTCCTGTGGGAAATAAAAACAGTCCATTTTCGAGTTGAATATTTAATCTTAAGGCCAGCCATTCTTTTAAATTCTGACCATTTGTATTTAGAAATTCCTGGGCGTGCTGCTGAATCTGTGCGAAATATGTTTGACTGGGGTTAACTTGTGGAAGCTTTTGCTATTAAAGATAGCTGTTATAGTCTGATTATCGAAAATTCAATGCTTTATTCTAAACCCTTTCCTCTCCCCATTACCGCCATTCACCGAGTTTTCCTGATCGTTGGTCTAAAGGCCATAGGCTAGGGGTCTATTGTGTTGTAGTTTTGAGTCAACAAATAAGAACTAAAAACTAACACTATAAATAAAGACATTATGAACACGCTAGTAAAAACATTCGCAGCAGCAGCTCTAATCGCAGTATCAACTTTCGCTATGGCAGCTGAGGGACCTGGAGCAAAAGCAACAAAAGCAAACGTTAACCTTTCTACAGCAGACTTGGCACTTGATCACTATGTTGCGGTCACTACGGAGGGAGAATCAGCAGGAGTAGAGCAGTTGTTTGCAGCTGATTTCAATCAAAAGATTCAAGCTACCAATGCGCAGTCTAACAGCCGTAGCGAAGTGGTTAAATCCATGAAAAAGCAAAAAGGGGAAAAGCTGAACTGCACAGTAAGCACAGACATCATTGAGGAATCGGCAGACTATATGGTGGCTAAAGTGACCTTGAAATTTGAAAACTTCATCAAGACTGATCTGGTTACCTTGGAACGTGTGGGCAATGACTGGAAAGTATCCAGATCGATCAATTCGTATAAATAGAATTTAAATAATTAGTGGTTTGCCAGTAATAAAAGACAAACCACTAGTGAATCATATGTTTATTTATGGCCACGTCGAGAGATGTGGCTTTTTTATGATTTATCTATTTTTTTAGTTCGGTTTATTATCCTAAATAATCTCGTCAGGGATTTGACTCAACTGTGAAACTAAATAATTAATGGGGGCGGTCAATTCAGATTGGTTACAATCGTATTGATCAATAACGCCGTAGATTTCAAACGATGATATATTAAAGCCTTCTTCAATGTCATTATAGTAAATTATTTGATTTCCAAATAAGGCAACCACCCAAAAGCCCCCACTCTCATCTCCAAACGATTTTCTTGCCACTTATGAGGAGTTACTTTGATGAGATTCCAAAGGTTTAAAGCTTTATAATCCATTGTCAGTTCTGCTTGCAAAATAAGAAGTTCTATTTTGTCAATTGATATCGGTGGCCACATGCACTAAGATAATGAAATTTTGAAATAAATTATCTCTCCCCGAATCTATAGCTTCATTGAATCGTTAATTCGAATGATAACTTTCACCTCCCCATTCCAGCCATTCACCGAGTTTTCCTGAGCGCTGGTCTAAAGTCCATAGGCTAGGGGCCTATTGTGTTGTAGTTTTGAGTCAACAAATAAGAACAAAAAACTAACAATATAAAGTAAAGACATTATGAAAGCATTAGTAAAAACATTCGCAGCAGCAGCCCTAATCACAGTATCAACTTTCGCTATGGCAGCTGAAGGACCTGGAGCAAAAGCAACAAAAGCAAACGTTAACCTTTCTACAGCAGACTTGGCACTTGCTCACTATGTTGCGATAACTACGGAGGGCGAATCAGCAGGCGTAGAGCAGTTATTCGCAGAAGATTTCAATCAAAAGATCCAAGCTACCAATGCGCAATCTAATAGCCGTAGTGAAGTGATTAATTCCTTGAAAAAACAAAAAGGAGAAAAGCTTAACTGTATAGTAAGCACCGACATCTTAGAAGAATCAGCTGACTATATGGTAGCCAAAGTGAGGTTGAAATTTGAGAACTTCACCAAAACAGATCTAGTTACTTTGGAGCGTGTGGGCAATAATTGGAAAGTATCCAAATCAATCAATTCGTATAAATAGAATTTTACAACTGGTGGTTTGCGGCAAATAAATGACAAACCACTAGTGAATCATATGTTTAAGTTTAGTTTAATAAGCCACGTCGGAAGATGTGGCTTTTTTAGTTTGGAAATTTGCATTTGAGCAACAAAAGATTATTGTTTTTGCATAATACCATATTTCTTGTTTTGATCATCTTTGGCGTTTGTTCCTGCGTAGCTATCTAAAATCCGCATGGTGGCCGCTTTTAGGGAACGTCCGAATTCCGTGGGATGATAACCCGGTCCAGTAAAAAATTCCACCTCATGATTGATTTTTGAATACCATACTCTTCCTACATCCTTGGGTCCCAGGGTATCTGGTCTCGTTATTTTCACAAATCCCTCGAGTTTGTTTTTATCTAAGCCTATCACTTGATAGGATTGTGTCTTGCTCTGACAATCTACCTCAATATATTTTTCTCCATTCCAGCACATGCACTCTTCAGGCGTCAGAAAATGCACGGTAGTTAATATTGCCAATACCAAAAGTGCTACACCTGAAAACCTCAATATAAGTTTGTTTTTTTTGAAAAATGGTCGGGGATAATTAAATCTGTCAATATTTTCCCGATTTTGCCCCATTTCATTTGAGTCGTTATGAAAGTATAGATCGTCTATTAATTCTTCCGCTTTTTCCTCTTCCGGTTTGTCCCTAAGTTCTTTTTTTTCCCCAGTCAATGTGGAACTCATTGGTGAACCCTCCGATGTTGGCTTTTTATCGTCGGTAGGGATTAAAGGGGCATCTAGTTTATCAGTCAGCGATGAGCTTTTTCCTTCATCTATTGGTGATGGATCCTTCGCCCCATCTGATGTTGAGGTATCATAACTGTATCGAAATGGCCTCGGCCGGTAGTCCACTAGTATTGCGAGTAGTTTCACAACTCGGTCTTCAGGGTCTTGCGTAATGTTAAGGGCAAATTTCTGCAATGCCTTTAATGACCCAGTATTGTATTTCGCTATTGCTTCTTCCAAGTTCTTTTCTTTTTTATATGGATCAAAGAACTTTTGTAAAATTTCGATATCCTCGGGAGGCAAACCTTCGGATAATCTAACTAAGCAATAATCTCTTAGCTTGGCGGGCGAAGGATTAACTAATAAATCATCCAGCTCATGGTTGTTTTTCTTTGCCTCATATAGGGCAAGAACCTCTTCTTTAAATTTGGCAAATGTCGTTGGCATGGCATCAAAATTAAGCTAATTCTACACCGGAATTTACGGAATCCCGTAAGTCAATACATTCTTTATACATCGGAATTCATAGAATCTTTAGCATTTTATCGGACCTTTCGGACTTACCGGAATCATTTGATAAAAAGGGTTTTAACGGCTATAACTTTGTTCTCGAAGTCAGATGATGGATCGATTAAAATATAAACTAAGATACTAATCTGATTTCACAATGAGAAGATCTCGCGGTAGTCTTTAGCCGGTTTGGGAAGCAGCTTCTGCCTCCCGCGATTGACACTCTTACTTCCCAAAAAATTCAGAAGACCTTCTGAAAACATTTGTAGCAATCCCGTGCATGGTGCACGGGGACTACTCATTTTTTCAACTTTTTAAATTTTTTGAATCATGTGGAGTTTAATATTATATTTTCTATTTGGAATCGGTCAACCGTCTAATTCACAACCTGGCGCAGGAACGTCAACAGTACAAACGGCAGATGCACCTCCTGTGGATCCGGGGGATAACGGGGGGAAACGAGCACGCCAATTCCACCTCGGCCACCAAAACCATAACAAATACACAAACGGGAGGTAGCATCTAGTTACCTCCCGTTTTAAATTTATATATTGCTTTGATGGCTAATTTTAATTATTTTCGAGAAAAATGAACCATCTTGAAGCCTCTTTATATATTCCTCTCCCTGTTATTTTTTTCCTCTTGTTACAAGAAAGAAATAGATAAACAACCTTCAGCGGAAAATCCATTTTATGATATTGCATACAATTATCTCGAACAAGGTGTTTCCGATAGTGCGTTTTTAAATTTTAGTCGGGCTAAAGATATTTTCCTTGAATCTAAAGACAGTATAAATACAGGCAATTGTTTAATTATCATGGCAATTTTGCAAAAGGATCTAGGAGATTATTTTGGAGCACAGGAGACCGCCTTACAGGCCTTGAATTTTTTGAATTTCGAAAACCCCAAACATCGTATATATTTAAGTTCCGATTATAATAATTTGGGTGCCAGCACTAATAAACTTGGTGACTATAGGAAAGCAATTCTATTCTATAAAAAAGCTATTCACTTTTCAGACGACTCATTGACAACATCAGTTTATAAAAATAATTTAGCAATGAGCTATATGAATGTTAAAGAATATGATAAAGCAATTGATATTTTAGATAGTGTATTAAATGAAGTGCATGCTTTGCCAACTGAGTATGCAAGATCTTTGTCGAATATAAGCTACGTCCGATGGCGTAGAAATTCAAATTATTCAGCAGTTTCAGGTCTTTTAACAGCCCTGAAGATTAGAGAGGAAAAAAAAGATTTATGGGGCCTGAATGCAAGTCTAGCTCATTTAGCAGACTATTATGAAAGGATTAATCCAGACTCTTCCTTATTCTATGCTCGAAAACAGCTAGCCATGGCGAGACGACTTAAGAGTGGAGATGATCAGATGAAAGGCCTCTCACGAATGATAAAGGTAGGCTCGTCAGACTCAATTACCTTTTATTTTAATCAATTTGAGACAATAAGCGACAGCATCCAGCAAGCCCGCGCCGCCGCCAAAAACCAGTTCGCCCTAATCCGCTACGACGTTGAAAAAAATAAAGCCGATAACCTGCGGCTGGAAAAAGAAAATGCCGAAAAGCAGAACCGTCTTGTCAGACAACGTGCGATTACAGGTGCAAGTATTTTTTTACTCCTGTTAGCTGTTGGTGGAGGAACGCTTTGGTATAAACGACGCAAGCAACGTCTAGAACTCGAAGCACAGAATCGGGTTAAAGAAACACAGCTTCATCTTTCCAAGAAGATTCACGATGTCGTTGCCAACGGCATTTACCGGGTGATGTCGGAGATTGAACATAACGAAAATGTCGATCGCGATGGTGTGCTCGATAAACTGGAAAATATGTACCATCAGTCACGCGATATCTCCCACGATGTTGAACAGGAAACGATCACAGAGACACCCTATAACGAGCAACTGGCCATCTTACTCAAATCCTTTGCTGCTGACCATCGGAAGATATTAATCGCCGGTAATGATGCCGAACAGTGGGACGATATTAGCAAACGTATTAAAGATGAAGTGAAGCATGTGCTTCAGGAGCTGATGGTCAATATGAAGAAACATAGTCAGGCCGAACAGGTCGTCATACGTTTTGACATAACAGACCAACAGCTTAACATATTCTATAAGGATAATGGTATAGGAATCCCACAAGAAAAACCGAAAGGAAAAGGGTTATCGAATACGGTTTCCCGTATTGAAAGCTTCGGTGGTGAAATTACCTTTGTGAATGAACCGGGAAAAGGGCTCAATATCACGACCACTATCCCATTATAAAAAGACAATAATGTATGTTTAAGAAAGTACTGATTGCCGAAGACTACGAGATAGCCAACATTTCTGTGCAGAAAACCCTGCACGACCTCGGTATTCACAATACCAAATACGTTTATTACTGTGACCATGCGTTGACCTGGATTAAAAATGCGATCCGCGATGGCGAACCATATGACCTACTCATTACGGATATCGAATTCGAAGATGATGATAGTCCGCAGGAGATAAAGGATGGCCTTTCACTGATCAAAGCTGTCAAGATTGTACAACCAGACATTAAGGTTATTGTCCTGACGGCCAAGGACCGTTCGTCCCTGATCAATGATATGTTCAAGAATAACGAGATTGATGGCCTTGTTCGCAAAGCGCGCCGCGATGGCCAACATCTGCGCGAGGCATTGCAAGCTGTTGATCAGAACCGAACGTACCAATCGCCGGACAGTAAAAAATTTATTCAGGAGCAGAACTCGCACGAGTTTACGCAGTTTGACCTGCATATCATTAAACTCCTGTATGAAGGCGTGTCCCAAAAAGAAATGCCCGAATATCTCCAGCAGCGTGATATCCGCCCGTCGAGTCTGAGTAGTATCGAGAAAAGGCTCAACCTCATGAAAGATGTACTAGGTTTTATCAAAAATGAACAGCTTGTTGCACACTGCAAGGAATTAGGTTTTATATAAATAATCTTTGATATCGGATTACGGTTTTCCGTAAAGAATCTTGGGGGTATCGTGCTACTTTTGTGAAAGCAAGGTAAATAACGAGGTTGGGTTACTTGCCGAAAATACGATATCTGATGCATTCAAGATATTTAGTGCCATATTTTAACCAATAAGATGATGAGAAAGGGCTATCCACCGATAGCCCTTATTTGTTTTTATGATCATTTGTAACAGCCGACTTATGAGAGATCCAGCTAAATGCGCGATCATTTAATCAGCCTGATTTGAAAAGGTATTGATTGAGTTTAGCGCATAGTAAGCGATTCCATTATCCGGATATTTTTCCAAGATCTCTTCGTAGAGCGCCTTTGCTTTTTCGGCTTGCCCAGTCTGCGCATAGCAGAATGCAATATTACAGAGCGCCATTTCCCGATAGCTCATTTTTGAAGCGCTAAACATGGTAACTGCCCGATATTTATCTAACCATTTCTTTTTTGTAAAGAAATCGACACTCTGTTTAAAATATTCAATCGCACCGTTAAACTCATTTTGTTTGACTGCTTTCATTCCCTTTTTGTGGCTCTTTGGAATGAGCTGTTGCAATGCTGTTATTAAAATGAAAAAAAGAACTGAGGCGACGATCATGCCCTCAAGTTGGAATAAGAATAAGGAAGCTACCATCAGGACCATCCAGAACACAATAAGGATTAAAACAGCTGGCCAGGACACTGACCTTACAATAGGAACATTTGCACTCATATAGATTAATAAATTGCTGGTTGTAATTTTTCTAAAAGGTATCAAAATTTCTTAAAAAATCCTCTTTCAGTATGTCGATGACGTTAAGTTTTAAAGCGGTATTTATCGTATCGAAAAGGTCTGGCAAATACGGTTTCCCGTATTGAAAGTCTCGGCGGCGAAATTACCTTTGTCAATGAACTGGGGAAGGGACTTGATTATGATGCTCCAAATCCATAAATGGACGAAACCGATGCGACAACAATAGTATCCCTGCGTTCAATAAGGGATTTTGTGGTGGAAAGGCGGAGTATTTCCAAATGTTCGTTAATGGAAGAATCTTTTTCAACGAAACGGTCACTGCCGGGCAGATACATCTCAGGCTGAAAATAATCATAATATGAGACGAAAAACTCAACAGCATTCTCTGGAAAAAATTGCTTCATTTCATCATATAGCTGAGCAGTCAAGGTCTTGTTAGGTGCAAGAATCAAGGTCGGACGCTTTAGCTGGTGGATAATGTTTGCCATTGTAAAGGTCTTTCTTGAACCTGTGATACCTTTGAGTGTCTGGTGGGTAGCTCCAGATTCAATTCCCGAAACAAGTCTTGCGATAGCATCCGGCTGGTCTCCTGCGGGAATATACTATGAGTGTAATATAAAAAGGCCTTTTGACATAAGTTTCCTGTTAGTTGGTTGTAACACAAATATAATTAAAAAACTGATTCACGGTTTGCCGGTGTTCCGGGAAAATCAATGTTTCATTGATCCGTAAACTAAAGCTCTGGAATTTAATGTTTGACTACTAGACATAAAATAGTTTGGTAAGACCATAATGTGCGTCGGACTGTTATTGATCAGGCACAGTTATCTTTTTTCTGAGTTCAGCGACACCACTCCCTATACAATACAGTATTATTAAAATATAACCCGCTCTTTTACAGTGGTCAAGAAGGTCGCAAATGTATATTATATAATGTTATATGTATAATATCATGCGTCTCAGGCAACATACCTTTGTATTATCAAATCAGAAGATCTGATGATAAAATATCCTTACTACAGAAAATGGAAGAGAATAGTTCAATAAATAATTTAAATATAATCCTGGATGAAATTAAAGCGATTTCATCAGTGCTGAATCCGGTATCGCTACAGACACTGGAGGACAATTTAAAGAAAGCGGACCGTATATTTTTTGCAGGTGCCGGACGTACAGGCTTAGCACTGAAGATGGCTGCCATGAGATTTATGCATCTAGGCTTAAATGTATATGTTGTGGGTGAAACAACTACGCCCGCAATCTTAGAGAACGATCTTCTGCTGGTAGGCTCCGGTTCTGGAAGCACGCCGACACTTGTAATCGCCGCTGAAAAGGCAAAAAAACAACATGCAACTGTAATAGGCATTACAGCGGATTCGAATAGCAAAATTGCTAGCCTTTCAGACCATGTGGTGCTTGTTAATGCGGCGGTGAAGACGGACTTTGGAGAATCAGCGTCCCGTCAGTATGCTGGAAGTCTCTTTGAACAGTCTGTCCTTTGGGTCCTTGATGCTGTATTTATGACACTGTGGAGAGATTCAGGCCTGACAAAAGAGGAGCTCTGGCCGAAACATGCCAATCTTGAATAACGAGAAATACAAATATTAAAATTTTATATTATGACTAAGTTACAAGTAGCGATTGACTTATTGACTACAGAAGCAGCCCTTGATTTGGCTGCAAAAGTATCACCTTATGTGGATATCATCGAGCTGGGAACACCTTTAATCAAAGCTGAAGGTCTAAAAGTGATCACCGCAATGAAATCCGCGCATCCTGATAAATTGGTCTTTGCGGATCTGAAAACAGCTGATACAGGTGCATTAGAAGCAGAAATGGCATTCAATGCAGGTGCGGATCTGGTAACCGTAATGGGTGCTGTTGATGATTCCACGATCAAAGGTGCAGTAGAAGCTGCAAAAAAAGCCGGTAAACAAGTAGTAGTTGATACGATCGGCGTAAAAGACCGTGTACAACGTGCCAAAGAAGTTACAGCCTTTGGTGTGGCATTTGTTGAGTTGCATGCCGGCCTTGATGAACAGGCTCAGCCGGGTTATAATGTGCAAAAACTTATCGGTGAGGGCCGTGAGGCACAGGTTCCTTTTTCGATTGCCGGTGGTGTAAATCTTGACACGATTAAAGATGTCGTGGCTGCTGGTGCAGCAGTAGCTGTTGCCGGAGGAGCCATCTATGGTGCCCAGGATCCAGCTGCAGCAGCTAAAGCCCTGAAAGAAGCCATCACAGCATAAATCAGAAAGTCGGACTATCCTTCGAAGTCTTCTCTGTACTAACAGGGAAGACTTTATACTGCAAATCTAATCTGCTCAATTTTTAACTGTAGTGAAGAATGATATAAATAGAATATTTAAAGATTTAGAAAATGAAGACATATAATTTTGGTATAGTAGGCCTGGGTGTGATGGGCCGAAATTTATTGCTCAATATGGCGGATCATGGATTTGCTGTGGCCGGGCTGGATATGGATCAGGAGAAGGCCGGTTCATTGCAGAATGAAGCACAGAAAGACCATCAGATTTTTGCAACCGTTGATCCGGAATCCTTTGTTAAATCTCTGGAAAGCCCGAGAGCAATAATGCTCCTTGTTCCTGCGGGTTCTTCTGTTGACGGGGCAATAGGAACTTTACTTCCCTTGCTGGATGAGGGCGATATAATAATCGATGGGGGCAATACCTATTTTTCTGATACCGACAGGAGGTATCAGGAGCTTTCGTCAAAGGGAATCCACTTTTTTGGTATGGGAATCTCAGGTGGTGAGAGCGGGGCCAGAAGGGGGCCGAGTATGATGCCCGGAGGTGATAAGGTAGCTTATGAGCGATTACGCCCCATTTTTGAAGCAATTGCTGCAAAAGTTGATGATGCACCATGCGTTGAATTTTTGGGTAACGGCTCAGCGGGCAACTATGTGAAGATGGTTCATAACGGTATAGAATATGGAATTATGCAGCTTATTGCAGAGACCTATGATATAATGAAGAATGTCTATCATCTGGAGCATGAAGTGATACAGGAATCATTTGAACAGTGGAATAGGGAAGAACTGAATTCCTTTCTCATTGAAATTACCGGAGCTATTCTAAAGCGAAAAGAAGAGAATACTTTCCTGGTGGATCTGATTTCAGACTGGGCTAAATCCAAAGGGACAGGTAAATGGACATCTCAAAATGCAATGGATCTTCAGGTACCCGTGCCTGTGATCGACGCTGCTGTCAATATGCGGGACATGTCTAAATATAAATTGGAAAGGATTAAGGCATCGAAACTGCTGACCTGGCAAAATGCGTCAAAAGTTGATCCTGTTGATCTAGAACATCTGAAGGCCGGTCTTTATTTCGCCATTATTAGCACATACGCACAGGGGCTTGCCCAGCTTAGGATGGCATCTGATACCTATGGTTATGGACTGAATCTGGAGACCGTGTGTAAAATCTGGCGCGGGGGCTGTATCATCCGTGCGACACTTCTGGAAGACTTCCGAAAGGCGTTCGCTTTACAGCCGGATCTTGCAAATATTCTGCTTGACAGGGAGATTGCTGCCAAGTTAAATGCATCACAGGCAGGTATCCGGTCCATCATTCGGGATGCCATTCAGAATGGTACACCTGTTTCGGCATGGATGAATGCACTGTCATATTTCGATGCTTACCGTGCAGAAAATTTGCCTACGAACCTTATTCAGGCACAACGGGATTTTTTTGGAGCGCATACTTATGAAAGAACTGATAAGGAAGGCGTATACCATACCCATTGGGAATCTTAAAATTAAATAAAATGAAAAATAATGATAAAAAGCCAACCTCTATCGTAGTTTTTGGGGCAACAGGAGATTTGGCGAAAAGAAAATTATTTCCTGCATTTTTCAATCTGTTCCTGGAGGGTTGGTTTCCCGAGGAATTTGAAGTTCTTTCACTGGGAAGAACGGAACAGACACAGGAAGAATTCAGGAATTATATCCTTGAAAATATCAGGACATTTTCAAGAATCCAAAAATTCTCCCAGGAACAATGGAATAATTTCAGTGAGAAAATTAAATTTATCAGATTTGATATAACACAGGAGGAATCTTTTATCCGGTTGAAAAATGAACTTGATACCATTGATGTAAACTTGGGGATCAGATCCAACCGTCTGTTTTACCTTTCGGTAGCACCCAGTTTTATTGAAACGGTATCGAATAGCTTAAAAAATGCAGGTCTGACCGAGAATGTTGATCAGGACAGGATGATCATTGAAAAACCTTTTGGCTATGATAAGGCTTCGGCCGTAGCACTCAATAAGCTCCTTTCGCAGACTTTTAAGGAAGTGCAGATCTACCGAATCGATCATTACCTTGGAAAGGAGAATGTACAGAATATCCTGGCTTTCCGTTTTGGAAATACCATTTTTGAACCATTGTGGAATAATAATTATATCGATTCTGTACAGATTACCGTTGCGGAGACTGTCGGCGTTGAAGACCGGGGCGGATACTATGATGGGTCGGGTGCTCTCCGTGATATGATCCAGAACCATTTGATGCAGATTCTCTGCATGATTGCCATGGAAGCTCCCGCTGCATTTGAATCGTCAGAGATCAGGGACCGTAAAGTAGATGTGCTCAAAAGTGTCAGAAGGATGAATCTTGAGGATATCGGACATTATACGGTAAGAGCACAGTATATCGAGGGAGAGATTGACGGTAAAAAGAAACCTGGCTATTTGGAAGAACCCGGAGTGAATCCAAACTCAAATACCGAAACATATGTTGCGATGAAGTTTTACATTGACAATGAACGCTGGCGCGGGGTACCGTTCTATATGCGGACGGGCAAGCGCATGCAGGAAAAAAAATCTTCCATCGTGATCAGTTTCAAAGACGTCCCGTGCACGACATTTCGAGATGATCTGAATATTCTGTTCCCCAATAAACTGGTGATCAATATCCAGCCAGAAATGGACGTCAGGCTGTCGTTCATGACCAAAAAACCAGGTCTGGACATGAAGCTGAAACCGGCTGAAATGGTATTCGACTATTTTGAATGTTCATCGGAAACTCCTGAAGCTTATGAAACCTTACTCTTGGATGCTCTTGACGGGGATTCTACTCTTTTTATGCGTTCGGATCAGGTGGAGGAGGCCTGGGATGTTATCTCTAATATTCAGGCCGCCTGGGAAAGCGGAAATTCGTCAAAGATGGACACGTATGCTGCTGGAAGTGCGGGGCCTGCAGCTGCGGATGATTTATTGAAGAGACAGGGGCATCACTGGTTATCTACTTCTGCCGAAAAATTTAAAAAGGAACAAGATGCTTAACATATTTGCGACCACAGAAGAAATTTTCAAAGAAGCTGCAGCGGTTTTTATCAGTTCTGCAAATGAAGCGATTAGGCAGAAAGGATATTTTGCTGTTGCACTGACGGGCGGATCTTCACCGGAAGGCCTGTATAGGTTATTATCGGAAGATCAGTATAAAAACCAGATCGACTGGACCAAAGTACTGATCTTCTGGGGAGATGAAAGGTGGGTGCCACTTGACAATGACCTGAGCAATGCCAGGATGTCCTATGAGCAGCTCTTGGACAGAGTGCCTGTTCGGCCGGTCAATGTCTTTCCCATGTACCGGGACGGTATAACAGCAGAGGATTTTGCTGCTGTATATAATGTATTATTAAAAGAAATGCTGGGAAGTGATGGCAGAATGGATCTCATCCTTCTTGGAATGGGACAAGATGGGCATACTGCCTCGTTGTTTCCGGGAACCGAGGCGCTAGATGAAACAGAAAATTGGGTCACTGCGTATTATCTGGAACAGCAGCAGATGTACAGGATTACACTGACGGCCCCTTTTCTTAACAGGGCACGAAAACTACTCGTGATCTCTTTTGGAGAAACGAAGGCGGAAGCTCTCAAAGAGGTTATCGAGGGACCTTATAACCCCAGAATATACCCGGCACAATTGCTTGCGCCATCTCAGGGAGAATTATTATTTTTGGTAGACAAAAAAGCAGCAAAATATTTGCACGGCAATATTTAATATAAAAAATAAATATGATCACACATCATCTGAAAGATATTCAGCATAATTCTGAAAGGGCAATCACGCCCTTTCATATTTTTGAATTGGACAGGAATGCACTGGAGGAATATAGGGAACCGCATACAAAAGACCATTTTTGTCTATTATTTGTTAAAAAAGGCAAAATGAAAATGCAGGTAGAGGACCGTCGGTACGATGTGACGAAAAATAACATCTGTGTTATATTTCCTGGACAGCTATCATCAAAAGAACAGATCAGCAGCAACTTTGAGGGCAAGATGATCCTGTTTGATGAAGTGCTGTTCTGTTCGGATATCCTTAAAAATGAGCTGAGTATTTACAATCACAACATTTCTGTCAAACTCAATCATATTGAACTGCCCGTAGCGGAGACCAAGGAAGTAGAGTTGCTGTTGGATCAGATAGAAAAACTATACCATGACCTAACATCGGTAAAGAAAGAACAGGCACGGTTTTACATCAAGATAACGTTACTTAAGCTGGTCGAGTTTGTCCACACGAAGTGGGACAAGAATAAACTGACCAATGAAAATACAAAACTCTATGGGAAATTTTTAGAATTACTGGAGCGGTATTACAAGACAGAACGTACAGTAAGCTGGTATGCGGAAAAATTGCTGATTTCACCCAAAAAATTAAATGAGATCACCAAGAAAACCGCGGGGCTGACCTCGATCGAAACCATCCACGCAAGGATCATGAATGAGATCAAGCAGCTGTTGCTGCTCTCCAGCTATTCCCATAAAGAAATTGCTTTCGAACTTGGCTTCAACTCACCCGCTGCACTTAATAAGTTTGTTAAGGCTAAGCTTGATGAAACACCCACGGACCTGCAGCAGCAATTGGCGCAAATGTATAAGACATAGGTATAAGTTGGTTGCGTGACCGCCGGAGAATTGAACTAGGTTTGTAACATAAATCTTAAACATATGTTACCAACGGTTAATTTAAAAGATACAGCGGCTTTTCAGAAGCTTACGGCACATTTCCAGATGATAAAAGATGTGCAGATCCGCAATTTGTTTATAGAAGATCCCCATCGCTTCTCCACGTTTTCAGTGCAATGGGGCGATGTACTGTTTGATTATTCAAAAAACAGAATTACTGGAGAGACGCTGAACCTTTTGCTGGAGCTGGCAAAAGAGGTGAAACTAGACCAGGCGATTGATAAAATGTTCGCTGGAGACAAGATCAATGCAACGGAGGGCAGGCCTGTTCTGCATACAGCACTGCGCCAGCCAAAAAATGCGGTAATTACTGTTGATGGAGTGAATATCATACCCCAGGTTCATGAAGTACTGGACCAGATGAAAAATTTCACACAGGATGTACTTTCGGGAAGCTGGACCGGATATACGGGAAAGGCGATAACTGATGTTGTCAATATCGGGATCGGTGGGTCAGATCTCGGCCCCGTCATGGTAACGGAGGCTTTAAAAGCATATAAAACGCCTCTGAATCTGCATTTTGTATCGAATGTCGATGGTACGCACATTTCTGAGGTCTTTAAGCATGTTAAGGCTGAAACTACACTTTTTCTTATTGCTTCCAAAACATTTACCACCCAGGAAACCATGGCCAATGCCCATAGTGCGCGTTCTTGGCTGCTTGAGGCGGGGGCTGAAATAAAAGATATCGAAAAACATTTTGTTGCGCTGAGTACGAATGAAGCTGAGGTGGAAAAGTTCGGAATCAATACGCGTAATATGTTTGTGTTCTGGGACTGGGTAGGGGGCAGATATTCATTATGGTCCTCAATAGGACTATCCATCAGTCTTGGAATAGGATATGATAATTTCCAGGCGTTATTGGAGGGTGCCCATGAGGCCGACGAGCATTTTCAGCATGTTCCCTTTGAAAAGAACATTCCGGTAATCATGGCTCTTTTGGGGATCTGGTATATCAATTTTTATGGTGCTGAGACCTTGGGTATTTTTGCGTATGATCAATACCTGCACCGTTTTGCGGCCTATTTTCAACAGGGGGATATGGAGAGCAATGGTAAATATATCGACCGTAACGGTCATGTAGTTGATTATCAGACAGGACCTATAGTCTGGGGCGAACCTGGTACCAATGGACAACATGCGTTTTATCAGTTACTTTATCAGGGGACTAAGCTGATACCTTCGGATTTCATCGCGCCTGCTCAGAGTTTAAATCCGCTGGGAGAACATCATAAAATACTATTGTCCAATTTTTTTGCGCAGACCGAAGCACTGATGAACGGAAAGTCAGCGGAGGAAGTGATAACCGAATTGCAGGGATCAGGAAAATCGGCTGATGAAATCGAGCAGCAGCGTAAATACAAGGTATTTCAGGGAAACCGTCCGACAAATTCATTTTTGCTGAAAAAGATAACGCCAAAATCATTGGGTAAACTGATCGCTCTTTATGAACATAAAATTTTTGTGCAAGGGGTCATCTGGAACATTTTCAGCTTTGATCAATGGGGTGTTGAACTTGGTAAACAATTAGCTAATGCTATCTTACCTGAACTTCAGGAGGATCACCAGGTTCAGGGCCACGACTCATCTACCAATGGGTTGATCAATCAATATAAGTCCTGGCGCTGATTCAGGATAGGTTTTACTCCGAGTATAAAAAGCAGAAGTAATAAACTTCTGCTTTTTATACTTAATACAGTACGCTATATGCTGTATGTCAGTGATTAAATGTATAAAAATGAATGTTGTGCTCAGTGTAAAGTATTTGATTTTGAATAGAATAATGGTTGTTTTCTGCCTTTTTGTTTTAATTTCAGTTGTTTATTCATAAGGGAGCAAATGTATATCATATAATATTCAATGTATAACATCAGCGTCTGTCATTGCAGTACTTTTGTATAAGAAATTTAAAATAAAATATGAGCAAGTTATTTGTTGCCAGCGAAGTATTTCACGGAGCTGGAAGTTTATCAGAATTAAAGAACCTTTCAGGAAAGAAAGCGATCATTGTAACTGGTGGACAATCAATGAAAAGAAGTGGGACCTTAGATAGAGCACTTTCCTATTTAAACGAAGCAGGACTTGAAACTGCTGTTTTTGACGGTGTTGAAGAAGATCCGTCTTCGGAAACAAGTCTTAAGGGAGCTGCAGTGATGCGTGATTTTGAACCGGACTGGATTGTTGGTCTTGGGGGCTGTTCTGCAATCGATGCGGCAAAAATGATGTGGGTCTTCTATGAATATCCCGATGCCGATTTTGAGGCAATGACAAAACCTTTCACTGTTCCGACATTACGCCAGAAGGCTAAATTTGTAGCGATCCCTTCTACAAGTGGTACCGGAACAGAAACAACAGGTCTGGCGGTTATCACTGATAGAAAAAAAGGGGTGAAGTATCCGATCGTTTCTTACGAGCTAACTCCGGATATTGCAATTGTAGATGGAGAAATATGTGCTTCAATGCCGGCTCACATCACATCAAATACGGGGCTGGATGCTTTGACACATTGTGTGGAAGCCTATGTGTCGAATATTGAAGACAACTATGCAGATGTACTGGCAAAAGGAGGTCTGGAAATTGTTTTTCAGAATCTGGAAG
Organism: Sphingobacterium sp. UBA865; assembly: GCF_002295765.1. NCBI lineage: Bacteria > Pseudomonadati > Bacteroidota > Sphingobacteriia > Sphingobacteriales > Sphingobacteriaceae > Sphingobacterium > Sphingobacterium sp. UBA865. The sequence continues at coordinate 48,825 of NZ_DBGB01000007.1, read as the reverse complement.
AAGCGGTGAATAATCCGGGCAATATCAAGGCTCGTCAAAACATGCACGATGCTTCATTTATGGGAGGTTTAGCTTTTAATAATGCATGGTTGGGTATTGTACACTCATTATCGCATCAAGTTGGTGCCCTTTATGGTATTCCCCATGGTGCAGCCAACGCGATATTCCTTCCAAATGTGATCCGTTACAATCAGACAGCAACAAACAGATACCCTGATCTGGCCAAAATTGTTGGCAAGACATCAGCAGAGGAGCTGGCTCAGGAAATTGAGAAACTTAGAGCGTCCGTCAACAACATAGGTTCACTTAAAGCATTCGGTATTTCCCGTGAAGACTGGGAGAAAAATCTGGATTTCATCAGCAAAAATGCTTTAGAAGATCCATGTACAGGTTTCAATCCGCGTAAACCTACTTTACAGGACCTAAAAGATCTTTACAATGCTTCTTTTGAAGGCAATATCTATCAGAATTAGACCAGTTTGATGAAGAAAGTGGTTTACCCTTTAATGTAGGGTGGATCACTTTCTTCCGTTTGGTATTTTGGAACTATATTTATTAAAATGGAATCGGAAATTCTTATTTTGAATTCACATGTGTCCTAAATAAATTTTAGGATTGGATTTCTGTGGTACAAGCATAGCTTTTTTCATCATTTCGATATTGACCCCTATTTTTCAATCTGCGAAGATCTTTAGCTGTCCCTTTTTTCCTTTTATAGGCGGCCTGAGAAAGGGATCATCTATCCATTGCCAGATGTTTATTTTCACGAAGATATTCATTCTGATGAATGCGACCAGATTGGACAGGTTCCAGTCATATTTGGCCTTTTTTTGTAAGTATTTTAACAGTAATATGCCAATGAGTGAAGTCCAGATCTGGATCATCACTGCATTTTCAGAAGTTCCTATGAATGTCGATACTTTTAAGCGCTGCTTTAGATGCTTGAAGAAGACTTCGATATGCCAGCGTTGTTTGTAGATGTTTGCAAGCAAAGAAGCCTTCCACTTCGTATTATTGGTCAAAAAGTGGTACTCATTACCAGTGGTGCTGTACCAAAAGTGGACCAGGCGTAGCGGTTTAGAATTGTATTTATTGCAGGCAGCACCGGAAAGCTCAATGATCTCATCTTTAATGATTCCCCTTTCAAGGAGTGCTTCACTCTGATAGGACTTGATAACCTTGTAATTCATGTTGGTTTTACTCCTGGTAACGAAATAACAGCCCCTGCTGTCCAAATCCCCAAGCCAGCTGTAATCCACGTAGCCACGGTCCACTACCACCACGCTTCCCTTAGAAAAACTGTAACTACCGGCTCGCTGGCTCTCATGTACTTTTCCATCGGTAATCTGCATAAAACAGGCAGGCAGCCATCATAATCCAGAACCGTGTGCAGTTTTACCGCACCTTTGGTGCTCCTGAATTTAGCCCAGTCAAATACAGATAGACATAAGGGGATGATGCTTGCATCCATCAGATATACTTTACGCTTTAGCTGACCAAGATCTTTGCGAAAATGGGTGTCCTTTTGCCAAAGCCTATCCAAAACAGAATAGTAAAGATCTTTGAAAAGTTCATGGGTACGGTGTGTGTTGATATAGGATATATTAGACTTACTTGGAGCTCTTACTACACCTAAGTGGTTCAGATTACCAGTGGTACTGCGTAGACCGTTACTAATATCACGAACCGAATCTGCCGAGGAAAAATGACAGAAAAGCATACTGACTAGATGCGTCCAGCTGTTGATCCCTTTCTGATGTTTGTCACTTTTGTGCTTTGAAACCAAATCTTTGAATAATTCGCGGTCGATAAGAGATAAAATCTGACTAAAAACATTTAAATTTATCATGGCGGTGTGTTATAATTTTGCGATTTAAATATAGCAACTTTGCTATATCCAAACACCGCCACTTTTTAAACGTTTAGGACGCAAGTGTTTTGAATTGTATAGTAATAATAATGTTAAATAGAAAGTCCCATGATAATAAACCGCAGAGTTCCATTTAAATTTCTATTAAATGAAATTAAGGTACAATTGTTTACAGTTGCCCTTTTGGGGGTTACTTTTGGTCTATTACCATATTATTTACCAGATTATGCGCCGGATATTTCCATTCACATAGCGACAACATTGGGTATTGCGATCTCGATTCTGTTATCGTATAAAATCAACCAGTCCTATAACCGGTGGTGGGAAGCCCATACCATCTGGGGAGCAATCGTAAATGACAGCCGTTCTCTGATCCTGCAGCTCCAGCTTTATGTGAAAACTGAAAACGTAGATGTGGCTAAAATTTCCCATTATCAGATTGGCTGGTGTAGAGCTTTAGAAAGAGCATTGAGGCGGCAGGATATTTGGCCTGTTCTAGAAGATTTGCTCAGCGGAGAGGAAATGAAAAAGCTCCGAGAACATTCAAATGTCCCCTTTGCGATCAGTCAATTACAGAATGGATGCTTGAAAAAACTTTATGATGAAAACCTGCTGAATGAATTTGCTCTGCTTCAGATTGAAAAAACATTAAATGATCTTGTAGCATCGATGGGAAGAGCAGAGCGGATTAAAAATACCGTTTTTTCACCGACATTTGGTCAGATATTGCATGCCGCCATCTATTTGTTTGCGGTTTTTCTAAGTCTGTCATCCTCGTTCCACTTAAACATTGTGCTGCAGGTTGTCATTCTTATTTCGGTTTCGATGATGTTTTTTTTCTTGGAAATGCTAGCGCATAGGCTTCAGGATCCTTTCAGCAACAGCCCTACGGATACGCTTATGACCGCACTTTCACGAACGATAGAGATCAATATCCGTCAACTATTCAATGAGAAGGAAATCCCAGATCCAATTGAGCCGCAGGGATTTTATCTTATGTAACCTTAAAGCATTGTTTTATGAAAATTTTTGGTAAAAATACAGAAGGCTCTAAAAAGAGAGACCTTTCAGATCAAAGTCCAAGCGAACAGAATTCCGAAGGTTTTGTACGTGTCAGGGGAGCCAAGGAACACAATCTCAAAGATGTTGATGTCGATATTCCCAGAAATAAGCTTGTCGTATTTACGGGGATATCGGGTTCGGGTAAATCTTCTCTTGCATTTGGTACGATCTATGCGGAAGCACAGCGAAGATACCTGGAGTCAGTGTCACCCTATGCAAGACGTTTATTTAATCAAATGAATGTTCCTGAGGTCAGTGCCATTCATGGACTGCCCCCGGCTGTTGCCCTGCAACAGAGCAGGGGAGGTACTACCGTCCGCTCTACAGTGGGAAGTGTAACGACTATTTCCAATTTATTGAGGATGTTATATTCCCGGGCAGGGGATTATCCGCCCAAACAGTCTATCATCTATGCAGAAGGATTTTCTCCCAATACGCCCGAAGGAGCATGTCCTGTATGCCATGGTATCGGACGCATTTACGATGTCACAGAAAAATCGATGGTACCGGATGATTCCCTGACAATACGTGAACGGGCAGTAGCTGCCTGGCCATCGGCTTGGCAAGGGCAAAATCTCCGGGAAATTTTGATGACTTTAGGATTTGATGTCGATAAGCCGTGGAAGGATCTGCCGAAAAAAGACCGGGACTGGATCCTGTTTACCGATGAAACACCTACAGTACCCGTATATTCGGGGCTGTCTGCAGCGGAGGTACAGCGGGCGGTGAAAATGAAATTGCCGCCAAGTTATATGGGAACTTTTACCGGTGCCAAACGTTATGTTCTGCAAACATTTGCAAATACCAACAGTCCGATGATGAAGAGGCGGGTATCACAGTATATGCTGAATACGGAATGTTCGGAATGTCACGGAAAGAGATTAAAAAAAGAATCTTTGGCTGTAAAATTTGAGGGATTCGACATCGCTGATCTTTCCAATCAGTCGTTATCTCAGCTGATGGCCATTTTTACCCCATATGCAGAGGGTAGATTTTTATCTAATGATAAAGATAAACATCCAGAGAAAGCTATCGTTGCCCAAAATATTGCGATCGATCTCCTTGCACGGCTAAAAATCATGATTGATCTCGGTCTGGGGTATCTTTCGCTGGAGCGGAGCACGCCAAGTATTTCTCCCGGCGAATTACAACGGTTAAGGCTGGCGACACAGGTACACTCTAATCTATTTGGGGTAATTTACGTTCTGGATGAACCGTCAGCGGGTCTTCATCCTGCAGATACAGAAGCCTTGTTGGCTGTTTTGATAAAATTGAAAGATGCGGGTAATTCAATGTTTATCGTAGAGCATGAGGTTGATATTATCCGACATTGTGACTGGGTTGTGGATGTTGGGCCACAGGCGGGAGCCAATGGCGGGGAAATATTATATAGCGGTCACCTGGAAGGACTACAATCTGTAGAACGGTCGGTAACCCGTCATTATATTGATCCGGTTCCTGTTACCAAAGAGGTTGTCAGGACAGCTGAGCACTGGCTGCGAGCCAGTAATATCACCAGAAATAATATCCAAAACCTGGATGTGTCAATTCCCTTGGGCGTTCTCACCAGTATTACAGGTACTTCAGGGTCAGGTAAAAGCAGTCTGGTAAGTCAGGCGCTGGTAGACTTGATATCGGATTATTTGGGACAGGATATGGAGGAAAGCAGCGATGAACAGCCTGAACTATCACAGGAAACCAATATTCAGACTTCAGGTGTTATCACAAACGGCATGGAACACATCAAGCGGCTGGTAAGAGTTGACCAAAAGCCAATCGGCAGAACACCACGTTCAAATCTGGCAACCTATACGGGGCTGTTTGACAGGGTAAGGCAATTATTTGCTGAAACTGAGCTAGCTAAAAAAAGGAAATATGATGTGGGACGTTTTTCTTTTAATGTAGCCAAGGGACGATGTGCACACTGCAAAGGAGAAGGGTTTGTTATGGTAGAACTGTTATTCCTTCCCAGTGTTTATACACCATGTCCGACCTGTAAGGGAACCCGATATAATGACAAAACATTGGAAGTAAAGTATGACGATAAAAATATTGCCGAAGTTTTGGACATGACTGTGGATCAGGCCTGGGATTTTTTCAGCAGCGACAGGTCTTTAAGGCAAAGTCTTGAAGTCCTCAGACAGGTCGGTTTGGGTTATATACGTCTTGGACAGCCGGCCACAGAATTATCTGGGGGAGAAGCACAGCGTATCAAATTGGCATCGGAACTGCAGCGTACGCAAAAAGGGAAAACTTTATACGTTTTGGACGAACCGACGACAGGACTGCATCCGTCTGATGTGGAAAAGTTGATAGGTCAGCTGAATTTTTTGGTTGATGCCGGAAATACCGTGATTACGGTTGAACATGATATGCATGTTGTGGCCTCCAGTGACTGGGTGATAGATCTGGGACCCGGTGCGGGTAAAGATGGCGGAAAGATAATTGCTGAAGGAGCTCCCGCGGAAGTAGCTAAGAATAAGCAAAGCAAAACAGCTAAATATTTGGCTGCCTATGTTTAAAAAATGAAAATTAAAGGACGCGATGTCCGCTATTAACAAAATAAATATGTCGTATGAATACAGACTTAATTGGACTCATTGCAGGTGTCTTAACTTCATTTGCAATGATGCCCCAATTGATAAAGGTAATAAGAACCAGAAATGCGGATGACATTTCAATCTTAATACTTATTGTTTTACTTTCAGGTCTTTCCCTCTGGGTCTGGTATGGAATCATGAAAGAGGATTGGCAGATCATCCTATCGAATTCCTTTGCCGTTCTGGTCAATTTATCCCTCCTGGCTTACTGTATTATTTCCAGAAAGGGATTTAACAGGTGCAGATCCGAAATGTATGGCATCCTGCTATCAAATCTGGCGGCTGCGAAAATTGGGATTAAGTAAATTTTATTTGGTCAATAGTAAATATATAAAGACTTAAGTATGAAATCTTATCGGATAAATCACGTAAATTTAAGTGACAGTTCTAAATTGGATTCCAGACTGGAGCACCGGAGGACTTTTAATCTTCCGAACTGTGAGCTCAACATATTTGAAACATTTCATAAAAGTGACAATGTAATACTTTCATATAGTGGTGCATTGGTAGTTTCAAGTATGATGAGAGGAGAAAAAGTGATGTCCGAGGATGGTCAGGAGGCATTTGACTTTCTGCCCGGTCAAAGTGTGATCCTTCCTGACGGACTAACCATGAATGTAGGTTTTCCAGACGCAGATGAAAATCGTCCCGTTCAATGTATCACTCTTACACTGGACTGGGATACTGTTCACAAAAATCTTGACTATCTAAATGAGAGATATTCAAATCGTCAGGCACCTTTTGAATGGAAACTTGATTTTTCGCATCAGCATTTCGAGAATAGCATGGAGTTTGTAACAAGTCTCAATAAACTTGTTAACCTTAGTATGGAGGAAGGTTTTGCAAAAGAGGCAATTGCGGACCTCTCTCTTAAAGTACTTCTATTAAGGCTTCTTCAGACCCAGAACCGTTTGTCAGTGAACAGCAATCAACCAATGTATGACAATAGAATTCAACCGGCGATCAATTACGTGCATAAGCACCTTACGGAAAAAATAACTGTTGAAAAATTGGCAAGAGAATGCTGTTTGAGCCAATCATCTTTTTATCAATATTTTAAAAATATACTGGACATAACTCCTTTGGAATTTGTTCTGCGTACGCGCATAGACCATGCAAAAAAAATAATGGCTGACAGTTCCGTTACTGTGACTGAAGCCTGTAACGCATCAGGTTTAATAATGTGAATCATTTCATTAAAATTTTTAAAAGGCTTGAGGGGCTTTCTCCGGGCCAATATAGACACTGATTAACGCAAAGTGCGCGTTAAATAGGTATGTAATTGGTTAAGCTGAGAAATTTAAAAAAGGTGGGACATTTATTCGATGTCCCACCTTTACTTTTTATTTTCGCTCTACGTGAGTTTACGAACGGTTTTTTATCATGCCATGTGGATCGATAATAAACTTTTTGCTTGAACCATCCGAAAAGTCTTTATAGGCTTGTGGTGCTTCGTCAAGGCTGATAACCTGCGGGTTCATGATCGTTTTCATGGAGATACGGCCCCTTAGAATGGCCTGCATAATTTGATAATTGTAACGTCCAATTGGAGCCATTCCCGTTTGAATATGAAATGACTTAAGCCAACCTTTTCCCCAGTCGACAGTCGGTTTACCGTGCTTAGCATTCTCATCACGTCCTCCTGGATCAGAAGGAGTGTAGATACCTGGAATCCCTATACCTCCGCTTACGCGAACAACATCGAAAAGATCATTGATAACTGCGTTGGGATTTTCTTTTTTGTAGTCTTCATCACCATGTCCATGTGCCTCATAACCTACGGCATCCACACCGGCATCCACTTCTGGTACTCCGAGAATCTGTTCGATCTGTTCTGCTACACTGGCATCAAGGGTAAGATCAACAGTTTCCATTCCCGCCTGTTTGACAAGTTCCAACCGCTCCTTGTTTATATCTCCTACAATAACGCAGGAAGCTCCAAGAAGCTTTGCTGATTCTGCGGCGCAGCGTCCCACAGGTCCAGCACCAGCAATATAAACGGTTGATCCTGTTGTCACACCAGCAGCGTGACGTAAGCTTTTTTGGGTTGATTTTTTAGATATCTAAAAAATTGAGGGAGAGAAGATTTTTTCTGAACAATTAAGGGAGGATTTTGCTGATTTTTTGCAAAATCCTCCCTTAAATATAATGGTATTATCTTAGGCTATTTGGCAGCTAAAATGTCCAATTTTTCAATAGACGGAGGTGTTGCCAATAGGTCTGGTGCATTTTCCATTAATGCTTTTGCGATCTTACCGCCAAGGTGTGCCTCTCTACCTTCTTCGTTTGAAAAAGTATCGTAAATACCGAAGGTAGAAGCATCAATACGGAATGCATACCACGTAACGGTACCGGCTTCTTCAAGAGCAAGCGGTAATGCTCCTGTAATAAAATCTTCAACGTTTTTTTCTTGGCCGGCCTTTGCTTCCAACCGAACTAACAATCCTAATTTTTTCATTTTTTTTATTCTTTAGTTAAACAATTCTTTCATCAGACCAAATTAGAAAAACCAGCGCTGCTTCGTTTATTGGTTTGGTTCAATAAGTTATGAAAAGAGGTCAATTTGAGTGGATGTGGTTGGGGCTATACCCAAATTCATTTTTAAAGGCTGCACTAAAATTTGACAAGCTGCCATAGCCAAAGTCGATAAAAATTTCGGAAGGTGTGACTTGATTATTATGTAACAATTCTTTGGCCTTGTTAAGCCGTTTTTGCCGAAACCATTTCCCTGGAGATTCCTGGTATATACTTATAAATTTTCTCTTAAAAGTAGAGGCACTCATATTGCACAGAAAGGCTATTTCGTCAATATTCAAGTTCGTATAAAGGTTCTTTTCAATTACCATTTTAAATGATAATTCTCTTTCATTGATTAGTAAATAATGTAAGTAATCTAAAAATACCGTCCCATATTTATCCGCCAGATAAAGCATTATTTCTTCAAATTTCAGTTCCAAAATCTTTTGAGAGATAGATTGTTGCAAACCAAAAATTTGTTGGAGCGAATGAATATAATGGATGATAAAATTGTCTTTCTCTAAAAGGAAATAAGGTATATCCGTTATCTTTTTATCTGAGGCATTCTGACTGAAAGAATGGGAATGTTTCAATAAAAAATCGGTGATGTTTTTGTGAGAAAAGAAGAAGAGTAAACAACGGTATGAACTTACACCTACCAGTTCGGTAACCAAAACATTATTAGATGTGATAAGTAGCGATTGTGTTTCATTGATTGAAATGATATCATTAGAAAAGTGAATGTTTTTTTGACCATCCAATAAGAAACTGAATACATTTTTATCCAGGCCAATCTTGTTTCTAGAACCGTTCTTATACACTTCGTAATTGAAAATTTGCAAATCCGAAGTATGAGTTTCGTTATGTTCCCATAGATCTTCGGGAAGGTTTGTAATGTCCATCGTCAAAATTAAATTGATTTTTTACGGAGTGTTCTTTGGTTGTGTCATTAAGAAATTCGTTCCAAAAGCGATTTTAGCCATTTGAGTTTTTCTTGCTGTAAGGAGGGTACTTGATAACGCCTTACTACCTGACGAATAGATAAGCTCAAAAAGCTGTTGCTTTTTTTCATCCATCTTTTTCGGGAATATTTCCAAAAGTTTTTCCGAAACCTTTTCTGCAAAGCTATCTAAGCTTGTAAGGTCTTCTTTAGAAATATCCCAAAGATCTGCGGGAAGCCGAATCTCATCTGTTCCAAAATCTGTCCCGTTGTATCCGAGCCGGTATTCGGCACCGAGCAGGATAAGACATACCATAAAAAGCTTTGTTTGCGTTTTGAAAATATACCGGCTTGCTTTTTTATCCAGATTAAATAATTCGGCTACCAATGGTTCCTGATCTGTACAACTAAACATAATGTCCACTCTTCCATCGGGAAAAATAATGACTCCTTTATCTTCATCGGTATGATTGGCACATAGCAGGAAACTCTCCACAAAACCGGAGAGCCGTTCGTCAGGAACAATTTTTATGTACTCAAAATCTTGCATCGTTTTTATGTGCATCTGACCTGGGAAGAAATATTGGATATTCTTAATCAATCTGTCAGATGAATTATATATGCAAAACTAACAAAAAAAAACAGTCTAAAATACACCACCACACCCGGCAAATGCTGAGTGTGGTGGTGTAAGATTTTACCATTAATGAGGTCGTATGGGCTGTTACAACTTATAGATTTCTTTTAATGCTTCTTTCAATGCCAAAGGTTTTCTTCCCAAAAGGTTTTCCAGATCGTTTGTTACCTCTTCAAACTGGTGGTTTTTCTGATCTTCGGCAAAACCGGCGGTTAGTAAAATGGCAAATTCGGGAACGCCAAACTGCTTTAGTTTTTCGGTAAACTCTGTTGGGTCGGCATTGGTGTAAGAAACCGATTTGCCTGATAATTCCGAAAGAGCCTGAGCTACATCGGTGTAAGAATACAACAGAACTAACACTATAAAAAAGACATTATGAAAACGCTAGTAAAAACATTCGCAGCAGCAGCCCTAATCGCAGTATCTACATTCGCTATGGCAGCTGAAGGGCCAGGAGCAAAAGCAACAAAAACAAACGTTAACCTTTCTACAGCAGATTTCGCTTTAGAGCACTATGTCGCGGTAACTACCGAAGGAGAATCTGCAGGTGTAGAACAATTGTTCTCCGAGGATTTCAACCAAAAAATCCAAGCTTCCAATGCACAGAATCACAGCCGTAACGCTATTGTTAAATCCTTGAAAAAACAAAAAGGCGAGAAGCTGAACTGTGCGGTAAGCACCGAAATCCTTGAGGAGTCGGCGGATTATATGGTAGCCAAAGTGACGTTGACGTTTGAAAACTTTACCAAAACAGACCTAGTGACTCTTGTACGTGAAGGTAATGACTGGAAAGTATCTAAATCGATCAATTCGTATAAATAAGAGCCATCTCAAATAAATATATAAATGTTGTAGAGCCATGTCGAGAGATGTGGCTTATTTTCTAGCTATTTCATAATCGATCATCTCTCATGGCTTATGCTAATAGCATCATTTGCGTAATTGGGTTTGCGTTATCCTGTAGAGGCTGACAACAATAATAGCTGCAGCGACCGTCAGCACATGATGTGTTCCCCTGATAGAATAATGTATAAATCCACCGAGCCCCTGCAACATTAACACAAATTCATTCAAAAAGATTCCAACAAGTAAGCCATAAACGCCATAGTGAATGCCTTTTTCGATTTTTAACATACAAATCTGAAAAGCATACCCAATTAAAAAGAGTGATATTACCACCAAAAGGACGAGGTGAAGATAAGCAATAACAATTGGTCGAAATCCATAAGCTTGTTGGCTCAGAGCAGGTATGACCGATATGCCTTGCAATATCAGTTTGAGAAAAATGGCAAACAGGACACATAACCAAATTTTAGATGTATCGGGGCTTAAGCGGAGTGAAATATTGCTTCGGACCAGTCGGACGACTCGTTGTGCTAATGTTCCCCACAGGACAAATTGCAATCCGACTGTAATGACTATAATAATATATAGCCACAGGGGTAAACCCTTCCACCATAGAACAGATAAGAAATAGGTTGGTATAACAGTCATGACATACACGAGCGAAAAACGCGGACTTATTGGTATTTTACCAGTACGTTTATACAGCCAACTGGCAAACAGAGCAATACAGCCAAAGAAAAACCAGCCATTATACTGAAAATGAAGATAAAAATAGACTGATGCAAGCTGTTTTAATGGATCCAGTTGGTGGCTCACTTTGAGATATGCCAGAAAATAGGTCCCTAGTGAACTAAATATATTGAAAAATAGTGCCGACTTAATTAAGATCGAAATGGCCGGAGGAAGCGTCGATGATTTAAGATCCCGCACTAATTGAAAGCAGAACCAATAAGAGACAAGTATCGATAAAAAGGATAATATAATCGAACATAGGCTATAGCCAGCAACTGAAAAGGAAATAAGCATGCCTATCGAAACCGTCCAATTAGCCCATAGGATATGCTGATATTTCCTGCACAAAATCTGATTGGTTTTTATTCCCAGAACGGTCATTATGAGAAAAATCATAAGAGCTTGGGATACCCAGGCGGAAAAAGCAAAATGCGAATGCGCATGCATGAGGTTTTTCTGGTCGATCCAAGGAATGGGAAATAAAAATTTTAAGCGCATAATCAACCCGAAAATACCTACAATAAGTAAATTGAATAGGGTGATGACGATCCATTTCCTGATACTTAAATAGCTACTGATTTTATTCATACGTTGATTTCTTTCCGATAGCTGAAACATCGTTGTTCCAAGCTTCAATCAATACCATCGGCCGGAACAAAAACTTTTCCGCGGATAATGTTCAATTTATCTTCCTTGTCCATTTGCTTCATTGTCCGGATGATTGTTTCTACTCTTAACCCGGTCATATTAGCCAATTGTTGGCGCGTAAGCATAAGTCGGTTGCATTCCTGACAAACGAGTCTCTTGCTTTCATTTAACTTTTGGATCAGATTGGAGAGGATCTCCTCCGGTGAACGATTGTAAATTAATTTGATCATAAAGAGTTTAAAGTGTAGTTCGCGCGCCATCTTTTGTGATACCAAACGATGTAGGTTGCCATATTCATGTATGATTTCGATGAATTTTTTCGAACTGATCTTCATTAATGTACATGAACTGTCGGTAATTGCCGTCACTGTATAAACGCCATTGTCCAATATCGCTACTTCTCCAAAGCCCTCATTGGCACAGATAACATTGTGGAGGACCTCCCTACCGTCTGATAAGAAATTAGAAAGACGAACTCGCCCGCTTAACAACTGATAATAAAATGTGGCCATGCTATCCTCATGAAAAAGTATTTCACCAATATCGGCATGTAGGCTGCTCGCTCCCTTTTCGAGAAGTATTGCGGTTGGAATCATCGTTCGATATAAGTTAGTTTTTACTACACAGCGTAAAGATATAGTAGTGTCACAAAATAGATCTTGATGTTGATCACGGGAATGAGTGATGAAAATCAATATGGTGTTAATGTGCTTATATATAGTGTTTTATTGTTTTTGATTGATGGTTTGTTCTCACCGGAATCATTTTATGATTTGCCTCATAAAATGGCTACACGCTTCGATAATACCTTTGGATTAAGTAAAACACAATCAAGTTTGAACACAAAACCAAAATAAGATGAGAAAGCTAATTGTATGTTGTTTGATGGGATTATTTATCTATTCCTGTTCCTCAAACAATGGCGAGAAAAAGACCGTTGCCAACAGTGTTAATGAATCTGGGGCTTCGGCAAATGACGCCAGTGGATATGATCCTCACCGCGGTGAGGGAAAATTTGACAAAGTGGAAATCGCTGACCATTTGGATGCACCAATGGCCGCAGCCGGAAAATTGATTGTTGACCTGAAATGTGCTTCCTGCCACAAGCTAACCGACGAGAAACTAGTCGGGCCAGGATGGAAAGGTGTGACACAACGGAGAAAACCACAGTGGATCATGAATTTTATCACTAATCCTGATCCGATGATCGATAAGGATCCGGAATTACAGGCGCAACTTGAACTATGCATGGTCCGGATGCCTAACCAAAATCTAACGGACGAGGAAGCCCGAAAGGTATTGGAGTTTATGCGACAAAATGATGGTGTAAAATAATAAAAGCTGAATAAGAATCAACAAAGCTGCATAGGTATTAACCTTAAAATAAGAATAGAATGACTTTAACAAAATACATATTGACGAGCCTAATGGCGAGCGCGGTGTTAGCGACTTTCCATGCCTGTAAACCCAAAGGAGCGGGAGCCGCCGTGAGTGGTGATGCCGCTGAGAAGGTATATGTTGCCCCAGGGAAATACGATGAATTCTACAATTTCGTATCCGGGGGATTTAGTGGGCAGCTCTCCGTTTATGGACTTCCATCCGGCAGATTATTGCGTGTAATACCCGTTTTTTCACTAGATCCCGAAAAGGGCTGGGGTTTTAGTGAAGAAACTAAACCGATGCTCGAAACGTCCCATGGCAATGTACCTTGGGATGATTTACACCACGTGCAGCTTTCGAAAACCGATGGAAACTACGACGGCCGCTGGGTATTTGTCAATGCCAACAATACCCCCCGTATTGCCCGGGTGGATCTGACAACTTTTCGTACGGCTGAAGTACTCGAACTCCCCAACAGCGGTGGAAACCACTCTTCGCCGTACATTACTGAAAATACCGAATATGTTGTTGCAGGAACGCGATTTTCGGTTCCGCTGGACGGTGAGTCGGGCGATGTACCTATCAATACCTTTAAAAAGAATTTTCGCGGAACATTGAGCTTTGTCAGCGTCAATAAGGATAATGGCAACATGGAATTGGCTTTTCAGATTGAGACACCCGGTGTAAACTATGACCTGAGCCGAGCCGGTAAAGGGACTTCTCATGGTTGGTTCTTCTTCTCCACCTACAATACCGAACAGGCAAATACATTGCTGGAGGTCAATGCATCCAAAAATGACAAAGACTTTATATTGGCCGTCAACTGGAAAAAAGCCGAAGAGTATTTGAAAGCCGGAAAAGGGAAAAAGGTTACCGGGTTGAAGTATGCCCATAACACTTACGACGAGAAATCACATACCGCAAAAACATCTTTTAATACAGAAACGATCGTATTGAAGGCAGAGGAGCTGGAGGGGCTATGCTACTATATCCCTTGCCCAAAATCTCCGCACGGTGTCGACGTTGATCCTACAGGCGAATATATTGTAGGGTCGGGTAAACTGGCTGCGGTCATACCTGTATTCTCGTTCGCTAAGATGCAGAAAGCAATCCAGGAAAAACAATTCGAAGGAAAATTCGGTGGTATCCCAATTATCAAATACGAATCTGCGCTGTACGGCGAAGTCCAAAAACCTGGCTTGGGCCCACTGCATACAGAATTTGATGGCAGAGGAAATGCAATCACGTCATTCTTTGTGTCTTCCGAATTGGTGAAATGGAATATTAAGGATTTAAAGGTGCTCGACCGTACACCAACATTTTACTCAACAGGCCATTTAATGATACCTGGTGGAGATACCAAAAATCCAGAAGGCAAATATGTCATCGCCTATAATAAGATTACGAAAGACCGCTTTCTCCCTACAGGACCGGAGTTGGCTCAGAGTGCCCAATTGTTTGATATCTCGGGAGACAAAATGCAATTGTTGTTAGACTTTCCGACCATTGGTGAACCACATTATGCGCAAGCTATCAAAGCGGAGAAAGTGAAAGACAAAAGTGTGAAGATTTTTAAAATTGAAGAAAATACCAGCCCATTTGTTGCCAAAGGAGACAAAGATGCACGCGTTGAACGTAAAGGTAACCAGGTACATGTATACCTGACATCCATCCGTTCACACTTCACTCCGGACAATATCGAGGGTGTACAACTAGGCGATGAAGTCTATTTCCATGTGACCAATATTGAGCAGGACTGGGATATGCCGCATGGCTTTGCTGTCAAAGGCGCAAAGAATGGAGAATTGCTCATTATGCCGGGAGAGACACAGACATTGAAATGGGTTCCAGATAGAGTAGGTGTATTCCCGTTCTACTGTACGGATTTTTGTAGCGCGTTACACCAAGAGATGCAGGGGTATATCCGTATCTCAAAAAAAGGAAACAATGTTCCGTTGATTTATAGTCTGGGAACCAATCAACCGCAAGAGAAGACCAATTAATATAACCTACAATGATGAAAACTACAAGTCACCTGTCAGCAGTACATCGGATTCTTTTGATCCTGAGTGGCCTGGCCCTGGTAGCGGTCATCTTCCTACCCATCTGGCGTATTGAGCTCGACGCAGCACAATACCCAGAAGGGCTAGAACTACAGATCTATAGCAACAAGTTGGCCGGACAAGTTGATATTATCAATGGACTGAACCACTATATCGGGATGAAAACGCTACATGCGGAAGATTTCATAGAATTTAAGGTCTTGCCCTATATCATCTTATTTTTTGCGCTTGCTTTTTTGCTTACCGGTTTCGTGCAGAATAGAAAACTGCTCTATGGCTTATTCTTTTGTTTTCTGCTTTTTGGAGTCGCAGCCCTGGTTGACTTTTATATCTGGGAATACAACTATGGGCATCAGCTCGATCCATCTGCACCGATAAAAGTTCCCGGAATGTCTTATCAGCCACCACTGATCGGATACAAACAGCTTTTAAATTTTGGCGCCTATTCTATACCTGATATCGGGGGATGGATCTTTATACTCTGTGGAATTATCTTGGCCTTTTGTACAGTGCGGGAGTGGCAAAATAATAAAACCCTAAAACTAAAATCATATGAGAAACTATAAATTATTTGCGTTGATCTGTAGTAGTATATTGCTGGTTCTATGTAGTTTGCAGGCCTGTCAGGGCAACAATAAACCCAAGCCTATTAAATACGGTAGCGAGCAATGTGCCCACTGTAAGATGACAATAACGGACGCGCGTTTTGGTACGCAGCTGCAGACAAAAAAGGGACGGGTCTTTAATTTTGATGACGTACAATGTATGATCGCCTTTGTCAAAGGGAACTCGGTCAAAAAAGAAGAGATTGCCGTTTATTACCTGCCGGATTATGTTAGCCATAAGCTCGTACCGGCTGAAGGTGCATATTATCTCAAAAGTGAAGCCTTGAAAAGCCCAATGCGAGGCAATGTTGCTGTATTTGAAAAACGGGTGGAACTGGATAAGGTCAAAGCAGAGATCGGTGGCACGGTGATGACCTGGAATGATCTGTGGAAATAAATGAATAACAATGAAGAATCTAGCTTTAGCGTTGTACTGTGCAATGGCTTGTCTTTGGCTCGTAAACGTGCCTGTATCGGCGACAACCATCCAGGTAGGAAAGGGGCAGTCGGTCAGAACAATAAAGGCTGGCTTAGCACAAGCGAAATCAGGTGATACCGTTTTAGTAGCGGCGGGTGTGTATAAGGAGGGGAATATTGTTATTGATAAGGCAATTTTCCTGAAAGGCCTGGGAAAACCTGTGCTGGACGGCGAGAAAAAATATGAACCGCTCTCGATCAAATCACCGCAGGTTACTGTTCAAGGCTTTTTAATACAGCATTCGGGACATTCTTCCATGAATGATATTGCCGGTATTAAAATTTACAATACAGCGCATATCAAAATTTTTGACAATGAGCTCGTGGACAATTTTTTCGGGATTTATGCGCAGAATGCTACAAACGTTGAAATACGGGGCAATATCCTCAGAGCTTTTGGTACAGCGGAGCAGCTGATTGGTAATGGTATTCATGCTTGGAAATCAGATAGTTTAAGTGTTGAAAATAATGAAGTGTCTGGACATAGGGACGGTATTTATCTTGAGTTTGTGACCCATACTCGAGTACAGGGCAATCTTTCTGAAAAAAATCTGCGCTATGGTCTCCATTTTATGTTTTCCCATGAGAACAGTTACATCTCAAACACCTTTCGCAGCAATGGTGCAGGTGTAGCTGTTATGTATACCAAGCATGTCCATATGGAAAACAATAATTTCGAAGAGAATTGGGGCGATGCCGCCTATGGATTGTTGCTCAAAGATATTTCCGATAGTCAGATCATCAACAATCAGTTTAGCCGCAATACCACGGGTATTTTTATGGAAGGATCGAATCGTATCCATATTGAACATAACAATTTTAAGAGCAACGGATGGGGGCTCAAGATTCAGTCGAGCTGTATGGACAATGTGCTTAAAGACAATAATTTTCTTCAGAATACCTTTGATGTTGCCACCAATGGTACCCTTACACTCAACAGCTTTGTGCATAACTATTGGGACAAATACGAGGGATACGATCTGGACAAAGACGGATTTGGGGATATCCCTTTTCGTCCCGTTAGCCTATTCTCGATGATGGTTGAGCGCTATCCTTCGGCGATGTTACTTTTTCGAAGTTTTATGGCCATGTTGTTCGACCGGACTGAAAAGCTATTACCAAGTCTGACACCCGAGGGGCTTAAAGACGATAAGCCTCGCATGAAATCAATAAAAGTATGATTAGTATCCAGCAGTTAACGAAAAGCTTTGGAAAATTCAATGCATTAAAGGGCATTGATCTGACCTTGAATGGCGGCGAATGCGTTGCCTTAATTGGCCCCAATGGCAGTGGTAAGACTACTTTGATCAAGTCTGTCCTAGGTATGGTCATGCCGAGTGCCGGACGGATCACTTTTGAAGGACAGGACATTGGACAGCAATGGGCTTATCGGAACCATATCGGCTATATGCCGCAGATCGGTCAATATCCTGAGAATATGTCCATCAAACAGGTCCTGGATATGATCAAAGATATCCGTAAACAGCCCCAGGCGGATTCGGATCTTTATCAGGCTTTTGGCGTGGACAAGCTGTTGGAAAAACGGATGGAAACGCTTTCCGGTGGCACAAGACAAAAAGTAAGTGCCTGTATCGCATTTATGTTTGACCCCAAAGTACTCATCCTGGATGAACCTACAGCAGGACTGGATCCTCTGTCTACCGAAATTCTCAAGGATAAAATCAAAAAAGAAATCGGACGCGGTAAACTGATCATCATCAGTTCCCATGTGCTTAGTGATCTCGATGAATTTGTATCGCAGATTGTCTTTCTTCAGGAAGGAGAGCTGAAGTTTCATAAGAGTTTGCAGCAATTAAAAGAAGATACAGGTACTGAAAAGCTATCTAAAGCAATCGCTTATTTGATGCAGAACCGCGACCTGTCTAATTAGAGAAAAGATGAATAAAATTATACGCTACGTTTTTGTGGATCTCTTGCGCAACAAGACCATTTTATGCTACACCATATTACTCTTTGTACTTTCCATGACGGTCTATAGCATGGAGGACAACTATGAAAAGGGATTACTCAGTCTACTGAATATTGTGTTGTTTGTAGTTCCGCTGATGAGTATCATTTTTTCAGGCATCTATATCTACCAGAGTTCCGAGTTTATCAATTGCCTTGTCAGTCAGCCTTTGCAACGGCAAAGCATTTGGGGCAGCCTGTATGTGGGTCTGGCAGGTGCACTTAGTTTAGCTTTTTTTATTGGCGTTGGCATACCAACTTTTATCTATGCATTTAGCTCTTCGGGAATTACTTTGGTCGGTTGCGGACTGTTACTTTCTTTGATTTTCGTTTCGATCGCGATGTGGACATCTGTATTGATCAGAGATAAGTCGAAGGGGATAGGATTGGCAATTTTGCTTTGGCTTTATTTCACGCTGCTTTTTGACGCACTGGTGCTTTTCATCCTATTTCAGTTTGCGGATTATCCCATCGAACATGGAATGGTTGCACTGTCCATGCTCAATCCCATCGATATCTGTCGCATCCTTATTTTATTACAGGTCGATCTATCCGCGATGATGGGCTATACAGGGGCGATATTTCGGGATTTCTTCGGTAATACATTCGGCATTGCGATCACCCTGTTGGTCATGTTGCTCTGGTGCCTCATTCCTCTAGGGCTATCTATTCGCTATTTTAAGAAAAAGGATTTATAATAATTTATTGACCATTTAATACTATTATCATGATTAAATCACCGTTATTGGAGGTTTTCAATATAGAACCTCGACTTAAACACCCGACCATATTTGATCACTTCGATGCCCTGGATTCGGGCGAGTCATTTATTATCAAAAACGATCATGATCCTAAACCGCTCTATTATCAGTTGCTGGGTGAACGTGGAAAGGATCTCATTTGGAATTATCTTGAATCGGGGCCCGAATACTGGCAGGTTCGCCTTGGCAAACCGCTCGAAAGCGAAACACTGGAAACCGTTGGCCATATTGCTGCCAAGGATATCCGCAAGGCCGAAGTTTTAAAACAGCTTGGGGTAGATTTTTGTTGCGGTGGTAAGCAGACGCTTAAGGAGGCCGCTCATAGTGTTGGTCTCGATGAAATTGAATTGCGCAGACGGTTAAACCAATCCGAAGAGCTTCCTATAGCCGGCCCACCGCTAAATTTTAAAGATTGGGATATCGATTTTTTAAGTGATTATATTAAGAATGTTCATCATCGGTATGTCCGGGAAAAAGGACCGATTATTCAGGAACTTGCACATAAAGTGGCCGATGTGCATGCACAGCAGCATCCCGAGCTGGTCAACTTGTCCCAAGAACTCGATGCCTTTCTTGATGACCTTTACCATCATTTGGATAAAGAGGAGAAGCAGCTCTTTCCGGCAACCAAGAATGAACAAGAATTGACCAGCAAACAGGTAGATCAGCTCATTCAATTTTTGATTTCCGAACACGAAGATTCAGGAAAGGAACTTCAGCAGTTGCGCAAAATTACCCAAAATTACACATTGCCAGCCAATGCCTGCAATTCCTACACGTCATTATTTTCACAGATCGAATCTTTCGAATCCGATCTTTTGCAGCATATCCACCTGGAGAATAATATTTTATTTCCAAAGTTGCTCGCGAGCTACGGTGTTCAAATGAATTAAAAACTAGAAAAGCCATGCGGATAAACCAGCATACCAAGATTTCAGAACTGATCAGCTATAATGACTTAAGCATTGAAGCCATTGCAGCTATTGCCAAACCCTTGCGTAAGATCCGGATCCCGGTGTTGCGTCGGATACTGGCCCCTCGGGTCTCCATAGTCGAAGCAGCAAAAATTGGCGGATGTTCGGTTACAGATTTTCGTGCTGCGCTGGTACCGCTCGGCT
This sequence comes from Sphingobacterium sp. UBA865, assembly GCF_002295765.1. Lineage (NCBI taxonomy): Bacteria > Pseudomonadati > Bacteroidota > Sphingobacteriia > Sphingobacteriales > Sphingobacteriaceae > Sphingobacterium > Sphingobacterium sp. UBA865. The sequence continues at coordinate 28,601 of NZ_DBGB01000007.1, read as the reverse complement.
TTATTTGGATGTCAGATGGAGCTGAGAAAGTCAATGATCCATTCGATGCAGCAGAGCGGCCAAGTTGGATGGATGATGCAGCAGTGACGGTTGTATTCGATGTGAGACCCCTATTGGAAATGGGGCAAGATCCATTAAAAGATATTTTTCAGTTGTATCGCTCACTCGTCGCAGGAGGGATTCTTTGCATCAGCAATTCATTTGTCCCCATTCCATTGATTAGGCGTATGGAGGAGCGTGGAGTGCCAAGCTATAGCCACGAATGGGCGGAGGGCGAATTCAGAAGTTACTTTTATAAAAAAGATACAGTGCTGTCCGTTCAGCCTGCTGAGGGCGATCATATTTCATTTGTGCCGAAACGACTTTTTGAGCAGAAATTAGCGCGACTTTCCGCGCTTCAACTTGTTACATTGGATGTCAGGACATTGCCTATGCCGCAGCCCATGGAATCAATTCTTGAGGCCCTTGCTCAACTGAAAGCCGATGAGGTTGTCTATGTAAAACATCGGAAGGTTCCGCTCCATTTACTAGAAGAACTGGATCATTTTTCTTATCGGATTTTCATCCATGAACAACATCCTGGAGATGTCCATCTGTTAATTTACCCCGTTAAATAAAATGGCACATATTGCTATTCATAAGAGCCCAGAAGCGTATGCTGTATTGCCGTTTTTTATCACTGCGGGCATTTTTTTTCTACTGTTCAGCTTCCTCTTGGTTTTTAGCGGGGGGCAGCTCTTTGGGCACCATTTTCAACCAAAAGTGCTGGCAATCGTCCATAGCCTAGCACTAGGTTGGGGCACGATGGTGATTTATGGAGCGGCGTATCAGCTGGTGCCGGTTATTTTTGAGCGTTCACTTCGCTCTTCCAAATTGGCATTTTTCAGTTATATCCTATTGACATCGGGAACCTGTGTGTTGATTTATAGTTTCTGGTATTTCAAGATCGGTTTACTCATGTGCGTTGGAGGGCTATTGATTACGCTCAGCTCCTACCTGTACTTCTACTTGCTGTGGATGACGACTAAAGATGTGGAGCATCTATTTGAACTACGCCTTTATTTTACGTTCTCGGCCTTCTGGCTTTGTTTTACAACCACCTTAGGCCTTTTGCTTGCCATTAATTTAGCCCATGGTTTTCTAACAAAAAGTCACCTCGATATCCTAAAGCTACACGCCCACGTCGGTATTGTTGGTTGGTTTTTGCAGTTGATCCTGGGAGCGGGAGCGAAGATGCTGCCGATGTTTCTCTTGGGACAATCCACCAAAACAAAGTGGCTTTATGTTTCGGTCATTTTGATAAACCTTGGATTGGTACTTTTTTTATTGGACGGATACAGCCATCCTGTGGGATTAAGATCTCTTACCTTTGGAGCAATAGTGCTATTGGGAGTAGTTTGCTGGGCCGTTTTTGTCGTGGATTGTTTTGTGCACCGGGCTCGTAAGGTACTGGATATTCCGATGAAACATAGTTTCATTTCCTTTTTGAGTTTATTGTTCGCGTTTCTCACCTTACCTATGGTTGTCCGGCAGGAGTCTGGTAATTGGGTGAATTTATATGCCGTATGGGTGTTTTTTGGATGGATAACGGGTATTATTTTAGGGATGACCTATAAGACCCTGCCTTTTATGATCTGGAATTGGCGCTATAAAGATCTCAATGGCATCAAAAAAATACCTTTGCCCAAGGAACTTTATAGTCAGCGATTACTTTCTATACAATATTATCTTTACCTAGTGGCGCTTGTCGTCATGGCGGTTGCTGTAGCCGGTCAATTCAGGTGGGCATTATACTGTGCAGCCTGGCTTTGGGCAGCACTTGCTGCTGTTTATGTTGTCAATGTCGGAAAAGTAGTTTTTCATCAAAGAAAAAGTAAATAAACTACGCACCTCGCCTATATATTTAATGAAAGATACCATGAAAATTGATCTAACAAAACCGGAGGCTTCCGATCAGTTAAAAGCTGTTCAGGTATTGATGCTTGTGATGGATCCCGAATTGGGGATCAACATCGTAGATATGGGCTTAATTTATGATATTAATTTAACCGATCCCAGTCGTATTGTTGTTACCATGACGTTATCTTCATCCTATTGCCCGATGGGCGACTCTATCGTTCATGGCGTTGAAAAAACATTGCAACAGCAATTTCCACAGCGGGCAATAATTATCGAGCTCGTTTGGGATCCTATTTGGACTCCCGATCGGATCAGCGAAGAGGGAAAGAGCCTATTGGAACGAGAATGATTTCTTGAAGAATAAATTCACCTCCCTATTTCCGCTATTCGCCGAGTTTTCCCGATCGTTAGTCTAAAGCCTTTAGGCTAAGGGCCTATTGTGTTGTAGTTTTGAGTCAACAAATAAGAACAAAAGTACTAACACAATAAAAAAAAACATTATGAAAGTATTAGTAAAAACATTCGCAGCAGCAGCTTTAATCGCCGTATCTACATTTGCTATGGCAGCTGAAGGACCTGGAGCAAAAGCAACAAAAGAAAACGTTAACCTTTCCACAGCTGACTTCGCTTTAGAGCACTATGTTGCGGTCACTACGGAGGGAGAATCAGCAGGCGTGGAGCAGTTATTTGCAGCTGATTTTAATCAAAAGATTCAAGCTTCCAATGCGCAGTCTAACAGCTGCAGCGAAGTGGTTAAATCCTTGAAAAAACAAAAGGGCGAAAAGCTGAACTGTACAGTAAGCACAGATATCATCGAGGAATCGACAGACTATATGGTCGCTAAAGTGACTTTGAAATTTGAGAATTTCACCAAAACAGATTTAGTTACCTTGGAGCGTGTAGGCAATGACTGGAAAGTATCGAAATCGATCAATTCGTATAAGTAGTATCCAATAACTGGTGGTTTGCCAGCAATTAAAGACAAACCACTAGTGAATCATATGTTTATTAAGGCCACGTCGGGAGATGTGGCTTTTTTACGTCAAAAGGGCCTGATTCTCATCAGACCCTTTCTCTTAGCGTTTATTTGTACAGTAATTTTTATGTTTCCTATCGTTTCCTCTTTTTTGTTTCGTCATCCAATGATTTTAAAGACAATTGGATTTCACCGTACGACGCCAATTTTTATGTTGAACCTTTCTTTCGAAAGGTAGCTTGTAGCCGTTTTGTATAATAAGAACAACGGATATTTGAAAATAGTTTTATTGGAGTAATTTTTTTTGATAACTTGATATGACGGCAGCTGTCTCAATAAAGTATTTTAAAAGAACATAGCATTTCAACCGTAGGATTACTGTTATATGAAAAATCGTTATATCGTTACGCCAAAAGACAAAAGGGCAGAAGAGTTATTGGATTTTAATGAAGCTGGAGATCATCATTTGATCCAGTTAGTTCTCTCAGAGTCGCAATTTTATCAATTAGATGCTTTTGGTGTATTTTCAGATTTGAATAATATGCTAGGCTGTTTAATAGATGATTTTGAAGACGATGCTATTACGAATAAGCAACAGTTGGAGGAAGGGTTAAAATATTTAAAAAATGTAAGGTTAAAAAGATGATCGTATTCAGGAGCTTATGGAAGAAATTATTTGCCTGTTTGAAGAAGCTGTGAAAAGGCAAACTGGCGTTTATTTTTTCTTTTAATAGGAACTTGGTTATTTTTAAATTGCTAAAATAAAATTCACCTCCCTATACCCGCCATTCACCGAGTTTTCCCGATCGTTAGTCTAAAGCCCATGGGCTAGAAGCCTATTATGTGGTAGTTTTGAGTCAACAAATAAGAACAACAGAACTAACACAATAAAAAAAGACATTATGAAAACTCTAGTAAAAACATTCGTAGCAGCAGCTTTAATCGCTGTATCAACTTTCACTATGGCAGCTGAAGGACCTGGAGCAAAAGCAACAAAAGCAAACGTTAACCTTTCCACCGCAGATTTCGCTTTAGCGCACTATGTTGCGGTCACTACGGATGGGGAATCAGCAGGTGTAGAGCAGTTATTTGCAGCTGATTTTAATCAAAAGATCCAAGTTACCAATGCACAAAGTAACAGCCGTAGCGAAGTGGTTAAATCCTTGAAAAAGCAAAAAGGGGAAAAGCTGAACTGCACAGTAAGCACAGACATCATTGAGGAATCGGCAGACTATACGGTGGCTAAAGTGACTTTGAAATTTGAGGATTTCACCAAGACAGATCTAGTTACTTTGGAGCGTGTGGGCAATGATTGGAAAGTATCCAAATCAATCAATTCTTATAAATAGAATTTTACAACTGGTGGTTTGCTGCAAATAAATGACAAACCACTAGTGAATCAAATGTTTAAATTTAGTTTAGAAGCTAGGTCGTGAGATCTGGCTTTTTTGTTTTGTCATGCAATGTGCGTTACTCGTTGATTGCCGATCATCAAACTTTAAATTCTGGCGCAATCATCACTTTTTCCTCTTTTACGTTATTGAGGAAATCGCTGTATTTTATAGGTAATTTTTTACGATGAAAATAAAAATAGAAGTCAAATGAACCGCCCACGATCCCATTTCCTGGTACGTATATAAATCTGTCAATACCTCTATCTACTTCCAGCTCATGGTCATGCGTATGCCAGTCTGTATAAGTCCAAAATTGATAACCCATCGCACCATTTTTATACTTGATGACTTTGGATAAATATTCTCTTCGGTCTCTTAGATAATCGAAAGTAGGATAGTCGTAAGGGGTATTGCCGATAGTGTAAGCGGGAAATTCTTCATGAGGATATCTCTTTTTAAAAATAGCTTCCATTTCAGTAATTTTAATAGGCTCTTGCTCAATATTTATTGTTCCAAACATGTTCTGAAAAATGGATGGCCTATTTCTTATCGCAAAAAATTGTATTAGACAATGTTTGGACGAATAGTATTTGTTGCCAATTTTCCGGATAATTTGATATTCGTTGAAATATTTAGTTTTTGCACCGTATGTTTTATCAAAATCAGCATATGTATTGGCTCCTAATAGCCTTTTAAGGTATTGGTGGGGTATCGTATCATTTTTGATACTATCCAGATGAATTTCAGTCCAATCACGGTTCCCTTCCAAATCTGGAAGAACGGCAATAAGAATTAGATTAAGGTCTTTGTGATGGCCCAATTTACTTCGATCTATATCTATACCATCGATGAACGTCAGTGAAAATAGCTCAACGTTCTTCTTGATACCATACAAGTTATCTGTAGATAATTTGTAATTATCTAAGATACAGCCCTGTGGCTGATCAGGTAATAAGATATATTTGACGTTGGCAGATAAACTGAGCGAAACAATTAATAGTGGCATCAAAAGCCATAATCTGAACCGTTTAATTATATGTTGTTTCATCTTTTCTTTCGCTATGGTTAATAACTCTATTTTTCTCCGCTTCGCTAAAATCATTTAATGAACCGACTTTGGTGAATAGCATTTTTAATGTGATGAGCGATCATTAAACTTTAAATTCTGGCGCAATCATCACTTTTTCCTCTTTTACGTTATTCAGAAAGTCGCTATACTTTACGGGTAATTTCTTTCGATAAAAATAAAAGTAGAAATCAAATGAACCGCCCACGATCCCTTTTCCAGGAACGTATACAAATCTGTCAATACCTCTATCTACCTCTAGCTCATGATCATGCGCATGCCAGTTTGTATAGGTCCAAAACTGGTAACCAATTTCGCTATTTTGAAACTTGATGGTTTTTGACAAGTATTCTTTCCGATCTCTTAAATAATCAATAGCGCTACTGTAGGAATAAGGTGTGTCGCCGATAGTATATGGTGGAAAGTTAGTGCCGGGGTATCTCTTTTTAAAAATAGTTTCCATTTCTGTAATCTTAAGCGGTTCTTGCTCAATATTTATTGTCCCAAACACATTCTGAAAAATGGAAGGCCTATTTCTGACGGCAAAAAATTGAATTAAACAATGTTTAGAGGCAAAGTATTTGTTGCCAATTTTCCGGATAATTTGATATTCGTCAAAATATTTAGTTTTTGGACCGTATGGGTCATCTAAACCTGAAAGCGTATTTATTCGGAATAATCTATTTAATACCGAAGTTGTAATAATGTCGTCTTTAATAGTATCGAGATTAATTTCTTTCCAATCTGCGCTCCCTAACAAATCGGGGAGGAGAGCAATAAGTATTAGATTAAGCTGAGTGTTGGCATTAATTTTATCTTTACTTATTGGGTCTGGTCCGTTATGGAATGTGAGTGTAAATAACTCTACATTCTTTTCTATACCGTATAGTTTCTCTGTTGATAATTTGTACTGATCAATTGAATAGTTCTCCGGCTTATCTGGCATAACAAAATATTTTGGTCGGCTAAATAAACTAATATTGACAAATATAAATGACAATAAAAGTAATAATCTGAATAGTTTAATTAGATGTTGTTCCATCTTTTTCCTTCTCTATAGTTAATAACTTTTTTTTCTCCGCTTCGCTAAAATCATTGGCAACATCGGCCTTGGCGATTCACGTTTTTTAATTGTTGTTAAAAGATAGTAAAAATAATTTCACTTTCCTCGCCGTTCCATTCCTGCCATTCACCGAGTTTTCCCAACCGTTGGTCTAAAGCCCATAGGCAAGGGGCCTATTGTGTCGTAGTTTTGAATCAACAAATAAGAACAGATAAAAAACTAACACAATAAAATAAAGACATTATGAAAACGCTAGTAAAAACATTCGCCGCCGCTGCCCTAATCGCCGTATCAACTTTCGCTATGGCAGCTGAAGGACCGGGAACAAAATCGGCAAAAACAAACGTTAACCTTTCCACAGCAGACTTGGCACTGGATCACTATGTTGCGGTAACGACTGAAGGCGAATCAGCAGGAGTAGAGCAGTTATTCGCCGAAGATTTTAATCAAAAGATCCAAGCTACTAATGCGCAGTCTAACAGCCGTAGTGCCGTAGTTAAACTATTGAAAAAGCAAAAAGGAGAAAAGCTGAACTGTACAGTAAGCACTGATATTTTAGAAGAATCAGCTGATTATATGGTAGCGAAAGTGACTCTAAAGTTTGAAAACTTCACCAAAACGGACTTAGTTACCTTGGAGCGTGTGGCTAATGACTGGAAAGTATCCAAATCGATCAATTCTTATAAATAAGAGCCATCTCAAATAAATATATATGTTGTAGAGCCACATCGAGAGATGTGGCTTTTTCATGATCTATTTGAAATAGCGACTTGTTTCGGGGATAACGTAGTGAGTGGAGCTCAATTAGAATAATTAAGTAGAAAGAATAGATGAATTTAGGTAAAGAATTAGGAGAAGCGCTTAATGAATAGACTTTTAATAACGCTCGTACAATAGGCTGTGAGCTATTTCAGAAGGAAAAATGTAAATATTCTAGGGAAAGAACTAGGAAAAGATTAGGAGAAGAAGTAGAAAGAAAGTAGAAGAATTAGTAGAAAGATAGTAGTATCGCCTTGTTTATAGATCTTGAATCACTTGAGTTGATCATGTAGTTTAATCACAACTTTCACTACAACAGCTCATACAAGCGTTGATAAACTGGATAGCCTTAATTTTCCTCTTACCATAACCTGCATGGTGATGACGAAAGACATGGTATCTCGGTGATCGCTACAACACAAACTCACGGATTTCGTCGCTGCTCTAGTCATTATTGCTAAAAACTGCTAATTAGAGATGAGTTTAAATAACTTTTATAGGCATTGTGTTCGTACCTGCTTCGTATAGCTTTCGGATCAGGACATGTAGGGTTCGATTGTTGACCAGTATCTGAACAGTTTTTCCCTGTACAGAGACTGGACAAGGTCTGTTGGGTGTCTGTACAATATCTATTGATGATCCGAACGTGGTACGAATCTGATACGAAGCAGACTTACCTATCTATTCCCGCCACTCACCGAGTTTTCCTGAACGTTAGTCTAAAGCCCGTAGGCTAGGAGCGTATTGTGTTGTAGTTTTGAGTCAACAAATAAGAACAGATAAAAAAACTAACACAATAAAATAAAGAAATTATGAGAACTCTAGTAAAAACATTCACAGCAGCAGCTTTAATCGCCGTATCAACATTTGCTATGGCAGCTGAAGGACCTGGCGCAAAAGCAGCAAAAGCAAACGTTAATCTTTCCACAGCAGACTTGGCACTCGATCACTATGTGGCGGTAATGACAGAGGGAGAATCAGCAGGTGTAGAGCAATTGTTCGCCGAAGATTTTAACCAAAAGATCCAAGCTAACAATGCGCAGTCTAACAGCCGTAGCGAAGTGGTTAAATCGTTGAAAAAACAAAAAGGCGAAAAGCTAAACTGTATAGTAAGCACAGATATCATTGAGGAGTCAGCAGATTACATGGTTGCTAAAGTAACCTTGAAATTTGAAAACTTCACCAAGACAGATTTAGTTACCTTGGAACGTGTTGGCAATGACTGGAAAGTATCCAAATCAATCAATTCGTATAAATAGAATTTAAATAATTAGTGGTTTGCCAGTAATAAAAGGCAAACCACTAGTGAATCATATGTTTATTAAGGCCACGTCGGGAGATGTGGCTTTTTTGCGTTTTATGCTTGCTCATCGCCTAGACTTTTCGGTAGATGTATTCTACCGATTACATTATATGCTTTTTACTCAATTAGCCTTGGAATGAAGCGTAAGTTTGTGTAAGAATTAAAAACAACAGTATTATGGAAAATCAAATACTTTCAAGAAAAGCACGATCCGATCTTACAAGTCGGTTAAAATAGAATTACTTCTAATCGGATAATTAAATATTGCATTAATTGTCTATATTCGAAAACGGCCCATATTCATATGGCAGTAACTTGATTAACAATCTAAATTTTATTTTATGTGGAGTTTAATTTTATACCTTTTGTTTGGTATTGGCCAACCTGCCAATACAAGTCCATCTGCAAACAGTTCAATAGTCAATGTAACTACGGATGATAATCCTGATGACGGTGATGGTGGCGATAAAGGTAATCCTCCTCCTAAAGGATAATCATAATTAATAATTAATATCAAAAATCAATCAGAACTATGTGGAGTTTAATTTTATACTTTTTATTTGGTATTGGCCAACCTGCCAATATAAATTCGTCAGGAAACAGTTCTACTATTAATGTAACAGCGGAAGATAATCCTAACGATGGCGACGGTGGAGACAAAGGAAGTACGAGGCCGCCAATTCCTTAAATAATGAAAAACTAATTCAATATGTGGAGTTTAATTTTATACATTTTATTCGGTATTGGTCAGCCTGCCAAGGCTCAGACACCGACTGTACAGGCAGCGGTTTCATCCGAAGCGGATCAACCAAGTGATAATGGTGGTGATACGGGGACGGTTCGTCCTCCAAGAAAGTAAAGTGATTACTAAGGCTATATTTGCAAAAAATAGCCTTAGTAATTATATCAATATCATAGGATGGCGATGTCCCAAGGTAAACTGTTCAATCTGTTTTTGATTAAGTTTAATGTTTCTAAAATCAGGTAATCAGGAGGAAGCTGGCCAGATTCAAAGATGCTAAATTTCGTATTATAAACTTGACTAAAATGGGTATCCCAGTTTTCATTCAATTTATGGAAAAATAAACTGTCAACAGGATGGTATTTAAGCCAATGATTATTATTTCTAAAGCTTTTTGCATCTCTATTGGCTACATTTAGCAGCATTTTAAAAAAGTCCTCGGACTGAAGGAAATGCTGAAATTTCTCATATTGCAATAAGTGATATAAGTCGTAAACATGTTTGACCTTTTTGCTCAGATTAATAATCGGATCATCTGAGTATGAAAATCGGACAAGGCTCATGATTTTTTCACAGAATGTTCTGAATGGATCCAGTACATTCATCTCAAACGGGAAAAGCTGATATTGATTAATAGTAGCCTTTTGATCGGTTTCTTCTAATGCATTACCGATAAGGGAATTGAATGAATATTTACTATGAGGGTCGGATTCCCCCAGCCAGCTATAGTCGATAGTAACAAGATTGCTTTCAGGGCAGAAGTTCTCATCATGAAGTTTCCAATAGGAATGAGCAGTTTTACGGTTCATCCCCATTTTTTTCGTTAGACCTTCTATTTGAATTTCAGGTAACTCCTTACATAGGATACTACCTATTCTTTTTAATTTAGATTTTAATCTGCTGTCTGTTTCTCCTTTTTTTCTCGCAACTACAAAATCGATATCTTCTGGAGTTCTTTTTATGAGTTTGAAACATTTTGATAGAGCAATCCCACCTTTCAAGATGATATCTTCACTCAATGAATCCTGTTGAATTAAGTATAGTATAAATGTTTGCCAGTAATCTTTTTCAACGTAGCTGGGTTGTATATTAAGTAGATTAGAGATGTAATGAATATTTTTTTTAAAATGATAGGGATGTTTGTGTAATTCCATTGGGATACAGATTGGTGTTATATGTAAGTTAATACAACGGTTAAAGTTTTTAATTATTGGAGACTGATTAACTTCACCTCCCTATTCCCGCCATTTACCGAGTTTTCCCGATTGTTGGTCTAAAGTCAATAGGCTAGGGGCCTATTGTGTTGTAGTTTTGAGTCAACAAATAAGAACTAAAAAACTAACACTATAAAAAAAGACATTATGAAAACGCTAGTACAAATATTCGCAGTAGCAGCCTTAATCGCAGTATCTACTTTCGCTATGGCAGCTGAAGGACCTGGAGCAAAATCAGCAAAAACAGACGTTAACCTTTCCACAGCAGACTTCGCTTTAGAGCACTACGTTGCGGTAACGACAGAGGGAGAATCAGCAGGAGTTGAGCAATTATTTGCAGCTGATTTCAACCAAAAGATCCAAGCTTCCAATGCACAGTCTAACAGCCGTAGCGAAGTGATTAAATCCTTGAAAAAACAAAAAGGCGAAAAGCTAAACTGTACGGTAAGCACCGATATCATCGAGGAATCGGCAGACTATATGGTCGCTAAAGTGACTTTGAAATTTGAAAACTTCACCAAAACAGATTTAGTTACTTTGGAGCGTGTGAGCAATGATTGGAAAGTATCCAAATCGATCAATTCTTATAAATAAGAGCCATCTCAAATAAATATATATGTTGTAGAGCCATGTCATGAGATGTGGCTTTTTTGCGTTTTATGGTTGCCCATCGACGATACTTTTCACTCAAATAACCTTTGAATGAAGCCTAAGTTTGTGTAAGAATTAAAAACAACAGCATTATAGAAAATCAAATACTTTTAAGAAACGCACGTTTTTCCTCTTTAACTTAATGTTCTGCATATCAGCTTAGCTTTTAGAATGTATGCTGTAAAGATTTATGATACTCTTCTTTCATCTTTCTGTTAGACTTTTATGGTCGATGACTTTGACTACAGCATATTAAATAGCTCACTTACTTTTTCGTACAAAGCAATAATAACAAGAGTAAATATTGATCATTAAAAAGTTTTCTAACGAAAATTTATATAGCCTCAATTGATTATTATAATAATTGACTATATTGGTGGATGCAGCTATATATTCAAACCAAAAAACACTTATCCTCCCTTGATGAAATACCTTTCCGATTGGAAAAAGATATTCAAAATATTTTTGAAGATAACCTAGAATCTATTACAGGGTTGAGACTTATTAAGTCAGAATTTATAATTAAAGCACAGCGTTTTGATACTTTGGCATTTGACCTTGAATCTAAAGCTTTTGTAATTATCGAATATAAACGGGAGAGGAATTATTCTGTGGTTGACCAAGGTGTGTCTTACCTTAACCTTATGCTGGAGAATAAAGCTGAGTTTATAATAGAGTATAATGAATCTCAACAAGGAAACTTAAAACGGACCGATGTAGATTGGTCTCAATCTAGAGTAATATTTGTATCTCCTTCTTTCACTGATTTTCAGAAGCAAGCATCCAACTTCAAAGATCTGCCCATTGAGCTATGGGAAATCAAGCAATATGAAGGGGGAATTGTAGTTGTTAACCCAGTGAAAAAATCAAAAGCTGCTCCAAGTATTAAACAAGTGCAGCAAAAGGAAGATACACCTATTGCAAAAGTTGTCAGTGAGATAAAAGTATATACAGAAGAGGATCATCTAAAAAACAAGTCAGAACTTGTGAAAGAGCTTTATGAAGTTTTTAAGTCAGGGATAATTAATCTTACTGCAGATATTAACGTAACTCCCAAAAAACTATATATAAGTTTTGAAAAAGGTACTAGAATAATCGCTGATATTGTAGTGCAGTCACAGGAATTAAAACTTTATATCAATACACAGAATTGTAGTTTCTCAGATCTACGAAAATTAGGAGCTCCTATGACCGATAAGACAAAATGGGGGCGGGGCTACTATCAGATTTCTATAAAGGATACCGAAAATCTTGAATATATCATGAGTTTAGTGAAACAGGCTATTTAACCTATTTGAAAAATTATTGTGAATTATTGGCATATGCAATTGCATCCTGCAGATCATAAGGAGTGGACTGTATCGGATATAAAGGAAATTTTGAAAAGAAATATAATAGGTTGCAGTGGCGATCCGGTGCAGCAATTTTGTAAGATCAAAAAAGAAGATTTGGTACTTGTCAGACATGGAGGTACCGTTATAGGTTTGGTGAGGGTGAAAGAAAACCCTAAAGGGATCGATCCGGATCTGAAAGATGATTATATATGGTTTGACTATTTCGCAGCAGTAGATGTTTTGGATATTTATGATGATAAAACAATATACGGTGAAGGATGGTACCTTCCTAAAACATTGATGCCAGTCGAAAATGAAATTGCCTATTCCTATATTGATAACCTCTATAAAGATTATGTAACAACGATGAAAGAAGGAAATATGAATGAGCTTATGGGGCTTTTAGAGTATAAAAGACAAATTATACTCCAAGGGCCTCCGGGGACTGGTAAAACTCGACTAGCGAAAGAAATTGCGACGAGAATCTCTAATGGAACCATAAAAAAAACACCTATGGATTTGTTTAAGGATTACATAGCTTCATATGTGCGGGAGGATCATTGGGTTTCAGAATTAAAACATTACGCGGAAATGCGGGATAATTTTTATAGAGCATTTCCGAAAGAATCTTTAAGTAGCATTACTAAGGAAGAATATTCTATCGGAACAGGAGATAACAATAGTTTTTGCTGGTGGATTGAGCGCGGTTTACAAAAGCTTGGAAAGTACTTCCCTGGTAATTCCAGTAATTACCATATGTATTTCAGTAAAGAAAAGCAGGATTATATATCGAGTCGAAAGTTAGATAACTTCGGCGGTTTTCAAGCTATTCCAATTGCTTTGAGTGAATTAGTAAATGATAGAAAAACTGAAAGGGCATCATTGCTTTTTGGTTCAGGATTTATTTTAAAAATATTAAATAGTTATTATCCAGATGAGTACTTTCCAGTTAACGGAGAGGAGGCTATCAATAATATTATTAAGGTTTTTAATATCCCAAGCAGTGATACTAATCCAATTGAAAAGAACAAAATGATTAATGAATTCTTTAAGAATATCATAGATAACGCCGATGTTGATATAACCACTTATGAGATTATGCATTATCTTTTTGGTCGATTGGGAGTCGGTGGAGATGTGTTACTAATAGAAGAGCAGGAGATTAAGTTTAAAAATGAAACAACTATTATCCAGTTTCATCCTTCATATACTTATGAAGATTTTGTAAGAGGTATTTCAGCCAAATCTTCGGAAGGAAATATAGAGTATATTGTAGAAAATAAAACCTTGGGATTACTTATTGAAAAAGCACTATTAAATCCTCTTTCCAAATTTGTCTTAATCATTGATGAGATAAATAGAGCTAATTTGTCGTCAGTCCTGGGCGAACTAATTTACGCATTAGAATATAGGTATAGACCCGAAGATTCAGAAGAAAACAAAAGGATACAAATAGTTCAGAGCATTTATGGGTTAGTTGATGGAAGCAAAGAGGTGAACTATGATTTGTGTTTACCTCAAAACCTTTATATTATTGGCACTATGAATACCGCAGATCGATCGGTTGGGCATATTGATTATGCAATTAGAAGACGATTTGCCTTTGTCGATATCTTGCCAAAGAATTTAAAACGAGATGGTGAAATTAGATTTGATGAAGGATTATTTGAGCAGGTGTCAAAATTGTTTATCAAAGATTACCAGAAAGATAAAGATTATTCGTTATTAACTCATAAAATTGAACCCTCTAAGTACATTTCTAATGATTTCCGTCCGGAAGACGTGTGGTTAGGACACTCCTATTTTATGGATAAGAGTAAAGAAAAAGGTTCTATGGATATTCGTTTAAAGTATGAAATCAAACCTATTTTATTAGAATATATAAAAGATGGTATATTGAAAGAAGATGCGTTAACCGAGATAGAAAAACTTACTGCCTCTGTTTAATTGCGATGGGAATACTAATAAGCGAGCATAAGAAGACTTCTTTAACTCTTTGTGAAGAAGGGGGAGGTGAGTTCTATGATGATAGATTAAAAGTCAATAAGACGGTCTTTGAACAATTATGTGCTAGCAATATCAGAATATTTAAGAAGCATCGAGGGAAGAAAATCTATCCCTATAAAAAGCTTATTGGCGAAAAAAAAGTTGATTTTGAGGCTGATTATTATATTGGCGTTGACTGGGTAATTGCCAGTCAACGTTATATTTATGTTGAACCTAAAATTAATGTTGCCATTTTTGATTACTTTGGTAAGCAGGCAGAATTAGATCCGGTTAAAGAAGAGGAGATAGATAAGTTAGATAATCAAGCTCAAAAGGTTCTAAGCACATGGGATAAGATCGGTCCTGAGGTAAATTATTTAGCTATGCTTATGGATGTTATGACCGATGAGCAAGCTAGCAAAGAATGTGGAGATTTGGTATTGATTGATTGGGAGGCGCCAAACATCACAATCAATCAACAGGATGATAGACTTACTCCCTTTTTAGTCGTGCAGTTTTTACAGATACTAAGTCAGATTGTTCGAAAGGGATTGAAGAAATCCTATTATAAAGTTCAAGAAAATTTAAGTAACAAAGTAAAAGGAAAAATACTTGTCAGCCAGCATATTAAGCAAAATCTTTTAAAGAACCGTCATACAAAGACCAACTGTGAATATCAGGTTTTTGGAGTAGATAATCCTGAAAATCAGTTTCTCAAAAAAGTAATGCAATTTGCATCTAAATATGTAGAGAATAATCCAACTTTTTTTCAGCAAAATGATAATACGATCCGGGAACTTATCGACTACTGCCGTCCAACTTTTGATCAGATCACAGATCTGAACGATGAAAATCAAGTTCGGCACATCAAGTATAATCCATTTTTTAAAGAATATAAGGAAGCAGTCAGGATCGGGCACTTTATACTAAAGCGCTTTTCATATAATATTTCAAAGGCTACCAACAAGTTAATAGAAACACCACCATTTTGGATAGATATGCCTCGATTATTTGAGCTATATGTCTACTCACAGCTTATTAAAGCTAATCCAAAAGAGCGGAATAAAATACTTTACCAGTTTTCCACCTATGGAAATGCGCTGGATATTCTTATAACGCATCTTGGTTTCCACTGTATTATTGATGCTAAGTATAAATTGCATTATAATCATGGGTTGGTCCATGCCGATATTAGACAGGTTGCTGGATATGCTCGGCTGAAACAGGTAAGAGCAAAACTGGAGCTTTCAGATAATGATGATAGTAATATTGATTGTCTAATAATCTATCCAGATATTGATGGGGTAGAAAATTTGACACTAGAAAATATTAAATCAAAAAGGCAACCAATCTCAGCTTATCATAAAGTTTGGAAATTGAATGTTAGGATCCCCTGTATAGGATGAAAATAATAATTAACCGCTTAAGATTAAAATACCATCGCAGTCATCTCATCTTCCAACCTCTTAAGCTGTAAATTCAACTCGACTTTTTTATTAAACTGCTCGCAGGAAGATATAGCCGATCGTAGTATGTTAATTTTTTTCCGAATTTTAAAGAGTTTTGAACTCTTTTCGACAAGCTCAGCCATAGAATTCACTTCTTTCGATACAAAAGGAGATAGCTGCTTACAAAAATCAAAGAAAATAGCATCTAGGCTTTCTTTCAAATTCAACTGGAAGGTGCTGTCTTTTGCCACGAACCATTCTGAAAAGAATTCCCAATCCAAGACATAAGAATCAATACGAGTAGGGTGTGGATGTTTGGCTGAGGCAGATAAATAAAATCGGTCGCCATATTGCACGACAAATATGACGCCGTAAGGAACACTTTTGTTGATAACAGCGAGTAATTCTGATATTCGCTTCTCCTGTTTTAGTTCAATATGTATGATCTGGATTTCCGTGAAATACTTACCGGACAGATTTATTGTTGAAGGCGCCAATTTATGTGTCCAGGAAATTTTACTGATCAAATTTGTAAACCACTGTTTTTGCTTATTCGATGTAAAGCGGTCAAAAGAATTCTTTGGGATAATTTTCCCGTAGGCTGTACTGATCGGTAAATTAAAAAGATCGACCATTAGCGGACAATTAAAAAAGTGATTAATTGAAAATCTTCCAATCCCTTTATTTTATCCATCAATGTAGTGGTGCCGCCTGATCGGAATAGACTATGTATTTCTTTTTCTTCTTCTGCTTGGATAATGGAGCTGATACTATCTTTTAATAAGCGTGAATAGTTATCCATTCGATGGTATTCATCTGTCTCTTCATTCAATGCTTTACAAAGATCGGTTATCGGTTCCGTTTTACCTTTGCATAGCTTGCGCATGGCATCGAGTATCTTTTTAGATTCTACGTGCTTCAGATGAAGTAGTCCATCCGAACAGATATATACCAGGTAGTATGGATGTAAACGATTAGCTTTATTGATGTTGACCGACGAATTTATATTCTTCAGGACAAATATGGTACCTGCCGGCAACATGTCATCAGAAGGAACAATAGCATGTAGTCCTTCGGGAATATGATCTAATGTTCCATACAGTTTAAAATAATTGGAAAGATCCACCCGAAAATCGTTTAATCCAAGATCTGTGATATCTACGCCCTCTCGAAGATCTTCGAGATCAATTACTTCATCTTTCAGCTTTTGAAGCTGTATCTTTCTGTACTCTAGATCTTGCTCTCTAGCGTTCAAGATGTTGTCATCTCCCGTACTTGACATATTCGAAATCAGCATACGGCTCTCTACTTTTTGCTTTAGATTGATATAGGCGTCCAGCGTCACATCTGGCCAAAAATTGACAAGTGTTATCGTATCATTTTTAGATCCAATACGATCGATCCGGCCAAATCGTTGAATGATACGCACTGGATTCCAATGAATGTCATAGTTGACTAGATAATCACAGTCCTGTAGGTTTTGTCCCTCCGAAATGCAGTCTGTTGCAATCAGAATGTCAATCTCTTCATTTATCTGTGGATATAACTGAGATTTTCCTTTTGATATCGGAGAAAAGCAAGTGAGTAATGGATTCAAATCCGAAGGTATAGTTTTTGCTGAACTGATTTTTCTCGATCCAGTAATGAGCGTTGTATTGATGCCATATTTATTTTTAAAATGAGTTTCAATATGCTCGTACAGATAATTTGCTGTATCTGCAAAAGCGGTAAAGACAATCGCTTTTTTATTCTGACCATTAAAAGGATGGTTTATTTTTCCTTCTAATAATTCAAGAAGCTGACGAAGTTTGTAATCGTTATTTCCACGGACAAGCTCAATGCTATTCCAGATACTTCGTAGTAGCTTTAGATCATCCTGCAAATCTTCTTGCCAACGATAAACATCTATGTCGGCAACATGGACTTTGATTTTTTTACCAATAAAGTATTCCTCATCACCCCAATCGGAGTCCCAGTCAAAATTTTCGTCTTCAATTCTTGCCTGTATACCCTCATCATCTAATTTTACACCATTTTTGATAGTCTTTTGTGTTTTCTCAATTAAACCGATAATACCTTGAAGCGTGATACGGAATGAATCAACAGAGCTCTCTAACCGCTTTAAAAGGTTAATACGCATCAGAATACGTAAGCTATTGTCCCGATCTTTTTGTGATAATTTGCTCGCTCCCGCACGAACTTCCTTATCGTACAGCGATCGATAATAATCCAACTTGCTGTCGAGAATGTAATTCAATGGCGTGTAGACCGAAAGATTTAATAGTGTCAGACTTTCTGCTATTTGCACGTAGGTGATATGTCCATCCTCCGTTAAAGGGCTTTGAATTGCGAGTGGCTCATTTCGCTTCGGAAACTTACCGATAGCACTGATGTCGTAATAGGTAGTAATGTGCTTTCTCGATCGTGCGATGGTTAATGAATCCAATATCTCGAAGAAATCAAAGTCAAGCATCTCCAATAGATGTTCAGTTGTACGATATGCCGTATCGTATTTACTCCAGGTATTGAAAGCTTGTTGTGCTTTTCTGAAAACCTGCTCTATGGAGCTTTTGGTATCCAATTTTTGATCTATAATGGCGGCTTCCCCCTCGTACGCCAATGCTAATTGATTCCGTAAATCCGCAAAACGGTTGTTGACAGGTGTTGCGGACAACATAAGGACCTTTGTCTCGATTCCTTCCTTAATCACTTTACGCAATAACTTCTGATATCGATTTTCCCGGTCTGAATATGGATTGTTATTTCTGAAATTATGAGATTCGTCAATGACCACCAAACCATAATTCCCCCAATTGACATTTTCCAAACTTCTACCGTTGCTCATACCTTGGTCGCGACTGAGATCTGTATGAAATAATACATCATACCGGAAGCGGTCCGCTGCCAAAAAATTGTTCTTGTCATTATGACGGTAGACATTCCAGTTCGCTTCTAATTTTTTTGGACACAATACCAGAACATCCTTATTCCGCATTTCGTAGTATTTGATCACCCCTAAAGCAGAGAAGGTTTTGCCCAAGCCTACACTATCCGCTAAAATGCAGCCGCTATATTTTTCAAGCTTGTTAATGGCACCTATTACAGCATCACGTTGAAAATTGTAGAGCTTGCTCCATATTAACGTATCTTTAAAACCAATTTGATCATTAGGCAATGTATTCAAGGAAAGGTCTTCAAGAAAATCATTAAAAATATTGTATAGCGTAATGAAATAGATAAACTCGGGACTGTTCTCTTTATAAGCTGTCTCAAAATAGCTTTGCACTTGCTCGGTTACTTCTTTTAGATCTTCTTCGTTTTTCCACACCTGATCAAACCATTCCAGATAAGCTTCACTATCTGGATAGTTTGTTTTTTGAATCAGGGTAGGGAAGCCTTTTTTATGTGTAAATCCTAAATCAGCCGTCGTAAAGCCTCCAATATGCGCATAATTGACTGAATCCTCTGCACTGTTCTTCACATGTATCATTCCATGTAAGGGTTGATGAAAATGCCGATTCGATTTAAACCGAACCTTGTCTTTTACCCATTTTGAACATTCCCGTGCAATAGCACGTTGATTAAGCTGATTCTTGAGCCGAAGTTCAAATTCTCCACCACAAAGGTTAGCCTCCTTGTGTAGATGGGGGATGAAAAACTTGGGGACTTCTTTCTTTAAGTTTTCTTCTACGAATGTAGGCGAACTGAATATAAAGCGGAGCTCATCGATTTCGCCTAGTTCCTTCCGAAGGGCTTCAAAAGCATAGATCGAAAAGGAAGACGCGGCTATACTCAATCTACTTCCTCGTTGAATCTGTTGCCGTAGGTCGTCACCAAGGCGTTTGTTGATATTATCGATGAGTTGCATAGGCTATATAACCTGAACTATGTCCAACAATTTACCGTAATTACTTATTGTATCGAATTTCACAACACCGCCACTGATCTCTTTAAAGTGTTCCTGGGCGCAATGAATCTTAAGCTTTTCGATTTCGCGCAAATCCAAATCCGAATCAGAACCTTTGGTTTCAGCAACAAAGTAAATATGACGTACCTTGTCTTTATCAAATACGATTGCCCAGTCCGGACTGTAATTTGATACCGGCGTAGAGATATAAAAACTCTTAGGCAATTTAGCATACACAACTACTTCTAAGCTGTTCTCCAAAGCTTCTGCAAAATCGGCTTCTATTTTAGAGTCCGAAGTCAGGTAATCATAAATATGTTTTTTCAGAAGATCTGAATTTCGCAAAGCAGACTTATCATTTGTAAATACTGTTTTCGCATCATGCCTATCTTCCAGTTTATGATACACAATATTATTGATGATCAGCTTGGCCTTTGCCTCATTGATCAATTTACTGCATTTCGCAATGAATTCCTCCGGGTTTCGACGGAGCATTAGGAATTTTTCCTCGTGTATAGATTTAAGGATATCCACTATGGTACGCCGGGTAAGATTTGTTTTTTGCTCGATCTCGCCAACAATATCATACAGTGCGTTTGTATACAAGTTATTATCTAACTTCATATATTGCCGTTTTGATTCTCGGATTAATAATCCTTGCGCCATCTGTTCTTTTGTACCATCTTCCAGTTCTCCGGTTTTCACTTCATACATTCGCGTGCTAATGTGCAATTTGGCGTTGATCAGTGTTTTACTTTCGTAAACTAATCTCTCTGTATCAAAGCGAACTTCATAGACTGTTTTGAGATTAATTTTATCCCAAAGCGCCTGAAAATCTTTCTTTTTGAAATTCGGGTTGGTCTGCAAAACGATCGTCTGCCGTTCGTCTTCAGGTTTGAAGGACTCTCCTGTATAAATTGATTGGAGCAATTGGATAATCGATTTTCGATAGGACTCCAGTTGCTCTGGCAATGGTATTTTGCCTTGTTCAATCAGTTCTTGTCCTTCAGCGGTAATCTTATCATCTTCATCAATCACATCGTGCTTATAAAGTAGTTTGTTGAGCTTTTTTCCGTCATCTTCAGTCAATCGCCGCGATTCACCATGTTCATTGACGACCACCTTACCAACGAAATACTCTATTTCAGCTTTTTGTGGCCGATCAGCCAGTGTAGCTGCTATCTCTGTTTGTAGGCCTTTAGCAAAGGCTTCATAGCTTTCCGAAGCAATAACGGTTAGTTTGTTGACCTCATGAACTTGCTCACCAATGAGTTCAAAGTCCTGGCGCACTCCACGTTTATCCACACACAAACGCATACCCCGCCCAACTTCTTGTCTACGCCTGGTTTGGCTTCCGGTTTCTGCACTCTTTAGAGCGCATATCTGGAAGACATTGGGATTATCCCAACCTTCTTTCAATGCGGAGTGGGAAAAAATAAAACGCGTAGGTTCCTCAAAACTGAGTAAACGCTCTTTGTCCTTCATGATCAGATCGTAAGCCGATATATCGTCAGAATCTTCTTTGCCACGTTTTAGCGATGGGTCTATAGATTTTCCTTTCTTATCTATGGAGAAGTAGCCCTCATGTATCTTGCCTGCATCATCACGCTGTAGATAATCAAAATAGTTGGGTGGCATATAGCCTTTGTGTGCCTGACTTGGATCGGTATCTTTTAGGTAGTCATTATAATCTTGCTGGAATAGGTCCAAAAAGTCATTACGTACCTTATTATATTCCTCCTCAAATATTTGGGCATATTCACCAAGTTCTTTTTCACCATTACCATCGTATATACGATATTTCTCCACCGAATCGATGAAGAATAAGCTCAATACTTTAATTCCCTTATCAAAAAGTTGTTTTTCTTTTTGAAGATGCGATAAGATCGTTTCCCTAATCTGTACCCTGCGGAATGCCAATTCATCTTTGTCGTTCACGATATCTCCGGGATAAATATCCTCACCATTGACGACTATTTTATTGAGATACCCGTTTATCTCTGTAATTGTATGATTTTTATAGACGGGAAGGTTACCAGATAGTTCGTAAAGATTAGCACCTTCGGCTAATTTTCTGCGAACTTTTTTCACTCCATCTCCTGACCGTTCTTCAAACTCTACTACCGCAAATGGCGGCTTCGTTGTACTCAGGCTAATTTGTTCGAGATAGAGGTAGCCCGTTGTGCCCGTCGAACCTTTTAGGTTAATTCCTTTCACCTGGATTTTTTTGACCAACTTTTGGTGGTAAGCATCGAGAGCATCTAGCCGAAATACCTTATTATATTCTACCTTGTGCGTAGCCGAATAGCGTAAGGTAAATAGCGGATTGAAATCTTGCATGCTTTTCAGTGTTTTCTCTCCATCTACGGATTGAGGCTCGTCGATGATCAAGATTGGATTGGTCTGTGCAAGGATATCGATAGGCTTACGCGTTCCGAACTGATCAAGCTCCATATAGATACGACGTGCATCCGCACCACTAGCGTTAAAGGCCTGCGTGTTGATAATCATAACTGATATGCGGTTGTCGGAAGCAAAACTCTCTATATCTTGTGGTCTACCGGAATTATAGATAAATGGATTGATCTTATGTCCGTATAGCTCTTGGAAATGATCCTGCGTCACCTGAAATGATTTATACACACCTTCACGGATAGCAATGCTTGGTACTATTACAATAAACTTACTCCATCCATAATGTCTGTTTAGCTCATACATTGTACGAATATAGGTATACGTCTTACCTGTACCCGTTTCCATTTCTATGGTCAGGTTATAGCCAAGCTTCACACCTTTAGGGCGTTCAATGCTTTGGCTTTTGCTCAGTCCCTGTCCCCGCTGTACCTCCTGTATATTTTCGAGAATCTGATTATCTACTATCTGAATTAAGCTATTTCGATAACCAATATCTTCAAGAATTTCATGGTCAAAGGCCGAGGTCTGTATAGCACCGCTTGCAGCGTGTTTTGCTTTTCGGATAAGCTCGCGGCTCCGTTCAAGGGTAAATCGATTCGTTTTCAGCGGTTGTCCTTGAAAACAATCGACCACGGTTTTGGCCGCCTGAATCTGAAAGTCCTGTTCTTTAAATTGTAATTTCATGTTTCAGCTTATTTTTTGACGGCACGGTAAGCCTGTTTGAAATGATTTGGCATGTCTGGGATTGTGTATTCCAGTATTCCTTTCTCACGAAGAGGTTTTATAAAATTAGACAAGAGGTATTTTTCTGTTTTGTTGAGTATAGTAGAAAGCTCATGTAGCTGAAAACTATCTGCTTCACAAAGTCGGCAAATAAAATCTGCTAACAAGGTTTTGTCTTGTATACGCTTTGTATAAACTGGTATTTCATTTATCAGTTCTTGAGGCAGACGCTTTAATATATTCTCAGATATTGTACCTTGTGTATTAGGAGGTAGTTCATTATCAGTTAGAGGTAGTTCACTGTCAGCTAGAGGTGGTTCACTATCTCCTAGAATTGGTATTTCAAGATCATCAACTGGTACACTAACGCTTACAGGTGGTTTACTATCTTCTGCTCCATCTCCGGCGACAAAGTTTTTCCCGACAACATAATAGGTAGCTCTACCTTTGCCTTTTTGAGTTAGTAATTCTTTAATACGCATATCCCTAAGATCACTACTGGCTTTGAGAATATCTACACCGTTAAGCTGTCTATACGAAGAATTATCTATAGCACCGACTTCCCGAGTAAAAATTAACGCACGTTTCTGATCTTCATTTAGTGAATAATTTTCAAATGTCGAGAGCCATTGTACATCATCAACTCCCAAAAAGTGATGAAGAAGTAAACGGACGGCAAATTGGTTACGACCATGATCACTTTCAAATGTCGGTGGTAAAAGGTTTGCTTTTTCCATCAAAGCCCTCATCGTACGTATTCCCGAACCTTTGGTCTCCGCCAAGTTAGTTTCATGGAATACAGCTGCAATAAATGGGTTTCGGCTCTTCGAGCCCGGTTCTCCCAAATTATCCTCCGGTTTTAAGGAAAAGCCAGGGTTCTTAATCTCGATGCGGTTACCATAGCGGATAATCTGTATAGGTTGGTTCTCCCGATAAGTTCTATGGATCAATGCGTTGACAATAGCCTCACGAAGGACACGAGTAGGCAGTCCATTACTTTCGGCTTGTAGTTCGCCTTCAGGAAGAATAAAGCCTTTTGGAAGGTCATCCGTAATCTGACTAAAAACACGTTGCACCATCTCTAAAAGCGAACCACGCATGTCAATAGTGGTAAACCTATTTTCGGGATCTTCCATCCATTCATTACCCGGAACCCGTATATAATCCACACGGACCATAGGCAACAGCCGGCGATGTGCTACTCGTTTTCCAAAAAGCAGTAAGCCTGCGTATGTCAATTGGATTTCTCCTTTTTCTTTTCGGATGCACCCTAATGAATAGAGTAAATCTTCGTCATTGTACTGCAGTTCTTCCGCAAAAGAATTTACCTTACTACGAAGCTGTCTATATAATGCAAGAGCTTCTTCACTAATATCATCGAGAGAAGAACCGCCTACCAAAGTACTATCTAAACTATCTTCTTTATTAAAGAATACAAACAGATCATCGTCTGTACAGCGTTGGTCTGAAGATCCTATACGGCGATAAGCTCCGTGAGGTAACTTCTCACTTTTAAAATAGATTGGTTTCTGTCCATTCGGAAGCTCTGGCACATAAGCTACGATAACATTTTTTCCGTCGACAGATTCGACATGTATAATAGGGCGAATGGATTGGTTAAACATCGACGCACACTGCGAGCTCAGGTCAAGCTGTATTTTATCTGACTGTTCTACCCCAGAGGCATAGTAAGTTGGGAATAAAGATAACTCTTCCTTTTCTACACCAAGCAAAATGTAACCACCTCCCAGACCTGGTTCGTTGGAGAAGGCACACACGCTTTCCAATATGGATCGATCAATAGCACTTCCGCGCTTAGCTTCTATCCAATTACACTCATCGGTGTGATTGAGCTGTTGAATTAATTCTGCTGCATTTTTCATTAGATCACCTTCATTTCAGTTTCTGGACTCAATTGCTTCAGCAATTGCTTGACATTGACCTTCGCTGTGTCATCCTTAAATCCGTTATCCCTAAAGACCACACGTAAAGGTTTATCTTTTGCTATTTCTTTGGCAAATGTCTCATCAAGTCCTTTATCGAAACATGCATATAATGAATCTTCAGCAACGCGGAAAACTTCCTTTCCTACAATTTCCAATCGTTCAATCTTCAAACTCAATGGAAGTCCCCAGTCGAGCATGACTTGTGCCAGAAGGTCACCTGCTGTTCGGTCAGATTTTACATTATCTGCAAACAGATCCAGATTCGCTTGTGTATATTCTTGAGGTTTATAATATACTTCCTGCATATTACTATCATCCAACCGGTACACCCGAAATCCGTAATCTATTTCAGCACCAGTTTCTTCTTTGATTTTATTAGCTGCTCGACGGATACGTTCTTTGCCTAAATCCGTCATGGTATGCAATCCCAATTCTTGCGATACTTTACCCGGCGGAGTATTTACATCAATAATTTCGCTTATTTGGACGTTGATATAGTTCAAGTGTATTTTATGTTTGGCACAATAGGACATAGTTGCTTGGGCTAAGGTTGAACTACCAGCGTAAAAATCCAATACTATATCTCCATTTTCTAATGCAGAAATTTCCATTATTCTGGTGAGTAGACCTGTAGGCTTTGGGGTATCAAATGGAGTTTTGCCATCGAACAATGTTTTCAATTCCGATGTAGCATCTCTTGTAGTTCCAACGTCCTTTCCAAACCAAATCGTCTCTGGTGTTCTACCATCTAACTCAGACAGGTAAATTTTCCGTGTGATTTTTGTTTCATCTTCATTGAAGATAATTTCTTTACTGGCAATCTTTTGTACAATAGTTTCCTTGCTCCATCTCCAGCCATTTTCAGGAGGTAAAATGATTTTTCCGGAAGGCGTAACCAAATCATAAATTAGATTTGGCCTGTATAAGGCATTTCTAACATCACCTGCTCTCCATTTCCCTTTCGGGTCATTATCAGGGTTTTTGTAATTGACATTGTGCTCTTCTGTTCTTTGCAGTGAGCCGAGTTGGAACAAATCACTCTTTGAGTAGATCAGAGTATAGTTATGATGTACTGAGAATTTCCCAGTATATCCTTTGGGTTGAAGGCTATGTTGCCATATTGGGCTTCCAATAAAATTAATTTCTCCAAATATACCATCACAAATCTTCCTCAAATTATGTACCTCATTATCATCGATAGAAATAAAAATTACACCGTCCTCTTTCAGAAGATTTCGAGCCAATTTCAACCTTGGATACATCATACTTAACCAATCAGAATGGTACCGACCTGCAGTTTCAGGGTTGACAACCAAGCGCTGGTTGTGCTCATCTTTTTGTCCACCTTCAAAAAGCTCTTCCTGAGTATCTTTTGCAAAATTGTCTTTATACACAAAATCCTTCCCTGTATTGTAAGGGGGATCGATATAGATCATCTTGATCTTTCCTAGATAACTTTCCTGCAATAGTTTAAGCACTTCCAGATTGTCGCCCTCAATATAGATGTTTTCGGTATTGTCAAAATCGACAGAATCCTCGCGAATAGGGCGTAGCGTCTTCGTTGTAGGTAAGTTCGCTGTGACAATAGCTTCCTTCTTACCTGGCCATTCCAGTCGGTAACGTTCTTTATTACCTTCCACAACGGCATGACTTAATTCTTGTCGTAATAAATCAAAGTCTATAGCCTTTCCTGTACCACTTTCAGTCACGCAGTTAGGAAACAACTCCGCTAATTTTTCTATATTCTGATTCACTAAATTTGCTGATTGCATATCCAATTTGTCTACACTCATTTCGCTATTCTATTAAGGTTATTTAATTGTCTTCAATGCCAGTTCCAATGCTTCCTTTTGATGCGATTCCGTTTCCACTGTTTTAAGAACACGATCCGCCAGCCACAAGATCAACAGTTCCTGCTCGGAAATTTGGAAAATATTTGCAATTTTAGTAAGATCCTCTTTCCTGAAAAAGCGGTCACCACGTTCCATCTTGCTTAATAAAGCTGTATCTATATCCAGCTGAGCAGCAAGCTGCCTGATGAGAATATTGTTCGCTTCACGCAGTTTCCTGATCTTTTCTCCAATCATGATTTTATTGTTTGAAATTTGACTTGACAATTATTGGCTAATATAGGGGTTTTTGGCTATCTTTAAAACAGATTTGAACGTGTATATAGATAATAATCTAAATATATACTGTAAAGTATGAAAATTTAACGCTACTTGCCGATATTTTTTGTTTCTTTAGATAACGATATTATTTCATTTCCATTTTGTTTTTGGAGATAGATATGTTCATCGATTCTTTGATTTCTTAATTCTTCTTGAATAATTTTGCGAATATCTCCAGCATTCAATTCATTTTTATTATTTGCTGCTTCGTACGAATAAAATGAACTTAAAACAGCAAATAATACAGCAATTGATATTATTATAAATAGTTTGGTTGAGGTCTGATTTGTAATTGTCGTTATTCCTCTATTCGTTGCTCCAAGTTCTTGTGAAGAAGAATTTATCCATTTTTCATCTATTATACTATTGATCCTGTAATTTGGATCTTGTAGTCTTAACGTATGGGATATATCCCCTTCTATATCACTTAAAAAATAGTCTATAGCGCTCCTCAAAGAACCATAATTATTAATTAAACCTATAACTATGATACTGAAAGAAATTATTAATGAACCCTCTTGCTCAATGTAATTTACGATATAAGCTCGATATTGACCTGAATAAGACATCTTTCTTGCTAATGACCAATTTAAAAAGTTGTATGTATTATTAAACTGCGGGTAATCACTATATTGATTGTTAGATAAATTGGTAATGTTTTTATCAAGCTCCTGACGCATCTCCCTAAATGATTTATGAGGATGATAGATGTGTATTTTTATATTAAAAATTGGGTTCTTAACTAAATTCTTATACTCTTTGTTGTGCATATTTTTCTATTTTAATGATTAAGGCCTAAAAATGGTAGATTCACTGAATTGCTTTATTGTATTGTAAGTATCCATTTTTCCGACAGCTGGAATTGGACTTTTCTAATTTACGTTACTAATTGATTTATTTGTTGTTTGTGCCTAATATTTTTTGATAATTCCGTTGGTGTAAGATTCCCAAGACCTTCATGGGGTCTGTTATTATTGTATTCATCCATCCATGCCTGGGTATGTTCTCTTACTTCTGACAAGTTAAAAAATTAATAAGCATCCAAAATTTCTTCGATAACTTCGATGTAACCGTTCGATGTAACCGTTCTGCATAGGTTTACCGGGCTGGATAAATTGAATAGCGATGCCTTGGTCTTTACACCAGAGCTCAAAATGATGACTGGTGAATTCGGGACCATTTATCTGCGCGTAGACAGAGCGGCTTGCCTCGCCAGTCTATGATTTGTTTAAGTGTCCGAGTTACCCGCAAAAAAGAAATTGAAGTAGCTATTTCGATACACAATATCTCACGGGAACAGTCATCCATCACATTAAAGGTTCTAAACCTGTTTCCGCTGGCCAAGCTATCGCTCATAAAGTCCATGCTCCATTTTTGATTAAGCTGAGCTTTGTTCCAAAGGTTGTTTCTCCGGAGTAGGTAGCCGACGTTTGCCACGTCGCTTCTTGTTCATATTAAGCAGCTTATATACTCTGCATACTTTTTTATTGTTCCATGGCTTACCTTATATACGCAGGTAGGCATATAGTTTCGAAATCCATATACAGGATGTTTGGAAGACAGCTGATCTAATGCTGCTATAACGTATCCGGCCTATGAACTAC